>NZ_JBKIWN010000006.1:136570-361978 GCF_058146165.1 Streptomyces sp. AM25 | reverse complement strand
TGGGGGCACCCCCAGCGGTAGCTGGGGGAGGTAGCTGGGGGAGCGTCGCGGGGCCTGTGCTGACCCATCGGACACCCCCTAGCCTGCGGCGATCCGCGCGAGGCGGCGGGCCTGGTCGCGGGCCTCGCGGGCGATGACCTCCTCGTCGGCGGTGACCAGCCGCCCGTTCTCCACGACCGGGCGCCCGTCGACGAGGGAGAGGGTGACGGGCGCGGGGGCTCCCAGCACCAGCGCGGCGACGGGGTCGGCGATGGTGGAGTGGCCCAGCCCGTCCAGCTTCCACAGCACCAGGTCCGCGAGCTTGCCCGCCTCCAGCGACCCGGTCTCCGCCGCCCTACCCAGCACCCGGGCACCGCCGTACGTGCCCATCCGCAGCGCCTGACGTACCGTCAATGCCCCGGAGCCGCCCGCGAGTCGGTTGACGAGCAGGGTGTTGCGCAGCTCGGTGTGCAGTTCCCCCGACTCGTTGGAGGCCGTGCCGTCGACGCCGAGCCCGACCGGGACGCCGGCGGCGAGCAGGGCGGGGACGGGCGCGGTCCCGGCCGCGAGGCGGGCGTTGGAGGACGGGCAGTGCGCCACGCCGGTGCCGGTGCGGGCGAAGGCCGCGATGTCGGCGGCGTTCATGTGGACGCAGTGCGCCATCCACACGTCCTCCCCGAGCCAGCCGGTCGATTCCAGGTACTCGGTCGGTCCCATGCCGAACAGTTCCTTGCAGAACTGCTCCTCCTCCACCGACTCCGAACCGTGGGTGTGCAGCCGTACGCCCTTGCGGCGGGCGAGGGCGGCCGCCTCCCGCAGCAGTTCGGTCGAGACGGAGAACGGCGAGCAGGGGGCGACGCCGATGCGCAGCATGGAGTCGGGGGACGGGTCGTGGTGGGCGTCGATCGCCTCCTCGGTGGCGGCCAGCGCCTCCTCGGTGGTCTCGACGGCGAAGTCCGGGGGCAGCCCGCCCTGCGACTGCCCCCGGTCCATCGAGCCGCGGGCGGGGCTGAAGCGCACGCCCAGTTCGCGGGCCGCGCGGATCTCGGCGCCCAGCAGGTCGCCGGCTCCGCGGGGGAAGACGTAGTGGTGGTCCACGGCCAGGGTGACGCCGCCGCGGACCATCATGGCCAGGGAGCCGCGGGCCGCCGCGTAGAGCATCTCCTCGTCGATGCGCGCCCAGACGGGATAGAGGGCGACCAGCCAGTCGAAGAGGATGGCGTCCTGGGCGAGGCCGCGCGTGAGCCACTGGTAGAAGTGGTGATGGGTGTTGACCAGGCCGGGCGTGACCAGGTGCCCGGTGCCGTCGACGCGCCGGACGGGGCCGGCCGGCTGCCCGGGCGCGGGTCCGGGACCCACGGATTCGATCCGGTTGCCGGCGACGACGACGTGGCCCGAGGCGTACTCGGTGTCGTGGGCGTCCACGGTCGCGACAGCGCAGTTCTCGATGACGATGCGCACGGTGAGTCCTTTCGGCAAGCCCCGTGAGGGGCGCGGGGCTGCTTCGATATGCGGCTCCGCCGCGTGGGCGCGAGCAACCGACGACGGCCCGCAGCCGCAGTCACAGAACAGTGAGCTCGGCCCCGGCACCGTCCCGCAACACGGTCGCCTCGATCAGCCCGTAGGGGCGATCGGCGGCGAAGTACACCTCGTTCTCGTTCTTGAGCCCGAACGGCTCCAAGTCCACCAGGAAGTGGTGCTTGTTCGGAAGGGAGAGCCGGATCTCGTCGATCTCGGGGCGCTGGTCGACGACGAGCGCCCCCATCGCGTACAGCGTCTGCTGGAGCGAGAACGAATACGTCTCGGCGAAGGCCTGCAGCAAGTGGTCGCGCGTCCGCGCGTAGGAACCGTCCCAGTCGGCGGCGGCGAGCCCCGCCTCGTCCGTCGCGCCGTGCCGCCAGCGGGCGTTGACCTCGGTGGCGAGGATCCGGTCGCGGGTCTCCTGGAGCGTGGTGTAGCGGTCCTTCACGTAGCCGTGGAACTCCGAGTCGGTGGAGTTGAGGACGGTGAGGCCCGTGAGCCCGGAGACGATCTGCCACCGCTCGCCGTCGTAACCGATCTGCGCGGTGCGGGTCTCGCGGTTCGCCCGCACGAAGGAGTGCCGCGCCTCGCGGGCGCCGGAGGGCGGGATCCGCTCCCACGCGTACTCCTCGATGTGGATCCGCGCGGTGGTGATCGCCTCCTGGCTCGTGACGAAGTGCCGGGCGAGGCGCATGCCGAACTGCTCGGCGGAGGCGATGCCGTGTGCCTTGGCGAAGGCGAAGACGGTGTTCTTGATGGCGTCGGTGGTCAGGACGTCGGCGTTGGAGCCGGTGAGGTGGGTCGTGACCAGGTCGCCGGAGAGCGCGACCGAGACGTTGAGGTCTCGGATGTGGTGGACGGCCCCCTCGCGGGTGATCCGCACGACGCGGGTCTCCGCCTTGCCGTACTGGTTCTGGCCGAGCATCGCAGGCATGGCTAGCTCCCTCGGTAGACGGAAAAGCCGAACGGGCTGAGCAGCAGCGGTACGTGGTAGTGCTCGCCGGGGGCGACGGCGAAGGCGACGGCCACCTCGGGGAAGAAGCCTGCGCCGCAGGGTTCGGTCGCGAAGACCAGGCGTGCGTGGGCCGCGTCCGCCGGGAGGGCGGGGAGGTCCTTGCAGCGCCCGTCGGGGTCGGTCGCCGACGTGCCGAGGGGCTGCCAGGCGGTGTCGCCGCCGTCCCGTACCGAGAGGGCGACCGCGACGCCCGCGGCCGGGCGGCCGATCGCGGTGTCGAGGATGTGCGTGGAGACGGTCGCTCCTTCCGTGCCGGCCAGCCGGGCGAGCCGCAAGCGGTTGATCTTCGCGAGCTCCTCCCGCACGATCTCGCGTTCGCGTTCCGGGGGGTTGTCGGTTCTGTTACGGACGGCGTCCCGCATCTCCTCCGCGCTGCGGCCGGTGGCGCAGATCAGGAAGACGTGCCCGAACTTCTCCTGGTAGGCGAGGTTCAGCGCGAGCATCTCGGCGCGGAGTCCGGCCGGAGCGCCTGCCATGCCGCGCTGTTCGCGGGAGGAGCGGGGGTCGCCGGGCTTCGGCCGGCCGATGGGCGGGTGCCCGGCGAGCGCCTCGGCGAGGCCGGCGGCGCCGAGGCGTGCCACGGCGGTGTCGCTCGCCGCGAACAGGGCCTCGGTGTCGGGATAGGGACGTCCCTCAAGAACGTCCTTGCCCCATGCGTCACTTGCGCAGACGGTGCGCAGTGCGGCGAGGGCGGTGGTGGTGTCGGCCGCGTTGAAGCGGCCGATCCCGGAACTCGGTGTCACGGTGACCTCCGTTCGCTGGGCACAGCTAACGCCTGCGAAAGAGGACCGTCAACAGTTTGTTGAAATACCTGGGACGGGCTTTGCCTACTCCCTGTTCAGGTAGTTGTAGACGGTGAAGCGGCTCACGCCCAGCGCAGCGGCCACCGTTTCGACCCCGTGCCGCAGGGTGAAGACGCCGCGCGCCTCCAGGTTGCGGACGACGGACTGCTTCTCCTTGCGGCCGAGTTGGGCCAGGGGCACACCGTGGCGGCGCTCCAGGTCGGACAGGATGCGGTCCAGCGAGTCCGCGAGGTGCGGGAGGCGCACGGCGACGACCGGGCTGCCCTCCCACGAGAGCACCACGTCGTCGGCGCCGGCCGCCTCCGGCTCCAGCAGCTGTCCGCCGAGGGCGTCCACGAGCGGTCTGACGGCGGCGCGGAAGGGGTGTTCGTCGCTCACGATTCCTGTCCCCCTGTGTCGCCTAGGACGTTGACCTGCAACGACACCCGGGTGGCCCCGGAGGCGAGCGAGCTGCGCAGCACCTCGCCGAGGGCGGCGAGCACGGCGTCGGCCCCACCCTCGACCGTGTTGCCGAACGGGCCGACGTCCACCGCGTCGAGCCCGGCACCCTGCACCGCCTCGCGGGCGGCCACCGCATGGGGCGGGGGCTCCTCGAGGTCGAAGGGCTCGGTCGTGAACTCCGCTCGCAATCGCACGCCGTCAACCTACTGCGTACCAGGGTGCCTTGACAGCGCCGGGAAGCACGAGCACTCTTCCACTTCACAGAAAATTTCTTCCGCTATACGGAAGGATGGCAAAGCTCATGGACCGCTTCGACGTGAATCTGTCGATCCTCTTCACCGAACTCCCGCTGCTCGAACGGCCGGCGGCCGCCGCAGCCGCCGGATTCGACGCGGTGGAGCTGTGGTGGCCCTGGCCGGAGGAACCGGTGCCGCAGCCGTCGGAACTCGCGGCGCTGCGCGATGCGTTGAAGCGCGCCGGAACGCAGCTCGTGGGCCTGAACTTCTACGCGGGCCGGCTGCCCGGCCCGGACCGGGGCGCACTGTCGCTCCCGGGTGCGGAGTCGGAGCGGTTCCGTGCGAACGTGGAAGTGGCCGCGGCCTTCGCGGAATCGACGGGGTGCCGGGCACTCAACGCGCTGTACGGGAACCGCGTCGCATCCGCCACCGGACAGGACGAACTCGCGCTGGAGAACCTCGCGTTCGCGGCCCGCGCCGCCGACCGGGCCGGGGCCGTACTGCTGGTCGAGGCGCTCAACGCGGCCGAGTCACCGCAGTATCCGATCGTCACCGCGGACCGGGCGGCGGAGGTGGCCGCGGCGGTGAACGCCGAGACGGGGCTCGGCAACACGAAGGTCCTGCTGGACCTCTACCACGTGGCGATGGGCGGGGCGGACCTGGAGACCGTCGTCGACCGCCATGCGGCAAGCGCGGGACACGTACAGATCGCGGACGTACCGGGGAGGGGCGCACCCGGCACGGGGGCGCTCCCGCTGGGGAAGTCGGTGCAGCGGGTGCGGGACGCCGGATACGGGGGCTGGATCGGGCTGGAGTACAAGCCGGACGGGCCGAGCGCGGACGCGTTCGGCTGGCTGCGCTGAGGAGCACCTGCACACCCGCACACCGACGACGGAAGGGAAGGAACGCCATGCGCATCGCCTGGATAGGACTCGGCATCATGGGCTCCCCCATGGCCGAGAACCTCCTCAAGGCCGGTCACCCGGTCACGGGCTACACCCTCGAACAGCACAAGCTCGACCGCCTCGCCGCCGCGGGCGGCACCCCGGCCGGCTCCGTCGCCGACGCGGTCCGCGGCGCGGACGTCGTCGTGACCATGCTCCCCGCCGACCCGGACGTCGCGGCCGTCGCCGAGGAGGTACTGGCCCACGCCGCCCCCGGCACCCTCTTCATCGACATGTCCACCGTCTCCCCCGCCACCGCCGCCCGCCTCGCAACCGCCAGCGCCGCCAGGGGTGTCCGCTTCCTCGACGCCCCCGTCTCCGGAGGGGAGGCCGGAGCCGTCGAGGGCTCGCTCTCCGTCATGGCCGGCGGCCCGGCGGACGACTTCCGCGCCGCCGAGCCGCTGTTCGCGGCGCTCGGCACCACCGTCGTCCACTGCGGCAGCACCCCCGGTTCCGGCCAGACCGTCAAGGCCGCCAACCAGCTGATCGTCGCCGTCAACCTCCAGGCCTGCGCCGAGGCCGTCGTCTTCCTCCGGAAGTCCGGCGTGGACCTCGACGCCGCCCTCGACGTCCTCGCGGGCGGCCTCGCCGGCTCGACGGTCCTCGCGCGCAAGCGGCGCAACTTCGTCGACCGCACGTACGCCCCGGGGTTCCGGATCGACCTGCACCACAAGGACATGGGCATCGTCACCGCCGCCGCCCGCGAGGCCGGGGCCGCGCTCCCCGTCGGCGGCGTGGTCGCGGGGCTGGTCGCCGCGCTCCGCGCGCAGGGGGACGGCGCCCTGGACCACTCCGCCCTGCTGCGCGGGGTGGAACGGCTCTCCGGCATCCCGGCCGGCTCGCCCGGCTCATCCGGCTCACCCGAGGAGTGACCGTGCCCACCATGCCCGCCATGCACGCCGCCGTGCACATCCTCAAGGACGAGGGCGTCGGCATCGCCTTCGGCTGCCCCGGCGCCGCCGTCCTCCCCCTCTACCAGGCGATGCACCGACTCGGCGGCATCGACCACCTCATCGTCCGCCACGAGGAGGGCGCCGCGCACATGGCCGACGGCTGGGCCCGGACCACCGGCCGGCCCGGCGTCGCCATCGCCACCTCCGGCCCCGGCGGCACCAACCTCGTCACCGGCCTCTACACCGCCTTCGCCGACTCGATCCCGATGGTGTGCATCACCGGCCAGGCCGTCTCCACCAAACTGCACCAAGAGGCCTTCCAGGCCGTCGACATCGTCGGCGTCGCGCAACCCGTCACCAAGTGGGCCGTGCAGGTCAAGGAGGCGGCGCAGGTCCCCTGGATCCTCCGCGAGGCGTTCCGGACCGCCCGCTCCGGGCGGCCGGGGCCGGTGCTCGTCGACATCCCGGTCGACATCGCCCGGCGCGAGATCGTGTACGACCCCGCCCTCGACACCCGGCTGCCCGTCGCGCCCGTCGTGCCCCATCCGCCGCGCGTCGAGGCCGCGTTGGACCTGCTGCTCGCCGCCGAGCGGCCGCTGGTCCTGGCGGGCGGCGGGGTGATCCTGGCCGACGCGGCGGCGGAGCTGCGGGCACTGGTCGAGCACCTCCGGGTGCCCTTCCAGGTGACCCTGATGGGCAAGGGCGTCATCGAGGACGACCACGAGCTGCACCTGGGCACCACCGGCATCCAGACCTCGCAGCGCTACGCCAACGCCTCGTTCCTGGAGGCCGACTTCGTCCTCGCCGTGGGCGCCCGCTTCGGCGACCGGCACACCGGGGCGGACACCGCCGTCTACCGCGGCGACCGCACGTTCGTCCACGTCGACGTCGAACCCACCCAGCTCGGCCGGGTCATCGCACCGGACCTCGGCATCGTCTCCGACGCCCGGCTCTTCCTCGCCGCCCTGCTCGACGCGGCCCGGGCCCGCGGCGCCCGGCCCCGTACCGCCGCCTGGACGGCGCGCTGCCGCGAGCTCAAGCGCACCCTCACCCGTCGCGAGGACTTCGACGACGTGCCCGTCAAGGCGCCCCGCGTCTACAAGGAGATCAACGAGGTCTTCGGCGAGGACACCTACTTCGTCACCGCCATCGGCCTCTACCAGATCTGGGGCGGCCAGCACCAGAAGGCCCATCTGCCCCGCCGCTACCAGGTGTGCGGCCAGGCCGGGCCGCTCGGCTGGGAGCTCCCCGCCGCCATCGGCGTCAAGAAGGCGCTGGAGGGCATGGGCCGCGGCGGCACCGAAGTGGTCGGCATCGTCGGCGACTACGGCTTCCAGTACACGGTGGAGGAGCTGGCCGTGGCGGCGCAGTACGACGTGCCGCTCGTCCTGATCATGCTCAACAACACGTATCTGGGCCTGATCCGCCAGGCCTCCGTCGGCTACGGGATGAACTACCAGGTCGACATCCACTACGACGGGACGGGCACGGACAGCGTCAAGATCATGGAGGCCTACGGCTGTTCCGGCCGTCGCGTCACCGACCCGGCCGGCATCCGCCCGGCGATCGAGTGGGCCCGCAAGGAGGCCGTGGCGACGTCCCGGCCGGTACTCGTCGAGATCATGATCGAACGGGAGGCCGACACCCCGCACGGCCAGGAGATCCACTCCGTCAGGGAGTTCGAACCCACCCCCGAACCGGTGAACCTTTGACCAAGGCATGAACGCTCCGCCAGCAGGGGCGCGGACCCGCTTGCCGATTCGCTCCCCCTGCCGCTCCGCATCGTGGACGATGGGGTCCCATACCCCGCTCTCCATACCCCGCTGGAGCCGAAGATGGCCAAGAGCGTGCCGGTGCACTGCCCCACGTGCCACCGGGAGCACTCCTTCACCCCGCCCACCTTCCCCTGCGCCTGCGGCGCTCCGCTCACCCTGCCGGTCCTGCCGGACGCGGCACCCGAGTTACTCGGGCACCGCACCTGGCGGGACTCCTGGGTCTCGGTGCGCTGCACCACCTGCGACCGCGAGGGCCAGTGGCCGCGGCCGGAGTTCGGCTGCTCGTGCGGCGCCGTGATGCGGCTGCCGGTGCCGGACGACGAGGCCGCCGCACCGGACGAACCGCCGGCGCACGGGCCGCGGACCGGGACGCGCCCCGCCTTCCGGCCCGTCGCCATCCGTACCGAACGCGATGCCGTCATGGCGGCCGAACGCTACCTGCGCTGGCTCGGCTTCACCGACGTGCGCCGCCCCGGCAGCTGCCCGGCCCCCGCCGTGGCGGGAGTGGATCTGCGCGCCACCGGCCTCGTCGCCCGGGTCGACCCGACGACCCTCCCCACCACGCTGCGCGACGTCGAATGCCTGTGGCTGCACGGCCTCCTGGACTCCGCGGCCTCCGTCTGCTTCTCCCTGGCCGGGTATGCGCCGGACGCCCGCTGCCGCGCCGACGACCTGTGTCTGCCGCTCTTCGTCCTGGACCTCGCCGGGACGCCGCAGCCGCTGAACGACTGGGCGGACGAGCTGGTGAAGGCCGCCCCGTAGGGGCGGCGCCCCTCCAGGGGCGCGGGGAACTGTGCGAGCAACACCCACCGGCCCGCGGCCGAAGAAGCCGCGGGATCGTCGGCTGCGGGCGCGTCGTGGCTCGTCGCGCAGTTCCCCGCGCCCCTTACGGGGCGCCCACGGCGCGCAGTTCCACCTTGCGCACCTTGCCGCTCACCGTCATCGGGAACGTCTCCAGGATCCGCACGTACCGCGGCACCTTGTAGTGCGCCAGCCTCCCCCGGCAGAAGCGCGCGAGCTCCTCGCGGCTGAGGGTGTCCGCCGGGTTCCGCAGGATCACGCAGGCCATGATCTCCTCGCCGTACTTCTCGTCCGGCACCCCGACGACCTGCACGTCGGCGATCTTCGGGTGGGTGTGCAGGAACTCCTCGATCTCCCGCGGGTAGACGTTCTCCCCGCCCCTGATGATCATGTCCTTGATGCGGCCGACGATCCGGACGTAGCCGTCCTCGTCCATCACCGCCAGGTCGCCGGTGTGCATCCAGCGCTCGCCGTCGATCGCCTCGGCCGTCCGCTCCGGGTCGTTCCAGTAGCCGAGCATCACCGAGTACCCCCGGGTGCACAGCTCCCCCGGCTCCCCGCGCGGCACGGCCTCGCCCGTCGCGGCGTCGGCGACCTTCACCTCGACGTGCGGCAGCACCCGCCCCACCGTCCCGGTGCGCCGCTCCAGGTCGTCGCCCCGGCCCGTCTGCGTCGAGACCGGCGAGGTCTCCGTCATGCCATAGCAGATGGCGACTTCGGCCATGTGCATCTCCGCCACCACCCGCTTCATCACCTCCGCCGGGCAGGGCGATCCGGCCATGATCCCGGTGCGCAGCGACGACAGGTCGTACGTGGCGAAGTCCGGCAGGGCGAGCTCGGCGATGAACATCGTCGGGACGCCGTACAGCGACGTGCAGTGCTCGCGCTCGACGGCGTGCAGAGCGGCAGTGGCGTCGAAGGACGGGGCCGTCACGACGATGCAGGCGCCGTGCGAGGTGGCCGCGAGGTTGCCCATGACCATGCCGAAGCAGTGGTAGAAGGGCACGGGCAGCGCGATGCGGTCCTCCGCGGTGTAGCCGAGGGCCTCGCCCACGAAATAGCCGTTGTTGAGGATGTTGCGGTGGGAGAGCGTGGCCCCCTTGGCGAAGCCCGTGGTGCCCGAGGTGTACTGGATGTTGACCGGGTCCTCGCAGTGCAGGCCCGCCTCGCGCGCGGCCAGCCGGGCCGGGTCGGTGCTCCGGCCGAGCTCGACGAGCCCGGTCCAGGTCGGGTCGTCGATGTAGACGACGTCGCGCAGGGCCGGGCAGCCGGCGCGCACCTGCTCGACCATGCGCCGGTAGTCGCTGGTGCGGTGCTCGACGGAGGCGACGAGCAGCGAGATGCCCGCCTGCCGCAGCACGTAGTCCAGTTCGTGCACCCGGTAGGCGGGGTTGACGTTGACCATGACGGCGCCGATGCGGGCGGTGGCGTACTGGACCAGCACCCACTCCGGGCAGTTGACGGCCCAGATGCCGACCCGGTCGCCCTTGGCCACCCCCTTGGCGAGCAGCCCGAGCGCGACCTCCTCGACCGCCCGCCCGAACTCCGCGTACGTCCAGCGGCGTCCGCCCGGGACGTCGACGAGCGCCTCGCGGTCCCCGTGGGCCGCGACCGTGCGGGCCAGGTTGGCGCCGATCGTCTCCTCCAGCAGCGGGGTGTCCGTGGGCCCCGCCGCGTAGGAGGGCGTGGGAGCGCTCACCGGTGGTCCTCCTCGCGGTACTCGGCCGTTCCGTCGCCCTGCGCGGTGCGTTCGCGCAGCTCGATGCGGCGGATCTTGCCGGAGACGGTCTTGGGCAGGTCCGCGAACTCCAGGCGGCGGACGCGCTTGTAGGGGGCGAGCACGGCCCGCGAGTGGGCGAAGAGGGCCGCGGCCGTCTCCGGGCCGGGCTCCCACCCCTCGGCGAGGACGACGTAGGCCTTGGGCACGGACAGCCGCAGGGGATCGGGCGCGGGGACGACCGCGGCCTCGGCCACGGCCTCGTGTTCGAGGAGGGCGCTTTCGAGCTCGAAGGGCGAGATCTTGTAGTCGCTGGACTTGAACACGTCGTCGGCGCGCCCGACATAGCGGATGTACCCGTCCGCATCCCGCGCCCCGATGTCCCCGGTGCGGTAGTAACCGCCCTCCATCGCCTCGGCCGTGCGCTCCGGGTCGCCCGCGTACCCGGTCATCACACCGACCGGCAGGGCCGAGAGGTCGACGGCGATCTCGCCCTCGTCGCCGGGCTCCCCGGTGTGCGGGTCCAGCAGGACGACGCTGAAGCCGGGGGTGGGCCGGCCCATGGAGCCCGTCTTGAGCAGCTGGCCGGGCGGGTTGGCGACCTGGACCGTGGTCTCGGTCTGGCCGAAGCCGTCGCGGATGGTCACTCCCCACGAGCGCCGTACCGCCTCGATCACCTCGGGGTTGAGCGGTTCGCCCGCGGAGACGGCCTCGCGGGGCGGGGCGCCCAGCGCGCCGAGGTCGGCCTGGATGAGCATGCGCCACACGGTGGGCGGGGCGCAGAAGGTGGTGACGCCGCAGCGGTCCATCTCGGCCATGAGACGCGCGGCGTCGAAGCGGGTGTAGTTGTGCACGAAGACGGTGGCTTCGGCGTTCCAGGGGGCGAAGAGGTTGGACCAGGCGTGCTTGGCCCAGCCGGGCGAGGAGATGTTGAGGTGGACGTCGCCGGGCCGCAGACCGATCCAGTACATGGTGGTCAAGTGACCCACGGGGTACGAGACATGGGTGTGCTCGACGAGCTTGGGGCGGGCGGTGGTGCCGGAGGTGAAATAGAGGAGCAGCGGGTCGCCGGCCCGGGTGGGCCCGTCGGGGGTGAAACCGGCGGGGGCGGCGGCCGAGTCCTCGTAGGCGAGCCACTGCCCGCCGGGCGGGGCGGCCCCGACTGCGATGCGCGTGTAATCACCCGGCACGTCCGCGAACTTGGCGGTGTCCTCGGCCCGGACGACCACGTGCCGCGCGCCGCCGCGCGCGATGCGGTCGGCGAGGTCGACGGGGCCCAGCAGCGGGGTGGCCGGGATGACGACGGCACGCAGCTTCATGGCGGCCAGGGCCGTCTCCCACAGCTCGGCCTGGTTGCCGAGCATGACGAGGATGCGGTCGCCGGCCCGTACCCCCTGGCCGCGCAGCCAGTTGGCCACCCGGTCCGAGCGGCGGCGCAGGGCGTCGAAGGAGTGGCGCTCCTCGCTGCCGTCCTCCTCGACGATCCACAGCGCGGTGCGGTCGTTGTTCTCGGCGATGCAGTCGAACCAGTCGAGCGCCCAGTTGAACGCCTCGGGCCGCGGCCAGACGAACCCCTCGTACGCCGCCTTGTAGTCCTCGCGGTGGGCGAGCAGGAAATCCCGTGCGGCCCGGAATCCGCTCGCGTCGCCGGTCTCGTCGGCGGGTTTCGTTGCCGTCACTCTTCCTCCTGGTTGCTGCTGCGTTCTTGCTGTGCTGCCGCGCTGTTTCCGGTGGTGCAGGACGGGCCCCGGCCCGGCATGCGGAATGCCGTCGCCCGCCCCAGACTGGAAGGCGGTGGCAACCGTCCGCGTTCGGCACAGGCTCCGTCACAGGCCCATTCACAGGCCCACGTCAACGAGCCGTCAAGGGTGCACCGGGCAGGGTCAACAGGCTGTCAAGGAGGCGCTCGTCCGGCACAGCTCCGGGCATAGCGTGAGCGACGCAGCTCCCACACCTCCCGAGGACCGTCATGCATCTCAGCCGTACCCCTTCCGAAGCGGCCGCAGTCGCAGCCGTCATCAGCGACATCACCGGCGACGCCTCCCTCGCCGACGACGGCGAACCCTCACATCCGCAGCCCGCCCGGCGCGCCCCCGAGCCCCTGTACGTTCCCGTACGGCGCTGCCGCGGCGGCTACGCACTGCGCGTCTTCCGCACCCCCCTCGGCTCCCGCACGGCCGTCGCCTTCACCTCCGGGCGGGCCCTCCTCGACTGCCTGGGCCCCGGAGCCGACTCCGTGCGCCTCGCCCTCCCCGCGGTACGGGCCCTGGCCGAACCCCTCGGCGTGGCCCTCGTCTCCGTGGACCCGCAGCTGACGGCCCCCGCCGTGACGTCCCTCCCCGAAGGCCCCGAGCTGCTGCCGGTCACCCCCGCCTGACCTTCTCGTCCGGACCCCCGTACCGCACCACTGGCCACCGCACCACCCGAAGGAGGCCCTTCGTGTCGCTTCCCCTTGCCTCCGCCGCCGCGCCCCGGCTGCCGCACCAGTCCTCTCCCGCCACCTCTCCCGTCTGGCCCGCGTCCTTCACCGAGCCGTTCCCGGGCGGCGCCCCGGCCGTCGGAGGCGTCCCGCTCGCCGAACTCGCCGACCGCTTCGGCACCCCCGCCTACATCGTCGACGAGGGCGAGATCCGGGCCCGCGCCCGCGCCTGGAAGGCCGCCCTGCCCGGCGCCGACGTCGCCTACGCCGGCAAGGCCTTCCTCTCCCGCGCCATGATCCGCTGGATCGCCGAGGAGGGCCTCCACCTGGACGTCTGCTCGGCCGGCGAGCTCGAACTCGCCGCCCACGCAGGCTTCCCCGCCGAGCGCATCGTCCTGCACGGCAACGCCAAGAGCCCCGAGGACCTGCGCACCGCCCTGCGCCTGGGCGTGGGCCGCATCGTCATCGACAGCACCTGCGAGATCGCCCGCATCGCCTCCCTGGTGCCCGCGGGCTCACGCCAGCGCGTCCTGGTACGCGTCGTGCCGGGCGTGACGGCCGGTGCGCACGTGGCCGTACAGACCGGGATGGAGGGCCAGAAGTTCGGCCTGCCCGTCGCGGGCGGCGAGGCGGAGGAGGCGGTGGCCCGGGTCCTGGGCCAGCCGCGCCTCGAACTCGTCGGCCTGCACTGCCACCTGGGCTCCCAGATCGCCTCCGTGAACCCGTACGTCACGGCCGTCCGCCGCATGGTCTCCCTGCTGGAGCGCCTGCGCGACGTGCACGGCGTCACCTTCCCCGAACTCGACCTCGGCGGCGGCTTCGCCATCGCCTACCGCGACGGCGACCACGCCATCGACCCCCGCGCATACGCCGAACGGGTGACGGCCGAGCTCTCCCTCCGCTGCGCCCACGCCGACCTCCCGGTCCCCCGCCTCACGGTCGAGCCCGGCCGCTGGATCGCGGGCCCGGCGGGCGTCGCCCTCTACCGCGTCCTGGCCGTCAAGACCACCGGCACCCGCACCTTCGTCGCCGTCGACGGCGGCATGAGCGACAACCCCCGCCCCGCCCTCTACGGCGTCCGCTACACGGTCCGCCTCGTGGGCCGCACCTCACCGGTGCCGGCCCGCACCATGACCGTGGTCGGCCGCCACTGCGAGGCCGGCGACGTCCTCGCGGAGGACGTCCCGCTCCCCGGCGACATCCGCCCCGGCGACGTCCTCGCGGTCCCGGCGTCCGGCGCCTACCACGTCTCGATGGCCTCGGCCTACAACCTGGTGGGCCGCCCCCCGGTCGTCGCGGTCGCGGACGGCCTGGCCCGGCTCCTGGTACGCCGCGAGACCCTGGATGACCTGCGGGGGCGGGACGTGGGCGAGTGACGGACGGGCGCGACCCGTTCCCCTGCGGCGCTACTATGACTTGGCAACAAGCCTGTTCCGCAGGGGGAGTTGCGCCATGGCAAGTTGGACATTCGGGCAGCCGAAGCTGGGTTGGGAGTTCTTCGGCACCGAGCTGAAGCGGCTCCGGGAAGCGGCAGGGCTCACCCAGCAGGAGCTGGGGGCGCGCGTCTTCTGCTCGGGCTCGTACATCGGCCAGTTCGAGACGGCAATCCGGAAGCCGCAGCTGGATCTGGCACAGCGGATGGATGCGGTGCTGGAGACGGGCGGTCTCCTGGGGCGGATGTGCAAGAGGCTGATCGACAGCTCGCCGTACGCCACGTACTTCGCGGAGGCCGTGTATCTCGAAGGCATCGCGGCCACGATCCGCGAGTACGCGACGACGTTCGTGCCGGGGCTGCTGCAGACGGCCGCCTACGCACGGGCGGTCCTCCTGGCCAGTCAGCCCGTTGCACCGGACGAATGGGTTGAAAGCAGCGTCGCAGCAAGGCTCGACCGCTCCCGTATCCTCAAGCACCCAACCAGCCCCACGGTCTGGACAGTTCTCGACGAGAGCGTCATCAGGCGGCAGGTGGGCGGAGCCGCCGTGATGCACGAACAGCTGTGTCACATCGCGGATCTGGCGCGGAGGCGCCGCATTGTCCTCCAGGTGCTGCCCTTTTCAGCGGGCGCGCCGGGGTGTTCCGGGATGCTCGCCCTCATGACCTTCGAGGATGCGCCTCCCGTTGCCTATCACGAGGGGCCGAAGACGGGAAACCTCGTGGACGATCCGATCGTCGTCGAGCGGTGCCAACTGGCCTACGATCTTGTCAGGGCGTCCGCCTTGTCCCCGGAGAAGTCCCTGGCCCTGGTCGAATCCGCAGCGGAGGACTACGCGAGATGAGCACCCGAGAAGCGTGGCGCAAGAGCACGTACAGCGACGGCGACGGCGGAAGCTGCATCGAGATACGCACCGACCTCCCGCACACCGTCCCCATACGCGACAGCAAAACGGCCCCGGCAGGCCCCGCGCTAGCGGTCCCGGCCGGGGCCTGGTCGTTGTTCGTCGCGGCCGTGAAGGCGGACGCGTGGGCACGGAGTGCGGGCGCCGTCCTCATTCCCTAGGCTCGGCCCATGACCACACCCCGGGACCTGACCATCATCGCCATGGACACGGCACCCGAGAGCCCCGTGGAACAGGGCCGGCTGTCCCTCGCGCTCGCAGGCGCCGAATTGATCGACCTCCTGGCCGCGGAGGCGGTCACGCTGGACGACGACCGAATCGTGCCCGGCCACGCCGCGGCCACGGCGGACCGCCTGCTGGACGAGGCCGCGGCGGCGCTCATCCGCGAGGCGCCGTACGAGTCCGTCGGCGACTGGCTGTGGCGCAGAGGCCGCGGACTGGCCGCGGCCTATCTGGCCGCCCTTGAGGCGGACGGGCAGCTCACGCGGCAACGGCCCCACTGGAAGCCCTTCGGCGCCGGCCGGACGACCCTGACCGACTCGCTCGACCGCCGCCTGGCGGAGGACCGTTGGGCGGCGGACGAGCCCGTCCTCACCGCCCTGGCGACGGCGGTCGGCATCCGCGAGGAGGGACCGGGAGACGCCCCGGGCCCGCCCGACGACGCGACCGCGACCGTACTGGCCGCGGTCAACGACGCCCTGCTGGAACTGGAGGCCGCCCGGCAACGGCGGGACATCGAGCAGGCGGCCTTCGACAACATCTGGCGGGGGCAGTGAGGGAGCGTCATTTGAAGGTGAAGTTCGCGAGGGCGACGAGCGCCGACAGCACGCCTGCCGCCACGCCGAATGACGCACTCATCTGCGCGCGATCCGCCATGAGCACCGTATTGCGCTGCGTCCCCTGACCTCCCGCCCCGAACAACGCCTTCATTCCCTGCCACTTGTGCTCCCGGATCCAGCACCCGCGCAACAGTCCCTGCGCATTGTTGCGGCACCTCTCCTTCCGCCCCATGGCAATGCACCGAAGCGGCGCTTGCAACAGGAAGTAGAGGATGGAGGCCACGGCCGCCAGAATGAACACACCTGGCCCGATCACACCCCCGGCCCAAGCCAGCATGCCCAGCACAAGGAGCACCACGCCCCAGCGCTGCTTCAGAACCTTTCCGAGTCCGCCCATGGCCAGGGACCGTAGGATCTGCAACGGAATCCCGGCAGGGCGCAACCGGGGAGCATCCAGCGGGAGGACAGCCGGGACGATGCGCCCTTGCGGCAGCGCCCTGTGCACCGCCGGAAAATCCGGAAACAACGCTTCCGACAGCGCAAATCCTCCATCCAGCGTGCCCGCGGCGAGGATTTGCGCTGGCGGAGTGGAGAGTTCCGCAACGCGGCGGCCTCCCCACCCCTGCCGCCATCGTCACCGTTTGCGGCCCACTCTCCGCCAGATCACGGCCGTCCCCCGCGCGAGTACGACCACGGCGGCCACCACGATCAGGCCCTTGGCGACGCGGTCCAGGATCAACTCGCGGAGAAGGGCGGCGGATTCCACGGCGAGGGCGGTCATCGTCGGCTCTCCATGCGCTTCACCACCGTACGGACCGCCGCCCGCACGGCCGGGTCCGCGCGCCGGCGCACCTCGTCGAGCCTGCCCCGCCGCTTCAGGGCCAGGGCCACGGCGAAGACCACCAGGGCCAGCGCCACCAAACCGCCCGCCACCAGGCCGAACCTGATGAGCATGAAGTCGAGGTACCTCTGCACGGAGCCTCCCGGCATCTTTTTATCACGGGCGTGACAGAAAGAATTTATCACGGGCGTGATAAAAAGACGGCATGCCCAAGCTCGTGGACCCCGACGCCCGCCGCCGCGACGTCGTCGACGCCCTCTTCCGCGTCGTCGTACGGGACGGCCTGCAACGGGCCTCCCTGCGCGCCGTCGCCGACGAGGCGCGCCTCAACATCGGCTCCGTGCGGCACTACTTCGCCAATCAGCAGGAGCTGATGGACTTCGCCATGCAGGCGATGCTCGACCGCCTCGACGAACGCCTCCACCGGCGCATCGAGCACATAGGGAACCTGGCCGACCACCCCCGCGACGAACAACTCCGCCTCGTCGCCGACTTCCTGTCCGAGCTGCTCCCCCTGGACGAGCGCCGCCGCGCCGAAGTCACCGTCTTCCTCGATTTCAACGCGGCCGCCCGCACCGACCCCGCCTTCGCGGCGCTCTCCCGCCGGACCGCCACGGGCACGCGCCGGCTGGCCCACCGCGTCCTGACCCGGCTCGACGAGGCGGGCACCCTGCGCCCCGGCCGCCATCTGGCCTTCGAGACCGAGCGCCTGGCCGCCCTCCTGGACGGTCTCGGCCTCAGCACGGTCCTGCACCCGGACGTTCTCGGTGCACAGACGTGTGCCGAGGTGCTGCGTGCGCACCTCGGCGACCTCTGCAGGTTCGGGTGAGCTATTCCGGATAGCGCCCCGTCCGCACCCACTCCTCGATCGGCGCCCGGTCCGCCAGGCCCACGTACTCGATCCGCGCCCCCAGCAGGTCCGGCGCGGTGACGACCGCGAACGGCGTCTCGCCGGGGCCCGGGCGGAAGCAGGCGTCCACCCCGACGCCCTGGCGTTGCAGGTGCTCCAGCCGCGCGTCCATGTCCGGCTCCCACACCCCGTAGTACAGGATCCTGCCGCAGTGCTCCGCCGAGATGACGCCGTCCCCGGCGGCCTGGATGAGCTCGTAGTACGGGGCTCCCGTGCGCGAGAACACCGCGGTGAGCTCGGCAGGGTGCGGGTCCGGGTCCTCCAGCAGCGGGATGCGGAAGACGTGCGGTTCGGTGAACTCGATGCCGAGGACGCCGGAGTGGAGCGCCACCGCCTTCTCCAGGTCCGGGACCACCATGCCGACGTGGAACAGACCGTCCGGGACCGAGTCCGGCCCCGGCGCCACCGAGCGGTACTCGGTCACCTCGGGGAACTCCTCCAGGCACGGCAGCAGCCTCGGCAGGAACTCCCCCAGGTAGGCGGTTCCTTGGTGGAACTCCAGGGCCGCCTCGTCGCGGTACTCCTCGATGACGGGGCGGCGCAGCGGGGCGTCCTGGTCGCGGACGTAGTCGAAGCGGACGCAGCCCGGTTCGTACGCCAGGACGTCGTCGCGCAGTGCGGCCATCAGCGCGTCGAGTTCCTCTCGACCTCGGACAGGCCACGAGGCGGTCGACGACCTCGCCCAGGGCGTCGATGGGCGCCTGAACGTCGCGCATGAGCGTTTCTGCAGCCTCCGTGGGCCGGACCCCTTCCGGGAGCCGCTCGAACAGCGACCTGCCGAGCTTCTTCTCCAGGCCCCGGATCTGCTGGGTGACCGCGGGCTGGGAGAGCCCCGGTTCCCGGGCCGCGCGGGTGAACGAGCCGCGCCGGTAGACGGAGACGAAGGTGCGCAACCAGCCCAACTGCAGTGCCTGCATG
Organism: Streptomyces sp. AM25; assembly: GCF_058146165.1. Classification (NCBI taxonomy): domain Bacteria; kingdom Bacillati; phylum Actinomycetota; class Actinomycetes; order Kitasatosporales; family Streptomycetaceae; genus Streptomyces; species Streptomyces sp. AM25. Next base: position 343,649 of record NZ_JBKIWN010000006.1, on the reverse strand, counting down.
ACGGTTTCCCCCGTTTGCACATCATGGGACATCGTGTGGCGTCGCTGGACATCGCCGGTGCGTTCGCAGTTCATTCGGTCGGACGCTCAGTGTTGCCGAGCCGTTGCAGTACGGCATCGGCCTTTGCGAATCCCCAGTGCACCGGATCGTGCGGAAGCACCAGCTCCTCCCGGGGAGCCGGTGCTTCGTCTCTGCAATTCCTGCAATTCCTGCAATGCTGCGATCGCTCCCGCTGCCGTGCTCAATGCTGCGATCGCTCCCGCTGCCGTGCTCAGTGCCGCAGCGCCTCCAGAGCCAGCCGGGCCACGCGGTCGGCGGAGGCCGGGTTCTGCCCGGTCACGAGGCGGCCGTCGGCGACGGCGTGCTCGGTGAAGTCCGGCGCCTTGGTGAACTTGGCGCCGCGCCGTACGAGCGTGCTCTCCAGCAGGAAGGGCACGACGCCGGTGAGGCCGACGGCGGCCTCCTCCTCGTCGGTGAAGGACGAGACCTGCTTGCCCTCGACGAGGTGACTGCCGTCGGAGAGGCGCACGTTCACCAGCCCGGCCGGGCCGTGACAGACCGCGGCCACCACTCCCCCGCGCTCGTACACCCCGGCCGCCAGCTCGGCCAGCGCGGTGGCGTCGGGGAAGTCCCACATGGCGCCGTGCCCGCCCGCGTAGAAGAGGATGTCCACGTCCTCGGCGGCCACCTGGCCGGCGGCGGGCGTGGCGGCCAGAGCTTCCCGGTGCTCCCGGAGGAAGTCCGCGACGACGGTGTCGTCGGGCTTGACACCGTCCTGCGGCGGGGCACCGCCCAGGACCGAGACGAAGCCGATCTCGCAGCCGGCCTCCTTGAACACCTGGGCGGGGTGGGCGACTTCGGGCACGTAGAAGCCGGTTCTCCTGCCGGTGTCGCCCAGCTCTCCGTGGCTGGTCAGGGCGAATCGCACCTTCACCGTCATGACGGATCCTCTCTTCGGTCGTGTGTCAGGCCGCCGGCCGGGCCGGCTCCGGGAGGTACACCCGGCGTATGCGGCGCTGCAGTGCTGTGCGTACGGGTTCGTCCGTGTGGTAGCCCCAGTAGGCCCACAGCGCGCGGGCGCCGGTGTCCCGGACCTGGAGGGCGTTGCGCAGGTTGTCGTCGACGAACGTGGCGTGCTCGGGCCGCAGTCCGTCGCCCTCGACGAGCTCCAGGACCGCGGTGCGCTTGTCGGCACACTCGCCGACGACGGACGCCACCGTGTGGTCGAGGCCGTGGTGGGCGAGGATCTCCCGCACGGACGCCTCGTCCTTCGCGGTGACGATGCTGGTCCGCTCGTGCCGTTCCATCAGGGCGCGGATGCCGGGGTAGAGCCGGTGCACGGCCAGCCACTGGGTGCGGTGCCTGCGGCGGAGTTCGGTACGCAGCGCGGTGGCGCCCGCGGCCTGCCGGGTGCACCGGTCCGCGGGCAGTGCGGCGTACAGTGCGTCGAACTCGGCCTGGGTGCGGACGGATTCGCTGCGCGGGTCGTTCGCCACCATGAAGTGCTCCAGCAGCCGGGAGTGCTTCCGTACGGTGCGGAACCGGTCGAGGAAGGCCGGGGGGAGCGCGGCGGCCAGCTCGGCGGGCGGTGCGGCGGCGGTCGCCCGGGGATCGGCCCCGGCGTGCCGGGTGACGACCGCGCATTCCTCGAAAGCGTCACAGACGACGCCGTCGAAGTCGAGTATCAGCATGGACAGTTCCTTCCTGGGCCCGGGGCGGGCGGATGCGCGGGGACGGGCGGGGGTTCTCGGGACGGAACGGCTCGCCCGTCCCCGCGCTCAGGTGGCCCGCCCGCACGACCTTTCCGGCGGCGTCCATGCCGCGCACGAAGTCCAGCACCCGCGCGTCCTGGCGCTCGCGCAGTCCCCCGCGCCCCTACGGGGCGCTGCGGCTACGACCACCGCCCGGTGAACAGGTTCCGCACCCGGCGCCGGGCCCCGCGGCCCGCCGTGTAGTCGTCGTCCGCGTCGTCCGTACCGTTGTCGGGCTCGTGCAGCACCGTCCAGCTCACGGCCGAGACCGCGGGCTCCAGGGAGAGCCGGCTGACGGCCTCCTCCAGGAGGCTGTCGTCGCGGCGCTCGGTGGTGAGGTCGGCCGAGACGATCACCTTGCCCGCCGTCTCCGCGTCCTCGCTGCGCACCGAGCGCAGCTGGAAGCCGGGCCGGGCGACGGCCTGCACGACGAGGGTGCGCACGTGCGCCTCCTCGGGCTCGGTGCAGACCACCTCGAAGTGGTAGTCGGTGGCCACTTCGGCCCCGGCCCCGCCGCGCGTCCCGCGGTCCAGGCCGCGCGCCAGCGGCCGCAGCAGGGTGTTGGCGCCGACCACGCCCAGCGTGCCCAGCCCCGCGACGATGTACAGCCCGGTCCCGGCCAGGGCGCCGACCGCGGCCGAACACCACAGCGTGGCGGCCGTGTTCAGGCCGCGCACGCTCAGCCCGTCGCGCATGATGACGCCCGCGCCGAGGAAACCGATACCGGAGACGATCTGCGCGGCGACGCGCGAGCCGTCGTAGCCCGTGCTGCTCGTCGCGGCGACGAAGCCGTACTGCGAGAGCAGGACGAAGAGGGCGGACCCGGCCGCGACGAGCGCATTGGTCCGCAGCCCCGCCATCCGGGCCCGCCACTGGCGCTCCAGGCCGATGACGGCACCGAAGCCGAGACCGGCCCCGATGTTGGCCGCCATGTGCCACTCATTGATCACGACCACGATCCACCCTCTGCTTTCCTCGTTCTCGCCCTGATCTCTATCGGTTCGTCACAGCCAGCTGTTGAACCGGCGGATGTACCAGGTCTTAACACCCTGTGTCAGCAGGCAGTACGCGACCAGCGTCCCGACGAGCCACGGGAAGTAGCTCATGGGCAGCGCCTGCATGCCGAGCGCCGAGGCGATCGGCGAGAACGGCAGCAGGACGCCGACGGCCATCACCAGCGCGGTCATCAGCAGCACGGGCGCGGTGGCGCGCGACTGCAGGAACGGGACCTTGCGGGTGCGCAGCATGTGCACGACCAGCGTCTGCGTCAGCAGGCCCTCGACGAACCAGCCGGACTGGAAGAGTGACTGGTGCGCCTCGCTGTTGGCCCCGAAGACGTGCCACATCAGCAGGAAGGTGCTGATGTCGAAGACGGAGCTGGTCGGCCCCATGACGAGCATGAAGCGGCCGATGCCCTTGGCGTCCCACGTGCGGGGCTTGCGCAGGTACTCCTTGTCCATCCGGTCCCAGGGGGTGGCCAGCTGCGAGATGTCGTACGCGAGGTTCTGCACGAGCAGCTGCATGGCCAGCATCGGCTGGAACGGGATGAAGGCGGAGGCCACCAGCACCGAGAAGACGTTCCCGAAGTTCGAGGAGGCCGTCATCTTGATGTACTTGATGGTGTTGCCGAAGGTCTGGCGTCCCTGCAGCACGCCCTGCTCCAGGACGGTGAGGTCCTTCTCCAGCAGGATGATGTCCGCGGACTCCTTGGCGATGTCGACGGCCGTGTCGACGGAGATGCCGACGTCGGACTCGCGGAGCGCCGCCGCGTCGTTGATGCCGTCGCCGAGGAAGCCGACCGTGTGGCCCTCGGCCTGCAGGGCGCGCACGATGCGGGCCTTCTGCACCGGGTTGGTCTTGGCGAACACCGTGGTGCCGCGGACCAGCCGGCGCAGCCCGGCCTCGTCGAGGGTGTCGATGACGGAGCCGGTGACGACCTCGCCCACGTCGATGCCGACGTCCGCGCAGACGCGGGCGGCGACGAGCTCGTTGTCGCCGGTGACGACCTTGACGGCCACGCCGTTGTCGGCCAGCGCGCGCAGCGCCTCGGCGGCGTCCTGCTTCGGCGGGTCGAGGAAGGCGAGGAAGCCGATGAGCGTCAGCTCGGCCTCGTCCGCGACGGTGTAGGTCTCCCGCTCGGCGGGCAGCGTCTTCGTCGCGACGGCCAGCACGCGCAGGCCCTGCCGGTTGTGGTCCTCGGCGGTGCGGGTGACGGTGCGGCGCAGCTCGTCGGTGAGCTCGATCCGCTTGCCCCGGTCGGTCATGTGGGTGCACAGCGCGAGGACTTCCTCGACGGCGCCCTTGGTGATGATCACGTGCTCGGCGGCGGGCCCGGAGAGGTCGTTGCGGCTGAGGACCACGGACATCCGCCGGCGGGCGAAGTCGAAGGGGATCTCGTCGACCATCGTGAAACGCGCGTCGACGACAACCTCCTCGGCTTCGAGCACCCGGTCGATGACCGCCTGGTCCATCAGGTTCCGCAGCCCGGTCTGGAAGTGGCTGTTGAGGTAGGCGTGCTCCAGGACCTCCATGTCCTCCTGGCCGTGGACGTCGAGGTAGCGGTCGAGGACGATGCGGTCCTCGGTGAGCGTGCCGGTCTTGTCCGTGCAGAGCACGTCCATGGCGCCGAGGTTCTGGATGGCGTTGAGGCGCTTGACGACGACCTTGCGCTTGGCCATGGCGACGGCGCCGCGCGCGAGGTTGGTGGTGACCACCATCGGCAGCATCTCGGGCGTGAGCCCGACCGCGACGGCGACCGCGAAGGTGAAGGCCTCGGCCCAGTCGCCCTTGGTGAACCCGTTGATCGCGAGGACGACGGGGACCATGACGAGCATGAAGCGGATCAGCAGGAAGCTGACCTTCTTCACGCCGGTGTCGAAGCTGGTCTGCGGGCGCTCGCCGACGAGCGAGCCGGCCATCGAGCCGAAGTAGGTGTCGGCGCCGGTGGCGACGACGACGCCGGTGGCCGTGCCGGAGGTGACCGACGTGCCCATCAGGCACAGGTTGTCGGCCTCGACGGGGTCGGTGGTGGCGTGCTGGCCGTAGTCGCGGGTCCTGGTGTCGGCCTTGGCGACCGGGAGGGACTCGCCGGACAGTGCGGCCTGGCTGACCATGAGGTCCTTGGCCGTGAGCAGCCGCAGGTCGGCCGGGACGAGGTCGCCGGCCGCGAGGCGCACGAGGTCGCCGGGGACGACCTGCTCCATAGGGACCTCGACGGTCAGCGGCTCGGTGGTGCGGCCGGCGCGGCGCTGCACGGCGGTGGTCGTGGTGACCAGCGCCCGCAGGGCGGCGGCGGAGCGGCCCGAGCGGAACTCCTGCCAGAACCGCAGCAGCCCGCTGACCAGCACCATCGTCGCGAGGATGGCGATGCCCGGGTCGAAGGGCTCCTCGTCGGCGACCTGCAGCCACTGCCAGAGCATGACGGCGTCCAGGGCGACGAGGACGAGGATGAAGGGGTTCCAGAAGGCCTTGGCCAGCTGGGCGAGGAAGCGCGGGCCGCGCTCCTGGGCGACGGTGTTGGCGCCGAAGCGCTCCAGGCGCTCGGCGGCCTCGTCCTGCCGGAGGCCGTGCGTGGTGGCGTCGGTGTCGCGCAGCACCTGCGGTGCGGGCATGGAGCTGAAGCGCACGAGGCGCTCGCCGACGGCGCGGGTGCGCGCCTCCAGCTCCGCGGTCCGGCGGTCGCGGCGGCCGCGGCCCGGCGGTGCGAGCTTCTGGGGGGTGAGAACGGTGTTGGTCATGGCGGAACCTCTCTCCGGGCACGACGGCATGACGGCGCGGCGCCGCGGGACATGGCGAGGCATGGCACGACGGCGCGGCCGGTCGAGGACCGTGGCACGGACAGTGAGCGGATGTACGACAGGCCGAAGGTCCCGGCGCGGGCAGGACGAAATGCCCGGGGACGGGGCCGGGAACGGCCGTTCAGGAATTCTCGGAGAGGGGAAATGCGCGCGACAGCGCTGAACAGCGAAATGCGATCAGACAGTGATCAGCAGAAAGACACGCTGCAGCGAGGACTTCCCTCGGGACTCCGACTGGTCATCCCGATCACCTCCTCGCTCGTACGGACAGCGTCGGTGCCGCACGGCGCGTACGCCGCGGAGTGCACAGAAAAGCCGCGCAGAAGCGCGGGCCTGCACGGCACCTTCGCTGCCCAGCATGCCACAGGTATGAGCGGCGTCAACCCGCGATCACCGGTCCTGCGGCTGCGGGTCCGCTGTGGCCGGTCGCGCAGTTCCCCGCGCCCCTTCCGGGATGCACCACCCGTGTCCGCCTCAACACCCTCCTCGTTGGCGGGACATGACCACCCACATGCCCCGCGTCGCACTCCTCGGCGCAGTGACCGCGCTCCTGCTCACCGGCACCGTGACCACCGCCACCGCCGACGACGCCGTCATGACCCACTCCCAGTACGTCGCCCTCGGCGACTCCTACTCCTCCGGTCTCGGCGCCGGCGCCTACGACTTCGGCAGCGGGCAGTGCAAGCGCAGCGCCCGGGCCTATCCCGCCCTCTGGGCCAAGGCCCACTCCCCCGGCTCCTTCTCCTTCACCGCCTGCTCCGGTGCCACCACGGAGGACGTGCAGAAATCGCAGATGGGGCCGCTCTCCCGGCAGACCGGGCTCGTCAGCATCACGGCCGGGGCCAACGACGCCGGGTTCGCCAAGGTCATGCAGGAGTGCGCCGTCAGCCCCGACGACGGCGCGTGCGTCGAGCGCGTGAACGAGGCCCGCGCGTTCATCGCGGACGTCCTGCCCGACAAGCTCGACAAGCTCTACGACGCCCTCGGGCACCGGGCCCCCGCCGCCCGCGTCGTCGTGCTCGGCTACCCGCACCTCTACAAGCTCCACGGCAGCTGCCAGATCGGCCTCAGCGAGCACAAGCGGGAGGCGATCGACCGCGCCGAGGACGAGCTCAACGCCGTCACCGCCAAGGCCGCCGTCCGCCACCGGCTGGTCTTCGCGGACGCCAACCCCGCCTTCGCCGGGCACGAGATCTGCTCCGGCGATCCCCATCCCTGGCTGCACAGCCTCACGTTCCCCGTCGACGAGTCCTACCACCCCACCGCCGACGGGCAGTCACGCGGCTACCTTCCGCTGTTCTCCTCCCGCACCTGACGCGTCGGCCGGCGGACCGTCGTGGTGGATCGGCGCCCGCGTCCCGGTGAGCGGTACCCCCGATCCGCCCCTGCGCACCGCGACGATCTCCGCCGCGATGGACAGGGCCGTCTCCTCGGGCGTACGGGCCCCGAGGTCCAGGCCGATCGGGGAGTGCAGCCGGGACAGTGCGTCCTCGCCCACGCCCGCCTCGCGCAGCCGGGACAGCCGGTCCCGGTGCGTGCGGCGCGAGCCCATCGCGCCGACGTAGGCGACAGGCAGCCGCAACGCCCGTTCCAGCAGCGGCACGTCGAACTTGGCGTCGTGGGTGAGGACGCACAGGACCGTCCGGGCGTCCAGGCGCCCGGACGCGGCCTGCGCGTCGAGGTAGCGGTGGGGCCAGTCCACGACGACCTCGTCCGCGCCCGGGAAGCGGCGGGCTGTGGCGAAGACCGGGCGGGCGTCGCAGACCGTGACGTGGTAGCCGAGGAACTTCCCGGCCCCCGCCAGCGCGGCCGCGAAGTCGATCGCGCCGAAGACGAGCATGCGCGGCGGCGGCCCGCTCGTCTCCACGAGGACGGTCGCGGGGGCGTCGCAGCCGAGGTCCAGTACCGCGGTGCGGCCACCCGTCTCCAGGAGGGCGGCGGCCTCCGCAGCGGCCGCCCGGTCGTGTTCCGGTCCGCCGCCCAGCGTGCCCTCCACGGCTCCGCCGGCCCGGACGAGCAACGCGCCGCCGTGCGGCGCCCGGACGAGCGCCGCGCGCTCCTTCCGGGCGGCCGCCGCCAGGGCCTCCGTGCACACCGCGCGCCATGGCGCGTCGCGCCGCACCGGGGTCACCAGGACGTCGATCACGCCGCCGCACGTCAGGCCGACGGCGAACGCGTCCTCGTCGGACCAGCCGAACCGTTCCGTCAGCGGTTCTCCGCCCTCCAGCGCCTCGCGGCACAGGTCGTAGACCGCGCCCTCGACGCACCCGCCCGACACCGATCCGACGGCCGTGCCGTCCGCGTCGACCGCGAGCGCCGCACCGGGCTGCCGGGGTGCGCTGCCCTGCACCGCGGTCACCGTGGCCACCGCGAAGTCGCGGCCCTCCGCGCACCAGCGCGTCAGCTCGTCCGCCAGGTCCAGCACCGTGCCCTCCTCACGTGACTCCCAGCCACTGTTCGATCGGATGCAGCGCGAAGTAGCCCGTGAAGACCGCGCTGAGCGCCCACATGAAGGCGCCGGGTTCGCGCCACTTGCCCTCGGCCGCCTTGATCACGGTGAAGGCGATGACGCCCGCGCCGACGCCGACGGTGATGGAGTAGGTGAAGGGCATGAGCACGACGGTCAGGAAGACCGGGATCACGACGGCCCGGTCCGTCCAGTCGATGTACCGGGCGCTGCCCATCATCATCGCGCCGATGACCACCAGCGCCGCGGCGGCGACCTCGCCGGGCACGATGCGCGTCAGCGGGGTGAAGAACAGGCAGGCGGCGAAGAGGAGTCCGGTCACCACCGAGGACAGCCCGGTGCGCGCACCCTCCCCCACGCCCGTCGCCGACTCCACGTAGACCGTCTGTCCCGACGCGCCGGCCACCCCTCCGATCGCCCCGCCCGCGCCGTCGACCAGCAGCGCCCTGCTCAAACCCGGCATCCGGCCCTGCGCGTCGGCCAGTTGGGCCTCCGAACCGACGCCGATGATCGTGGCCATCGCGTCGAAGAACCCCGCGAGGACGAGCGTGAAGACGATCAGGCCGACGGTGAGGGCGCCGACCGAGCCCCAGCCGCCGAACTCCACGTGCCCGAAGAGCGAGAAGTCCGGCATGGACACCGCGCTGCCCTGCAGCCGCGGAGGCCCGTTCTGCCAGGCCCCGGACCCGGACAGGCCGGCCGCGTCGACGACGACGGCGAGCACGGTGCCGGCGACGATGCCGATGAGGATCGCCCCGGGAACGTTGCGGGCCTGGAGCATGAAGACGAGCAGCAGCGTGATGCAGAAGACCAGCACGGGCCATCCGGCGAGTTCCCCGGCCGGCCCGAGCGTGACGGGCCCGCCGCCGCCCTTCGCCTCGTGCACGAAGCCGCCCTTCACCAGGCCGATGAGGGCGATGAACATGCCGATGCCCATGGTGATGGCGTGCTTGAGCGAGGTCGGAATCGCGTTCATGACGCGCTCGCGCAGGCCGGTGAGGACGAGCAGGACGATCACGGCGCCGTAGACCACGCACATGCCCATCGCCTGCGGCCAGGTCATGTGCGGCACGACCTGCGTGGAGAGCACGCCGGAGACCCCCAGCCCGGCGGCCAGGGCGAGCGGCACCTTGCCGATGAAACCCATGAGCAGCGTGGAGACCGCGGCGGCGAAGGCGGTTGCAGTGATCAGCGGGGCGTGCCCGAGCGTGTGGTGCCGGACGTCGGGGCCGGAGAGGATGAGGGGGTTGAGCAGGAGGATGTAGCTCATGGCCATGAAGGTGGTGATACCGCCGCGCACTTCGCGGGCAACGGTCGATCCACGCTCGGTCAAGTGGAAGTAGCGGTCGTGCCAGGTCAGTTGTACGACCGGAGCATCCGGCCGTACGGGCGCTTGGGTCATGATGCTCCAAGGGGGGTGCCGCGCCCCGCCAGGGGCACGGGGAACTGCGCGATCGACCAAGAACAACCCGCAGCCTAAGGACTCGCTCAGCCACCCGTAAGATGCTCAGGCCTCACAGGCACCCGCCGCAAGGCGAGCCCCGTGGCAGCGCGAATGGCGGCCACCACGGCCGGCGTCGAGGAAAGCGTGGGCGCCTCGCCCACACCCCGCAGCCCGTACGGCGCGTGCTCGTCCGCGAGTTCGAGGATGTCCACCGGGATGGCGGGGGTGTCGAGGATGGTGGGGATCAGATAGTCCGTGAAGGAGGGATTCCGCACCTTCGCGGTCGCCGGGTCGACCACGATCTCCTCCATGACGGCGAGCCCCAGGCCCTGGGTGGAGCCGCCCTGGATCTGACCGGTGACGGACAGCGGGTTGAGCGCCTTGCCGACGTCCTGCGCGCAGGCCAGCTCCACCACCTTCACCAGGCCGAGTTCGGTGTCGACCTCGACGACCGCCCGGTGCGCGGCGAAGGAGTACTGGACGTGCCCCCGCCCCTGGCCGGTCCGCAGGTCGAACGGTTCGGTGGGCCGGTGGCGCCACTCCAGTTCGCGTTCCACGTACGTGTCCTCCAGGACGTCGACGAGGTCGGCGAGGACCTCGCCGCCGTCGGTGACGACCTTGCCGTCCTCCAGGAGGAGTTCGGCCGTCGCCCACGCCGGGTGGTACGAGCCGAAGCGGGCCCGTCCCCGCTCCAGCACCTCCTCGCGCACGGCCTCGCAGGCGTGCTTGACCGCGCCGCCGGTGACGTAGGTCTGCCGGGAGGCGGAGGTGGAGCCGGCCGAACCGACCCTGGTGTCGGCCGGGTTGATGGTGACGCGGGCGACGCCGAGCTCGGTGCGGGCGATCTGGGCGTGCACGGTGACGCCGCCCTGGCCGACCTCGGCCATCGCGGTGTGCACGGTCGCCACGGGCTCGCCGGCCACGACCTCCAGACGGACGCGCGCAGTGGAGTAGTCGTCGAAGCCCTCGGAGAAGCCGACGTTCTTGATGCCGACCGCGTAGCCCACACCCCGGACCACACCCTCGCCGTGCGTGGTGTTCGACAGGCCGCCGGGCAGGGCGCGCAGGTCCGGGGCGCCGCCCGCCGTCTCCCACTGCCGTTCGGGCGGCAGCGGCATCGCCTTGACGCGGCGCAGGAGTTCGGCGACGGGCGCCGGCGAGTCGACGACCTGGCCCGTCGGCATGACCGCGCCCTGCGTCATCGCGTTGCGCTGCCGGAACTCCACCGGGTCCATGCCGATTTCGGCCGCGACCCGGTCCATCTGCGCCTCGTAGGCGAAGCAGGCCTGCACCGCACCGAATCCGCGCATCGCGCCGCAGGGCGGGTTGTTGGTGTAGAGCGCGAGGGCCTCGACGTCGACGGTGTCGACGACGTACGGGCCGACGGCCAGCGAGGCCGCGTTGCCGACGACGGCCGGGGAGGAGGAGGCGTAGGCGCCGCCGTCGAGGACGATGCGGCACCGGACGTAGAGCAATGTGCCGTCACGGGTGGCACCGTGCTCGTACGCGAGCTTCGCGGGATGGCGGTGGACGTGCCCGAAGAAGGACTCGAAGCGGTTGTAGACGATCTTTACGGGTTTGCCGGTGCGCAGCGCCAGCAGGCACGCGTGGGCCTGCATGGACAGGTCCTCGCGGCCGCCGAAGGCGCCGCCGACGCCGGAGAGGGTCATGCGCACCTTGTCCTCGGGCAGCCCGAGGACGGGGGCGACCTGGCGCAGGTCGGCGTGCAGCCACTGGGTGGAGATGTAGAGGTCGACGCCGCCGTCCTCGGCGGGCACGGCGAGGCCCGACTCCGGGCCCAGGAAGGCCTGGTCCTGCATGCCCATCTCGTACTCGCCGCGCACGACGACGTCGGCCCGCCGCCGTGCCGCGGCCAGGTCGCCGCGGACGACGGGCTGGCGGTGGACGATGTTGGGGTGCGGGGAGTGGGCGGCATGATGGTCGTCGCGCCCCGGGTGCAGGACCGGGGCGCCGGGCGCGGTGGCGGTCTTCTCGTCGGTGACGACGGGGAGTTGCCCGTACTCCACCTTGATCTTCGCCGCCGCGCGGCGGGCGGTCTCGGGGTGGTCGGCGGCGACGAGGGCCACGGGCTCGCCGTGGTAGCGCACGACGCCGTCGGCGAGGACGGGCGTGTCCTTGATCTCCAGCCCGTAGCGGGTCTCGGCCGGGAGGTCGTCATGGGTCATGACGGCGTGCACCCCGGCGGTGCTCAGCGCCCCGGAGACGTCGACGGACAGGATCCGGGCGTGGGCGTGGGGGCTGCGGAGGGTGAAGCCCCACAGCATGCCCTCGTGCCAGAGGTCGGAGGCGTAGGCGAATTCGCCGCTGACCTTGAGGGTGCCGTCGGGGCGGAGGGTGGACTCGCCGATGCCGCCCCTGGCGCGGATGCCCTGGGTGAGGTCGTGCACGGCTCAGACCTCCTGTCCGGCCCGGCCGCGGGCCGCCGCCAGGCGTACCGCGTCGAGGATCTTCTCGTAGCCGGTGCACCGGCACAGGTTGCCGGAGAGCGCCTCGCGGATGTCCGCGTCGGAGGGCTGCGGGTTGTGGGCGAGCAGGTCGTCGGCGGCGACGAGGAGGCCGGGGGTGCAGAATCCGCACTGGACGGCGCCGGCGTCGATGAACGCCCGCTGGACGGGTGCGAGTTCGCCCTGTCCGCCGGACGCCAGCCCTTCGACGGTGACGACCTCGCGGCCCTCCGCCTGTCCGGCGGCCACCAGGCAGGCGCACACGGGCACGCCGTCGAGCCGGACCGTGCAGGAGCCGCATTCGCCCTGCTCGCAGGCGTTCTTGGAGCCCGGCAGACCCAGGCGTTCGCGCAGGACGTACAGGAGGCTCTCGCCCTCCCACACGTCGTCGGCCTGCTGCGGGCGGCCGTTGACCGTGAACTTCACGCGCACTGCTGTACTCCGTCCCCGTTGTCATTGCGGTACTCCTGCCAGGCCCAGTCGAGCGTGCGGCGGGCCATGACTCCGACGGCCCGGCGCCGGTAGGCGGCGCTGCCGCGGACATCGTCGATCGGGCTGCAGGCGCCGGACGCCAGCTCCGCGAACTGCCGTGCCGCGGACGGGGGTACGGGCCTCCCCGTCTCCCAGCACCGCCCCTCCTCCAGGGCCGCGGCGAGGAACTCCTCGGCCGCCTTCGCCCGTACGGGCGTGGGGGCCGCCGAGCCGATGCCGGTGCGGATCGTGCGGGTGCGCGGGTGCAGGGCGAGGCCGAAGGCGCAGACCGCGATGACCATCGCGTTGCGGGTGCCGACCTTGGAGAACTGCTGCGGCCCGTCGGCCCGTTCGATGTGCACGGCCCGGATCAGCTCGTCCGGGGCGAGGGCGTTGCGCTTGACGCCCGTGTAGAAGGCGTCGACCGGGATCATCCGGGTGCCGCGCACCGACTCCGCCTCGACCACGGCGCCGGCCGCCAGGAGGGCGGGGTGCGCGTCGCCGGCCGGGGAGGCGGCGCCGAGGTTGCCGCCGACGGTGCCGCGGTTGCGGATCTGCGGGGAGCCGACGGTGCGGGCGGCGAGGGCGAGGCCGGGGAGCTCGGTGTGCAGCCGCTCGATGATCCGGGCGTACGGGACGGCGGCGCCGAGCCGTACGCTGTCCTCGCCGGTCTCCCACTCGCGGAGCTCGCGGATGCGGGTGAGGTCCAGCAGCTGTTGCGGGCGGCGGTGGTCGAAGTTGATCTCGACCATCACATCCGTGCCGCCCGCGACGGGAACGGCCGCGGGGTGCTCCGCCTTGGCGGCGAGCGCCTCCTCCCAGCCGGTGGGGCGCAGGAAGTCCATGGACGTCTCTTCTCACTGCGGCGGTGGGGTGTGCCCAGTACAGCGAGGCCGGAGCGGGCCCGTGCAGTCACTGAAAACATGAAGCGGTTGGCTGGCCAGGCCCATGGTCTTGTAGATTCGAACGAAAGACGGGGTTCGGAAACCTCACAGCATTCCACCGGTTACAAGACCGGCTACAAGAAGAACGGCGGCGACGAGGATGCGGCTGCGCGCACTGCTGGAGACCGATGCGCTGGGCCTTCGGCTGCTCGGCGGTGAGGACGAGCTGGACCGTACGGTCCGCGGGGTGATGACCACCGACCTGCGCGACCCGAGCCGCTACCTCTCCGGCGGCGAGCTGGTGCTCACGGGGCTGGCGTGGCGGCGGGAGCCGGCCGACTCGGAGCGGTTCGTCCGCATCCTGACGGCGGCCGGGGTGGCCGGGCTGGCGGCGGGCGAGGCGGAGATCGCCTCGACGCCGGACGACCTGATCGAGGCCTGCGCCCGGCACCGGCTGCCGCTGTTCTCCGTCGACGAGACGGTCTCCTTCGCCTCCATCACCGAGCACGTGGTGCGGCAGGTCTCCAGCGAGCGCGCGGGCGACCTGGCCGCCGTCGTGGACCGGCACCGGCGGCTGATGACCTCCGGCCCGGCGGGCGGCGGTCCCGAGGTCGTCCTGGACCTGCTCGAGTCCGACCTGGACCTGCCGGCCTGGGTGCTCTCCCCCACCGGCCGCCGCATCGCGGGTTCCGCCCTGGCCGCGCCGGTCGGCGCCGTGCTGGCGGGCGAGCACCTGGCCGCGTCCCGCACCGGCCGCCGCGAGCCGCACCGGGTGACGGCCGGCGGCCACACGTACTCGGTCTTCCCCATCCGCAGCAGCGGCCGCACGGCGGCCGGCCGGGACGTGCGCGAGACCGTCCTGTCGGACTGGCTGCTGGTCGTCGAGGCCGACGCGGCGGACTGGCCCGCCGAGCGGCTCGACCTGCTGCACGGCGTCACCCAGCTGATCGCCGTCGAGCGCGACCGGCGCGACGCGGCGCGCACCGTGCGGCGCCGGCTCGCCCAGGAGGTCCTGGAGCTGGTCCAGACGGGCGCCCCGCCCGCCGAGATCGCGGCCCGCCTGCGGGTGGCCGCGCCCGTGCTGCTGCCCGGCCTGGGCACGGCACCGCACTGGCAGGTCGTGGTGGCCCGCGTCGAGTGGGCGGACGGCGACATCGAGGCCGGCCCGGTCGCGCAGGCGCTGCTGGAGGAGGTCCTGGTCGACCCGGAGTCGTCCGGCCCCGAGCCGTCGGACCGCATCGCGGTCGCCCACACGGGCGATGAGGCGGTGGCCCTGGTGCCGCTCCCCGCCGTCGTCACCGGTACGGACGAACCTGCGGCCACCGGCCTGCACGCGGACGCCCTGCTGGCGGCCGTCCGCACCCCCCTGGCCGCCGGCCTCGCCGACGACGGCCGTCTGACCTTCGGCGTCAGCGCCCCCGTCCACTCCGCGGAGGGCCTCCGCGGCGCCCTGGAGGAGGCCCGTCACGCCCGCCGCGTGGCCGCGGCCCGCCCCGGCGCGGTCTGCGCCGCGGGCCACCAGGAACTGGCGTCGCACGTCCTCCTCCTCCCGTTCGTCCCGGACGACGTCCGCCGCGCCTTCACCGCGCGCCTGCTGGACCCGCTGAAGGACTACGACCACCGCCACCGCGCCGAGCTGATCCCCACCCTGGAGGCCTTCCTCGACTGCGACGGCTCCTGGACGCGCTGCGCGACGCGGCTCCACCTGCACGTGAACACCCTGCGCTACCGGGTGGGCCGCATCGAGCAGTTGACGGGACGCGACCTGTCGCGGCTGGAGGACAAGCTCGACTTCTTCCTGGCCCTGCGCATGAGTTGAGGCGCGAACAAACCCTTTGTGGTCCGGCGGGGCGCCGGACCACAGTGACCCCATGCACGCCGACTTCGACCTCACCGCCGCCGACCGCTACAGCTGCTTCCGCCTCCTGACGGCCATCGTCGTACCGCGCCCGATCGCGTGGGTCTCGACGCTCTCGGCCGACGGAGCCGACAATCTGGCTCCGTTCTCCTTCTTCGGCATCGCGTGCGTGGATCCGCCGGTCGTCCAGTTCTCGTCGATAGGCCGCAGGGATTCGCTGCGGAACATCGAGGAGACGGGCGAGTTCGTGGTGAACGTGGCGCCGGAGTCGCTGTGGGAGAAGGTGAACGCCACGGCGACCGAATTCCCCCACGGGGTGAGCGAGTTCGACGAGGCGGGGCTGGAGCGGGAACCCAGCACCGTGGTCAAGCCGCCACGGGTGGCCGCCTCGCCGGCGGCGCTGGAGTGCGAACTGCACAGCACGGTGCGGCTGGGCGACTCGACGGTGGTCTTCGGCCGCGTGGTGCACGCGAGGGTGAGTGTGGACGTCCTGGAGGGCAACCACCCGGTGGCCGACCGGATGCGGCCGATGACACGGATGGGGCGGAACGAGTGGGCAACGCTGGGAGAGGTCAGGGAGCTGGCACAGGTGCCGTATTCGGGGTAGGCGCGCGAGCCCCCCGACGGCCGGCACCGGCGTTCCCCTCCCCCGCCGGTCGCCGCCCCCGCTGACGGACCGGGCCGACGCCGGAGGCGTGAACCCCCGGCGCCGGACCCGGTGCGGCGACGGCGCATCTGCGTGCCGGTGCTGGACTACCCCCGTGAGCCCAGCTCCGGCCAACGCCCACGTTTTCACTCACGTGAACGCCGTCGCCGGTGAAGCTTCTCACGCCAGTGGAAGTGCTCGCCACCACCCCTCGCCACTTCTCCACTGTGATGAATCCGGCCGGGGCGGAAAATTTCACTCGGGTAGGGTGACCGCGTCCGACAACGGGGAGAGGGGGAGGCTTGAGCGAGCTCGCGGAGAAGATCAACCGGCTGTTCGAGCACATCAGGCCGCCGAGCGGCCACGAGTACAGCAATGAGCAAGTGGCCGAGGGCATCTGCGAGCGCGGTCTCACCACGATCTCGCAGAGCTACATCTGGCAGCTGCGCAAGGGGAAGAAGGCCAACCCCACCATCAGCCATCTCCAGGCCCTGGCCGACTTCTTCGGCGTTCCCGTCGCCTACTTCTTCGACGACGGGGCGGCCGGCGAGGTCGACGGGAAGCTCAAGGCGCTGGAGGCGCAGCAGGCCCGGATGAGAGAGGTCATGGGCAGCGGCGACGTGAAGCTCATGGCGATGCGGGCCGGGGAGCTCTCGCCGGAGCGGCGCAAGCAGGTGATGGATCTCCTGGACGTCGTCTACAAGTTGGAGCGGGCAGAGCGCGGAGACGGTATGAGCGGTTGACGACGCCGAACACCGGAACGTTCCGGTACGCACCGTTGTAGATGAGGGGGCAGGAAAGGGGGATTCATGCCGCATTTGTGCAGGAGAGATCCATTTGATCCACTTGACGGAGCGGGAGCTCCGACGCCGCTGCAAGCGGGAACTGCGGGCCCTGGACATACAGCCGCCGCTCCGCGTGGAGGAGTTGTGCCGGAAACTCGGTGAGCGCCGCGGGCGCCCCATCCGGCTCGTCCCCCATCCGCTGCCCATGCCGGGGCCGTTCGGCTGCTGGATCGCGACGCCGAGGGCCGACTACATCCTGTACCAGCAGGAAACCAGCAAGACCCACCAGGACCACATCATCCTGCACGAAGTGGGTCACATCATGGCCGACCACGAAGGAGTCGACACCGGCGCCGACTTCCTGCAGGCGACCATGCCCCAGCTCGCGCCGGACACCGTCACCCGCGCCCTGCGGCGCACCTCGTACGACGAGGAGCACGAGCGCCAGGCGGAGCTCGTCGCCACGATCATCCTGGAATGGGCGTCGGTCCTGGACCGGGTGGCGCCCCGCCCGGTCGCCGACCCCTCGGTCCACCGCGTCCAGACCGCCCTCGGCGACCGCAGGGGGTGGCTGTGAACGTCGTGATGTGCCTGACGGCCGCCCTGTTCGTCCTGGCCGTGCTCTGGAAGATCTACCAGCTCACCCAGGCCCCGTACGACCGCGCCCTCCGTGCGGTCACCGCCTGCCTCGTCTGCACGGCAGGTTCGTTCTCGACCGGGTTCCCGCCCGAGAAGCGCGCCCTCGACGCCGCGCTCGGCACCGGTGCGGCCAGCCTGCTGTCCAACGTGCTGCTCCTGGCCGCGGTCTACTGCCTGCTGACCTTCTTCCTGCACTCCGCCGCCGACCGGCACCGGGCGAGCCGCCGCGCCCGCCTCGAAGCGGTGCCCCTGGCGGTGACGGCCGTCGTCATCACCGTGGCCACCGTGACCGCCCCGGCCGGTGTGCGCGGCCGCCCTTACGCCCAGGCCGACTTGCACACTCCGCAGGTCGCGGTCTTCTTCGTCGCCGCCCAGCTCTACCTGGTGTACGCCCTCGCGACCACGGCCCGGTGGACCGCCCGCTACGCGCGGATGTCGCAGAAGCCGTCCGCCACCGGGCTGTGGATCACCGCCGGTTCGCTGGCCGGCATGGCGGCGGCCAACGCGCTCCGCGTGGTGATGGACCTGACGGGCTGGTTCGGCAGCGGCTCCGCCCCCGCCGGGCTGTCGCACAGCGTGGCCCTGCTGTTCGCGCTCGCGGTGCCCGCCTTCGTCGTCGGACTGAGCTACCCCGGTCTCGCCATGCGGCTGGCCGGTTTCCGGATCTGGCGGCAGCGCCGCCGCACCTACCAGCGCCTCCGCCCGCTGTGGGACCTGCTGCACGACGCCTTCCCGCAGGACGCCCTCGGCCGGACGCCGGGCGGCAAGTGGCGCGAGGCCGTGCGCCTGCGCGGCGTGCACCGCAACTACTACCGGCGGGTCATCGAGTGCCGCGACGGCCTGGTCCGGGTGAGTCCCTACCTGGCCCGACTGGGCATACAGGACGGCGCCACGCCCCAGGCGGTGGCCGCGCACCTGCGCGCGGCCCTGTGCGCCCAGGCCGCGGGCACGCCCGCGGCGACCGAGGCGCTGGCGGTGGCGCTCCCGCGTGAAGACAGCCTCGACGCCGACGCGCGGCAACTGGTCGCCGTGGCCGAGGCCTTGGTGAAGACGGCATAGGAGCCACACAGGTGATGAACGACGTACTGATCACGGCGGCCCGGGTGCTCACCGGCCCCGGCGGCGAGCATGCCGAGGACGGTGCCGTCCTGGTGCAGGCCGGCACCGTCACGGCCGCCGGCCCGCGCGCCGCGGTCGAGGCCGCGGCGCCCGACGGCATCGCCCGGCGGGACTTCGGGGACGCCACGGTGCTGCCCGGCCTCATCGACTGCCACGTCCACCTGGCGTTCGACGGGAGCGACGACCCCGTGACCGCCCTGCAGGACAGCGACGACGCGTCCCTCATGGACGGCATGGCCGAGCGGGCCCGCAGGCTGCTCGGCAGCGGAGTCACCACGGTGCGCGACCTGGGCGACCGCAACGGCCTGGCCCTGCGTCTGCGCGACGCGATCGCCGAAGGCGCCCTGCCCGGTCCGCGCATCCTCTCCGCGGCGACGCCGGTCACCGCGCCGGGCGGGCACTGCTGGTTCTTCGGCGGCGAGGTCGACGGTCCGGACGCCCTCCGCGATCTGGTCCGGCGCAACATCGACGCCGGGGCCGACGTCATCAAGGTGATGGCCACCGGCGGTGGGCACACCCGCGGCGGACCGGCGGTCTGGCAGAGCCAGTTCACCGCGGACGAGCTCCGGCTCGTCGTCGAGGAGGCCGGCCGGGCCGGGCTGCCCGTCGCCGTCCACGCCCACGGCACCGCAGGCATCGAGGCGGCCGTGGCCGCGGGCGTGTCCACCATCGAGCACTGCACCTGGATGGCCGAGGGCGGCGGATTCGACCTCCGCGAGGACCTCGTGGAGGGCATCAAGGCCGCCGGGATCCACGTCTGCACGGCCACCAGCCCCAACTGGCGCGGCTTCGCCGAGCGCGTCGGCCACGAGCGCGCCGAGGAACTCTTCGCCTCCATGCGCTGGATGGCGAAGCTCGGCGTCCCGATGATCGCCGGCACGGACGCCGGTGTGACGCGCGCGGTGTTCGACAAGTTCGTCAACAGCCTTGAGTTCTACCAGTACCTGGGCTTTCCTCCGGCGAAGATCGTCGACATGGCGACCGTGGACGCTGCGCAGGCTCTGGGGATCGGGGGCGAGGCGGGACGGCTGGCCGCCGGGTACCGGGCCGACGTCCTCGTCGTCGACGGCAACCCGCTGGAGGAGCTGGACGCGCTGCGGCGCGTGCGGCTTGTCCTCGCGGACGGCCGGGTGTTCGGGGGCTGACGCGAAGTACGGTGCGTGATCGCGCCCCTTACGGGGCGCTCACGAGCGCGTCGGCGGACGCCCCTCGTACGGGCGGTCCGCCGCCGGTGTCGACCACCACACCGCCTCCCCCCGCGTCAGCGGCGGGAGGCGCCGTTCCACCAGGGGGATGCGGCGGGCCGGGATGGTGCCCTTCAGCAGTCCCGGCAGGGTCTCCGCGACGGCGGCCCCCGCCTCGCCCAGCAGGGCCGTCACCACTCCCACCGTGTCGGCCGGGAGCTCCAGTTCGTACGTGTGGCAGGGCTCGTACACGCGCGTGCCCGCCTCCGTCAGGGCGCGCATCAGGATCAGCGGGGTGAGGTTGCGGAAGTCCGCCGCCGTGCTGACCGGGCTGGCGTAGCCGGAGTGGGTCAGGGTGACCGTGCAGTCGGTCACCGCCCACCCGTACAGGCCGCCTTGTTCCAGCGTGCGATGGACCGTCTCCTCGATGGCGCTGTCCAAAGCGCGCGGGAGCGCGCCCAGTTCGGTCTCGCGGCGGAACGTCACGCCCGCACCGAAGGCTCCCGGTTCCACGCGCAGGCCCACCGTCGCCCAGAAGAGATGGCCGCCGCGGCGGTCGATCGCCTCGTGGGCGCTGCCCGTGCCGAGCGGGCGCTCGCGGTAGACCGTGCGGCTCGGCTCGAAGACGGCGGCCACGCCGAACTCCTCGCCCAGCGTCGACGCGACGATCTCCTTCTGGATCTCTCCGTACAGCAGGACGCTCGTCCCGCCGCCCTCCCCCTCCGGCAGCGCACGGGCGGCGATCAACGGGTCCTGGTCCGCGAGGGCCATGAGCGCCGCGTGCAGCCGCGCGGCCTCCTGCGGGCGCACGGGACGCACCACGGTCTCCAGCGCCGGCGGCGCGAAGTACCGTTCCGCCGCTGCGGAACGGGCCGGGCCGAGGCGGTCGCCCACGCGGACCCGGGGCAGGCCGCGGATCCGCGCGATGTCCCCCGCGGTGAGGACGTGTCCTCCGCCGACGACGTCGAGGGACGTGATGCGGCCCGCGTGCTCCCCTTCGCCGCTGCTCAGCGTGATGCGGTCCCTGACGCGCAACTCCCCCGCGAACAGGCGGAAATATGCGGTCTTCTCACCGGTCCCGGCAGCGCGCTCCACCGCGAAGACCGTGCCGCTGGGCGTACCCGTACCGGTCACGGCACCGGGGGCGTGCGGCAGCCACGCCGCCATCCCCTCGATCAGCCCCGCAACTCCCCGGCCGGACAGGGCCGATCCGCAGTAGACGGGGTGCA
Source organism: Streptomyces sp. AM25 (assembly GCF_058146165.1). Classification (NCBI taxonomy): domain Bacteria; kingdom Bacillati; phylum Actinomycetota; class Actinomycetes; order Kitasatosporales; family Streptomycetaceae; genus Streptomyces; species Streptomyces sp. AM25. Next base: position 322,910 of record NZ_JBKIWN010000006.1, on the reverse strand, counting down.
CCTCGCCCCGCGCCGTGCCCTCCGCGATCCGCGCGTGCAGCTCACCGGCATCCGGCGTGCGGCCCTCCACGAGGGCGGCCAGGAGTTCGTCGTCCTGCTCCGCCAAGGTCTCCGCGACGTGCTCCCGGAACTCCGGGTCCGCGAGCGAGCCCGTCATCGGCAGGGCGACGGCGCCGCGGGGGAGCCGTGTGCGGATGTCCTGCAGCGTGCGCCCGACGCTCGCGCCCGCGCGGTCCGTCTTGTTGACGAAGACCAGGACCGGCAGGCCCAGCCGGCGCAGGCTCTTCATCAGCACGCGCGTCTGCGCCTGGACGCCCTCGACCGCGGAGACGACGAGCACCGCGGCGTCCAGTACGCCGAGCGCGCGCTCGACTTCGGCGATGAAGTCGCTGTGGCCCGGGGTGTCGATGAGGTTGACCCTCAAGTCGCCCACGGTGAACGGCGCGACGGCCGTGCGGATGGTGATGCCCCGGCGGCGTTCGAGCTCGCCGGTGTCCGTGCGGGTGCTGCCCTCGTCGACGCTGCCGAGGCGGTCGATCGCCCCGGTGTCGAAGAGCAGGCGCTCCGTGAGGCTGGTCTTACCGGCGTCGACGTGGGCCAGGATCCCGATGTTGAGTGTGCTGAGTGCGTGCATGCGTGCGGAAGTCCTCGAAAACAGGTGTCCGGTCGGGGCGGTGGGTGTTTTCGAAGGTCTGGCGCATGCCCGTGGTCTCCGCGTCTCCTCGCTTGCAGTGGCGAGGGCATGCTCGCATCGGGGCGGTGCCGCCGCCAGCGATTTTTCCCGAGCCGCGGGCACCCCGGAAGATTGTGAATTGGTTCACACTTACCTCTTGGCTGCGCCTGCTCGTTCGTGCTGAGATGCGCTCGGGCTTCCAGCTCGACGGCGTGCTCGGAGACTTGGGGAGGGGACTGTGGCGGATACCGCCATGCGGAATTCCGGACTGCCGGAGCCGAGGGGACCTCACGGCGGGGACGATCCCCCCGAGGCCCCCTGCGGGCAGGGCGACCCCCTCGACCGGGCGGTGTGGCGGCTGCGGTCGCGCGCCTGCTGGGAGGACGCCGCCGCGCTGCTCGCCCCGCACGCGGCGGAGGGGCCGGCGGCGGCGCAGCGGCGCACGGCGGTGCTGATCGAGCAGTGCATGTACACGGGCCGGGGCTGGGGGCCCGCCGAGGATGCGCTGCGGGCCGCCGAGGCGCTCGCCGGCGACGACGAGGAGCGCGGAGCGGCGGCGTGTGAACGGGGTCATCTCGCGTACGCCTCCACTCTTTTGGGCGTACGCGACCGGGCCGACGAGGCGCGCTCCGCACTCGGGCGGGCGGCCGCGCTGCTCGGGCCGCAGTCGCCCACGCGGCCGCTGCTGGACTTCCGCCGTGGGCTGATCGCCCAGCACCTGTCGGAGAACCCGGGCGATGCGACGGCGGCGTTCGAACGGGCACATGCGGGGGCCACGGCACGGGGGCAGCAGCTGCTCCTGTCGTTCACGTGGCGCCACGTGGCGGCCATGGCGGAGCAGGACGGACGGCTCAGCGAGGCGCGTTACGGTTTCACCGAATCCCTACGCATTCGCGAGGAGTTGGGATACTTGGTGGGGATTGCGCCCGCTTTGGCATCATTGGCAACGGTAACGGAGGACGAAACCGAGGCGACCCGTCTCCGCCGCGAGGCAGGCCGACTGGTGCGGCTGCTGGGCGGGGTCCCGACGTGGCTGGCGAGGCGGCTGGACGCTCCGTAAGGGGCGCGGGGCTGTTTCTCCCCCAGCTACCTCCCCCAGCTGCCGCTGGGGGTGCCCCCAGGAGGTGCCCCCAGCGGCTCCGCCGCGTGGGCGCGACCAGCCACGAACAACCCGCACTCAACCGTGCACGTGCCGCCTCAGCACATCCTCGGCCCGCACCACGTCCCCCGCCATGAGCGCGTCCAGCAGGACAAGGTGCTCGGCCGCATCCCGAGTGAGGTCCGCCGCAGGCGCACGCCGCTGAAGCCCCTCCGCGACGAGCACCAGTTGCCGGTTCCCCGTCAGTCCCAGGAGCGCGCCGTGAAAGGCGCGATCGGCCTCCGCGTATGCCGCCCGGTCCCCGCACACCGCGACCGCGGCCGCCCGTTCCGCCAGCGGGCGCAGCCCGGCCCAGCATGCCGCGGGGGCGGTGCCGGCCAGCCGCAGCACGGCGGGGACCTCCAGGAGCGCGCGGACCTCGGCGAGCTCGGCCAGGTCGCGGTCGGTGCGGCTGGCGACCCGGAAGCCGCGGTTGGGGACGACCTCGACGGCGCCCTCGACGGCCAGCTGCTGCATCGCCTCGCGCACCGGTGTCGCCGACACCCCGAACCGCTCGCCGAGCACCGGCCCGGAGTAGACCTCGCCGGGGACGAGCTCGCCGCTCACCAGCGCCTTGCGCAGCGCGTCCAGCACCTGGCCGCGCACGGAGTACCGCTGGGGGACCCGGCGCGCCGGGCGCTCGTACGCCTCGTGGACGTGCTCGCCGCGGGCGTCCGCCTGCGCGGGCACGGCGGCGTGGGATCTGCCCTGCTCCATCCGGTCCTCCTGGTGTCCAAACGGAACCATAGGCGGCGGATCCGGCAGTTCAAACCCGGACCCATCCGGATAAGGTAAACCTTACCTATTCTGCACCCCCGGACACCGTGGCACCTGCCCTCTCATGAGTGACATGGACCGCATCGGCCGACTGTCAGCATGCCGATTCGACTACGCCACCCCTTCGAGTGGATTTATTAGAACCCAAATCCCTTGCTGCTGACCGGCGTTCGAAAATTTTCACACCTATCCGTATGTCTTTGGCCTCCATTGGCGGCGAGTTGCTCCGATCCCCTATGGCGCCCGGCGCGATTCCGTCAGGATGGCGCGCGAAACGCCGTACTGCGATGCAAGGGACGCAAGATGAGAGTGACCGACATACCGCTGAATTGGGCGCTCCCCAGTGCCGTGGCGTTCCTCGGAGCAGTGGTGGCGGTGACGGTGTACGCGCGCGGCCGGCACGCCCACCCCGAGGAGGCCGCCCCGGGCTCGGACTCCTGGGAGCGCAGCGAGGAACGCAGACGCCGCAAGGAGGCCATCTACGGCAGCGTCTCGTACGTCCTGCTCTTCTGCTGCGCCGCCGTCGCCGCGGCCCTCTCCTTCCACGGCCTGGTCGGCTTCGGTCAGCAGAACCTGGGGCTGACGGACGGCTGGGAGTACCTGGTGCCCTTCGGCCTGGACGGCGCGGCCATGTTCTGCTCGGTCCTCGCGGTCCGCGAGGCCAGCCACGGCGACGCGGCGCTCGGCTCCCGGATGCTGGTGTGGACCTTCGCGGGTGCGGCGGCCTGGTTCAACTGGGTGCACGCGCCACGGGGGCTGGACCATGCCGGGGCACCCCAGTTCTTCGCCGGCATGTCGCTGTCGGCCGCGGTGCTCTTCGACCGCGCGCTCAAGCAGACCCGCCGGGCGGCGCTGCGCGAACAGGGCCTGGTGCCCCGCCCGTTGCCGCAGATCCGGATAGTGCGATGGCTGCGGGCGCCGCGCGAGACCTTCGGCGCCTGGTCGTTGATGCTCCTGGAGGGGGTGCGGTCGCTGGACGAGGCCGTCGAGGAGGTCCGCGAGGACAAGCGGCAGCGGGCCCAGCACCGGATGCGCCGCCGCGAGGCGGGCAAGCTGGAACGGGCCCGGCTCAAGGCGTACAACCGGCAGAACCGGGTCTGGGGCCGCATGCGCGGCGGCCGTCAGGTGGAGGTCGGCGCGGCATCGGTGCCGCCGCCCGCCCAACCGGCGCAGCTCGGCGGTTCGGACCCCTCCATAGCCGACCCGGGGGAGTTCCCCGTGCGCTCCCGTCCGCTGCAGTCGGCGAGCCGTCCGGGGCCGATCGACCTCACGGCCGAGGACGACACCCAGGCCATCCCCCGGCTCGACTCGCTGGAGGCCAAGCTCGCCCGGATCGAACGCGACGCCCGGATGGGGCAGGGGGAGCGGAAGTACGGCTGAACCGGCCGCGGGGCGCGCAACAGGAGCCCTGAGCCTGCTCCTTGGGCTCAGGGCTCCTGTGCGTCCAGCTCGAACCACACCGCCTTGCCCACCCCGTGGGCCTGTACCCCCCAGGCGTCCGCCAGGGAGTGGACGAGCAGCAGGCCGCGCCCGGACGTCGCCTCGGCCATGGGGTCCCCGTCCGGTTTCCGTACGCGCAGCGTCGGATGGCGTGGTACGAGATCCCGCACCTCCACTCTCAGCCGCCCTTTGGTGGTCGCGGACGGACCGCCGCCGGTGAGCCGGACGGTCACGACCGTGGGGCCGTCGGTGTGCACCAGGGCATTCGTCACCAATTCACTGGCCAATAATTCCGCGATACCGGCCCGTCCCGGCTCCCCCCAGGCTGCGAGCATGTGCCGCAGGGCCGCGCGGACTTCCGCGACGGCCGCCAGGTCCCGGTGCCGGAGCCGTCTTTCCCAATAGGGCTCCGCATCCCACCGGTCGTTTTCCCCCGCGTCTCCCGGCCCGTCGCCGCTCTCCGCGCCCGCCCACTGTGCAGTCCGCCGTCTCATGCTTTTCGGACCCGCCCCCTCCCGGCGCCCGGCGTCGAACACGCTCACGCCAATGCATGCCCCGGGTGCGGCGGGACGACGCCTGTTGACTGCATCAACATGGCGTTGGGAAACGTTCGGAACGAAACTTCCTACGTCTCCCACACGGTGCACGCGGTGCGGTCATCGGCGTAGCCCTTGACCCGGAGTTGGGCATCCGCCAGATACGCCGCCAGCCCGGGCGGCTCCTCGCAGGCCCAGCGTTCCGCGAGCCGGATGCCCAGTTCGGGTTCGCCGCGCAGGGGTTCGGCGAGGCCCGTGGTGCACACGAGCAGCGCGTCCCCCGGCCGGGAGATGGAGGCCCGGAAGCGGAACGGCTCCCCCGGCACCTCGGCCGGGTCGATCACGGGTGCCGTGCCGGGGGTGGCGATGCCGAGGTCGATGGTGATCCGGTCGCCGAGGCCGTACGCGAGGGCGGGCTCGGCGGCCGGGGGTTCCGGCGGGGACGGGTCCGGGTCCAGGTCCTGCCAGGCGCCCGAGCGGAGCCGGAACAGACCGCCCGTCCCGACCCCGAAGAAGACCCGCGTCCGGCACCGGGGGTCGCCGGGCAGCAGCAGGCAGCGCAGCGAGGCACTGTACTCGGCGGCGGGCAGGCCGAGGTCGGCGGCGCGGGCGCGCAGCCGGCCGTAGGAGCGGTCGGTGAGCCGGTGCAGCCCCGACTTCAGCTCGCTGCGCCGGCCGTTGTGCAGGTCCTCGGACAGCCGGGCGTGGCTGCGGCCGACGGAACCGGCGATCCAGGTGCAGATGTCGCGCGCCGCGCGGTGGGCGCCCTCGGCGGCCCGGGCCCCGCTGGCCATGGCGACGAGCAGCAGCGCATCGTCCCCCGTGCCGAACCGGGCGGAGAGCAGGGCGTCGCGGCGCGGCTCCCCGCGATAGCGGGCCGAGTCGCCGCGCAGGGAGACGGCACGCAGCGTCATCGCGCCGTACCGGGCGCCGTCCAGCACGGTGTCGGGCACGAGGTCGTCCAGGCTGCCGGGGTCGGCGCCGGGCCACGAAGTGGGCTCCGCCTCGTAGGTGGGCGGGCCCTGGCCGATGAAGTCGGCCGTGTACGAGCGGGGTCCGCGGCGGCGGACCGGCGGCGGGGGAACCTCCGACACCTCGACGATGCCGTGCCCTGCGGTGGCTTCGGAGACGGCCGGGGCGACGGCGGAGGCGGTGACGACCGCGACTTCGGAGGAGGGAGCGGAGGGAGCGGAAGGAGTGGCGACCGGTGCGGCGGAAGTGGCCGGGACCAGGGGCATTCCCGGTACCGGGGAGACCTCCGGCGCGTCGAACAGTTCGGGGGTGACCACGGGCCCGAGCGCCTCGGCGGATGCGGGCGGGGCGGGCGGTTCTGCGGATGCGACGGGGTCGGGAGGTGCAGGGGGTTCGAGGAGCTCCACAGGCTCGACGGGGCCGAGCAGTTCGGCCGGGTCGACAGGCTCGGTGGGCCTGTCCACCTCGGAGGGCCTGTCCACCTCGGAGGGCGCGGAAGAAGCGGAAGGTGCGGGAGGGGCAGGCGGGGCGATCGGCCCGACGGGATCGATCAGTTCGCCGACGTCGGGGATCTTGGCGGGTCCGGCCGCCCTGGCCGGCCGGGCGGGTTTGCCCCCGTCCCTGACGGGTTTGACGGGCCTGGCGCTGCGACTGCCGGTGTTCCGGGGGGCCTTGGCAGCCGCCTCCCGGCCGCTGTCGGCCTTGGCGGGCTTGTCCGGCTTATCGGGCTTGTCGGCCTCTTCAGTCGTGCGGCCCGCTTCCGGCACGGGCGGCGAGGACGGCGGACGCGCGCTCTGTTCCTCGGGGCCGGAGCGCCGGGTACGGACCAGCCGCTCCGACCCCCGGGGCGGCGGCAGTTCCACCCGTCCGGTGAGCAGAGGAGGAGGCGGGGGCGGCGGATACGGCACGGGGAGCGAGTCGCGGAGCACCCCCCAGCCCGTCGACTGCCGGGGCACTCTGCGCGAGAGCTTGGGCGGTGCCGACGGGGAGGACGTGGGCGTGGGGACGACCGGCGGCTCGGGCGCCCGCGGCCGGGGCGGCGGTTCCGCTCTCACCACCGATGCGGCGGAGGTGAACCGCTCGTCGAGGCTGTCTCCCCCGGCGACGGGGCCCGTATCGGACGCGCTTCTGCCGTACAACTCTCGCCACCAGGCGTCCTCTTGTCCGGCGAGATCGTCCCCACGCTGGTCCATGCCCTTATTGTCCACACTGAGTGGCATACGGGAAGAGTGCACGGCCAACACCACCCCAGGGGGTGGAGCGGCGCATGAGGCGCGTCAGGGCAGGGAACCCTCCAGCTTCAGCAGCATCTGCTTGCGCTCCAGGCCCCCGGCGTATCCGGTCAGCGAGCCGTCCGCGCCGATCACCCGATGGCACGGAATCAGGATCATCAAGGGGTTGGCGCCGACGGCGCCCCCGACTGCCCGTACGGCGGCGCGCGATGCGCCGATCCGCCGGGCGATCTCGCCGTACGTGGTGGTCTCGCCGAACGGGATCGTGTCCAGTTCGTCCCAGACCTTGCGGCGGAACTCGGTGCCGTCGGTGTCGAATTCGAGGTCGAAGTCCTTCGTCTCCCCCGCGAAGTAGGCCGCCAGCTGCCGCTCCGCCTCCGCGAAGGCCGCGGGCTCGCGCCGCCAGTCGGGCTGCACGGCCGGCGCGTTCTTCTGGCCGGGTACGGAGAGGGAGACCAGGGCCGTTCCGCCGGGCGCGGTGGCGGAGGGGCGGCCGGTGACGAGCAGTTGCCCGAGCGGGCTGTCGATGTGGGTGTAAAGCATGATCGGATTTCCTTCGTGGTCTGTGCGTCAACCGGCCGTCGGGACGGGCGCGTTCCAGAGGTGGTGCACGGCGTACGAGCGCCAGGGTCCCCAGGCCGCGGCGTCTGCCGGTGCGGCACCGACGGCGGCGAGGCCGTGGCGCACCCCGGCGTCGCCCTGCAGGAAGACGTCCGGGTCGCCGAGCGCCCGCATCCGGATGTAACCGGCGGTCCACGGGCCGACGCCGGGCAGGGCGAGCAGCTCCTGCTGGGCGGCGTCCCGGTCGGCGCCGGGGTCGAGCCGGACGGTGCCCCCGGCGAGCGCCTCGGCGACCGCGCGCAGGGCGCGCCGGCGCGAGTCGGGCATGCCGAGCTCGTCCAGGGCGGCACCGGCCAGGGTGCCGGGGTCGGGGAAGACGTGGGTGAGCCCGCCGTCGGGTGCGGCGAGCGGCTTGCCGTACGCGGCGACGAGCGTGCCGCCGAGGCCGGCGGCCGCGGCCACGCTCACCTGCTGGCCGAGCACGGCCCGTACCGCGAGTTCCTCGGCGTCCGCCGCGCCGGGCGAGCGCAGTCCGGGGCGGGCCGCGACGAGTGCCCTCAAGTGGGGGTCGGCGCCGAGGCGTTCGGCGACGGCCCAGGGGTCCGCGTCGAGGTCGAACAGCCGACGGACACGTTGGACGGCCGTCGCCAGGTCGCGCGGATCGGTGAGGTGCAGCCGGCAGTCGAGCCAGGAGCCGTCACCGGAGCGCGGCTCGTGGACCTCCGCGATGCCGGTGCCGTACGGGAGCCGCAGGGTGCGGCGGTAGGTGCGGGCACCGGGGGCGCCGGTCGTCTCCTCGACGCCGGGGATGACGCGGCGCCGCAGGAAGCCGAAGATCTCGTCCGCGGCGTACGGGCCGCGGTGCGCGAGCCGCAGCGGGATCCCGGCCGCGGGTTCCCTGGCGGGAACGGCCCGGCCGGGGCGGGCGCGCAGGGCGCTCGGGGTGGCCGCGTAGACCTCGCGGATCGTGTCGTTGAACTGCCGCACGCTCGCGAACCCGGCCGCGAAGGCGATCTCCGTGACCGGCAGGTCCGTGGTCTGCAGGAGCGTACGGGCGGTGTGCGCGCGCTGGGCCCGCGCGAGGGCGACGGGCCCGGCGCCCAGCTCCTGGGTGAGCTGGCGGTGCACCTGGCGGGAGCTGTAGCCGAGGCGCTCGGCGAGCCCGGCGACGCCTTCGCGGTCGACGATGCCGTCGCCGATGAGCCGCACGGCACGGCCGACCAGGTCGGCCCGGACGTTCCACTCGGCGGAGCCGGGGACGGCGTCGGGCCGGCAACGGCGGCAGGCACGGAACCCGGCGCCCTGGGCGGCCGCGGCCGAGGGATAGAAGCACACGTTCTCGCGCTTCGGGGTCACGGCGGGGCAGCTGGGGCGGCAGTAGATGCCGGTGGTCTTGACGGCGGTGAAGAATGCACCGTCGAAACGGGCGTCTTTGCTGCGGACCGCCTGGTAGCGGTCGTCGTCCTTCATGCCATCCAGTCTGCGACAGGCCGGGGCGGTGGACTGGCGGAAATCGGACGTGGTGGTGGGCCGCCCCGTACCGCGCCCCTGACGAGGCGCTCACGCACCACCTAGCGCGACCGCCCCCTCTTGTATTCCATGGCCAGGCGCCCCGCCGCCTGCTTGGCCTTCCAGTCCCGCCGAATCTCCGCACGGAGCCTCGCGTCCGTGCGGGAGGCGATCCACTCGTTCTCCCGCACCAGCTTGCGGTAGCTGTCCAGGCGGCGCTGGTGGAGCTCGCCCGTCTCCACCGCCGCCAGGACCGCGCACCCCGGCTCGGCCTCGTGCGCGCAGTCGTGGAAGCGGCACCGCCCGGCCAGGGCCTCGATCTCCGAGAAGGTCTGGGCGACACCCGCCCCTGCGTCCCACAGGCCGACGCCACGCAGGCCGGGGGTGTCGATCAGGACGCCGCCCGCGGGCAGCGGCAGTGGCAGCAGATTGCGGGTGGTGGTCGTGTGACGGCCCTTGCCGTCCCGGTCGCGGTTGGCCTGCACGTCCTGGACCTCCGCGCCGATGAGCGCATTGGCCAGCGTGGACTTCCCGGCGCCGGACTGGCCGAGCAGGACGGACGTGCGGCCGCCGAGGACGGCGGCGAGGACGTCCAGGCCCTCGCCCGTCTCCGCGCTGACCGCCAGCACCTGCACGCCCGGCGCAGCCGTCTCGGTGTCGGCGACGAGGTGGCCGAGGACCTCGGCCGTGACGAGGTCGGCCTTGGTGAGGACGACCAGCGGTTCGGACCCGCTCTCCCAGGCCAGGGCCAGGAACCTCTCGATGCGGCCCAGGTCGAGGTCGGCGGCGAGCGAGACGGCGACGATCGCGCAGTCGGCGTTGGCCGCGAGGACCTGGCCCTCGGACCGCGAGGAGGAGGTCGAGCGGACGAACGCGGTGCGCCGCGGCAGCAGCGCCCGTACGTAGCCGGAGGCGAGGTCGACGGCGGCCCAGTCGCCGGTGCACATGATGGCCACCGGGTCGCCGGTGGTGACGAGTGCGGTGTCGGCAAGGACGTGCCGGACGCCGTCGCCGTCGGCGACGACCAGGTCGCAGCGGCCGCGGTCGACGCGGACGATCCGCCCGGGCGTCAGGCCCTCGGCGGCGTGCGCCGAGAAGTCAGCGGCGAGACCCTCGTCCCAGCCGTATCGGACGAGAGGGTGTTGAGCGGTGTGCTCGGACAAGACAGTGCCCCTTGAGGAAGGAGGAGGTGGAATGAACGGACTTCCGAGTACGGGCCATGACAGTCATCGGTCCCGACCTCCCTTCCTGGGTACGTGTGCTCGACGAGCGTAGGCGGCGGCAATGAGACCCCGCCAATGAATTTTCCGCGCCCCGAAGGGGCGCGGGGCTGTTACATCATGCGGCTCCGCCGCGTGGGCGCGACCAGCCACAACGAACCCGCAGGCGAACTACTCGCGCCGCTTCGCATGCTTGGCCTGATGCGGCTCCCCTTTGTGGTGCAGCCGGGACCGCAGGTCCTCGGGCGGCAGGAACTGCGCCCACCGCTCAGGAAACTCCGACGGCGGCTCCCGGTCCCGCCCGGCGGCCCCCTCGTCCGGCAACTCCTCGTAGAAGTCGTCCTCGTCGTCCATCGCCAGTGCCAGCGCGGCCCGTTCGGCCGCCGTCCGCGCCGCGAAGGCCTCCCGCTGCCGGTCGACCTCGGCGCGTCCCGCTGCCGTGGCGACCGACGGCCACACCCGGTCGATGGCGGCGTTGACCGCCGCCCCGACGAGCACCGCGAAGGCCGAGACGCCGATCCACAACAGCACGGCGACGGGCGCGGCGAGGGAACCGTAGATGGTGGGGCCCTCCACGGTGTGGGTGAGGTAGATGCGCAGCAGAAGGCTGCCGATCACCCACATCGTCAGGGCGACGAGCGCGCCCGGGATGTCCTCCTGCCAGGGCGAGCGGACCGGTACGGAGACGTGGTAAAGCGTCGTCAGGAAGGCGATGGACAGCAGGATGACGACCGGCCAGTAGAGGAACTGCACCGCGTCCGTGCTCCACGGGACGATGTCCGTCACGGTCTCCGGCCCGATCACCATCAGCGGCAGGGCGACCGCCCCGATGACGAGGGCGACGACGTAGAGGCCGAAGGCCAGCAGCCGCGTGTGGACGATGCCGCGCTTGCCCTCCAGGCCGTACATGATGGTGATGGTCTCGACGAAGACGTTCACCGCCCGGGATCCGGACCACAGGGCGATGGCGAAGCCGACCGAGATGACGTCCGGGCGGGCGCCCTTGATGATGTCGTCGAGCAGCGGGCGGGCGATCTCCTTGACGCCCTTGTCGGACAGGACGGTCGCCGAGGCGGAGAGGATGTTGTCCCGGATGCTCTCGATGGTGTGCGTGCCGCTCCAGGAGTCGAAGTAGCCGAGCAGGCCGATGAGGCCGAGCAGCAGGGGCGGCAGCGACAGCAGGGTGAAGAAGGCGGCTTCGGCGGCGAGTCCGGTGACGCGGTACTCCATGCAGGAGTTGACCGTGTCCTTCAGGAGCAGCCACGCCATCTTGCGTTTGGAGACGTTCCGGTAGAGGGCCCGTGCCCTGTGGAGCCGTCCGGGCTGCCGCGCCGGTGGTTCGTTTGCTGCCTGCACGCCCTAACCGTATAGGCCGCGGACGTGTGCATTCACCCGGCGCCCGGCGGGCGGGCGGCCTGCGGCGGCGCCGCCGGGGAGCCCGGCGGAGGGTGATGCTGCGCCGACTCGGCACCACCCTCCGACCGCTCGTCAGTCACCTTCCGCCCGGGGCGGGGGTGTTGGCAACGGTTGCACAGCGTTGCAATCTCGCGGATGCCCCTGCGGGCGGGGCCCGGCGGCGGCACCATTGCAGCGTGAACCCCAGACCAATCGACGCTGCGCTGCTTCCGGCGATCCGGGAGGCGGCGCTCGCCGGCTCCGGGCCGCCGCTGCGGCCGCGGCCGCTGATCGGCCGGTCGTGGCAGCGGGTGCGCGGTCACGGCCTCGATCCGGAGTCCGGCCGGGCCGTGGCGGTGCTGCCGGCGGACGAGGTCGAGCACCGTCGGCAGGTGTCGGGCCTCGCCGGTCTGCTGCCGCTGCTGCGCGAGGGGCTGGCCTCGGCGAGCGACGAGGAGCGGCAGCTGACGGTCGTGACGGATCCCGGGGGCCGGGTGCTGTGGCGGGAGGGCGGGCCGGCGCTGCGGCGGAGCGCCGACCGGCTGGGGTTCGAGGTGGGTGCCTGCTGGACCGAGGAGACGGTGGGGACGAACGGCATCGGCACGGCGCTGGTGGAGGACCGGCCGGTGCAGGTGCACTCCGCGGAGCACTTCGTGCGCACGCACCACGGCTGGACGTGTGCGGCGGCGCCGCTGCACGATCCGCGCAGCGGGCGGACGCTGGGGGTGCTGAACGTCAGCGGCCCGGCGCCCGCGTTCAACCCGGCGACGCTGGCGCTGGTGACGGCCGTGGGCAAGGTCGCCGAGGCCGAGCTGCGGGCGCGGCACTGGGAGTCGGTGGACCGGCTGCGCGCGGTGGCGGCGCCGATGCTGGCCCGGATCCGCGGACGGGCGCTGGCGGTGGACCGGGACGGCTGGACGGCGGCGGTGACGGGCATGGGCCCGGTCGGCCGGGTGGTGCTGCCCAAGGCGGTGCAGCCGGGCCCGGTCTGGCTGCCGTCGTTCGGGCCCTGTTTCGTGGAACCGCTGCCGGACGGCTGGCTGGTGCGGCTGGAGGCGGCGGACGGTCCGGCGGCGCCGAGCCGGGTGGTGCTGGATCTGCGCGATCCGCACAGCCGGACGGTGACGGTCTCGGGCGAGGCGGGCGACTGGTCGCAGGACCTCAGCCCGCGCCATGCCGAGCTGTTGTACGTCCTGGCCCTGCATCCGGCGGGGCGGACGGCCGCGGAACTGGCGGCCGACCTGTTCGGCGACGCCTCGCGCACGGTGACGGTACGGGCGGAGATGTCCCGGGTGCGGCGCACGCTGGCGGGGGTACTGGTGCACCGCCCGTACCGCTTCGCGGACGGCCTGGAGGTGAGGCTGCTGACCCCGGTGCACCCGGCGGACCTGCTGCCGACGTCGTCGGCACCGGTGGTGGTGGCAGGGCGGCGGAACGCCCCGTAAGGGGCGCGGGGAACTGCGCGACCAGCCACAACGGACCCGCAGCCGAAGAACACGCCATGGTTGGGTGGCGTAATGAGCGACAGCAAAACGGTGACCACCTGGTCCCTGGAACAGACGTCCCCCGACGACCTCGTCCCGGCCCACGACCCGGACCCCCTGTCCGGGATCCGGATCGAACGGGCCGAGGTCCCCTCGCCCGAGCTCAGCCGGTACCTCTACACGGCCGTCGGCGGGGACATCACCTGGACGGACCGGCTGCCCTGGACGTACGGGCAGTGGCAGGCGTATCTGGAGCGGCCGGGTGTGGAGACCTGGGTGGCCTACGACCGGGGGACGCCGGCCGGGTACATCGAGCTGGACCCGCAGCCCGAAGGGGCCGTCGAAATCGCCTACTTCGGACTGATCAAGCCCTTCCAGGGCCGCCGCATCGGCGGTCACCTGCTCTCCTTCGGCACCGCGCGGGCCTGGGACCTCGCCGAGCGCTGGCCAGGCCGGGAGCGGACGAAGCGGGTGTGGGTGCACACGTGCAGCAAGGACGGGCCGTACGCGATGGCGAACTACGAGCGGCGCGGCTTCCGGGTGTTCGACGTGAAGACCGAGGAGGAGCCGGACGTTCCGCCTCCGGGCCCGTGGCCGGGCGCGCATGAGGGCACACCCGGGGGCGCAGCCGCCTGAACCGGCCGCCGAACACGACGCGCTGTCTCGCAATAAGAGACAGCGCGTCTCGCATTACGGTCAATGGTGGACTCGCCCAAGACCCCCGTGCCACGCTTCCGTCATGTCCGGAGCTGGAATCGTCTTGGTGAGTCGGCGTCACGTCGACCTCTGCCGCATGTCCAGCGCCATCTGTCCGGCGGGCTGACCCGCTTCAGCGCACCTTCGCCCGGCCCCCGTTCACCGCTTCGCGCTTCGCCGTTCCACCGCTCCGCCCTGTCGCCGTCCTCGCCGCCGCGGACGGGCGTCCCCTGCCGCGCACCGCCGTCGTACCCGCCTCCACCTGCACGGACGCGGACGTCACGGCCAACTGCGCAGCTCCTTGAGTTCGGTCACCAAAGGACACACACCGCCATGGCTGCCACCTCGGAACCCCCCGCCGCCCCATCGCGGCGCAAGACCGGCCGTCACCGGGGCGAGGGTCAGTGGGCCGCAGGCCACTTCACCCCGCTCAACGGCAACGAGCAGTTCAAGAAGGACGACGACGGTCTCAATGTGCGGACACGTATTGAGACGGTCTACTCCAAGGCCGGATTCGACGCGATCGATCCCAACGACCTTCGCGGCCGGATGCGCTGGTGGGGGCTGTACACCCAGCGCAAGCCCGGCATCGACGGCGGCAAGACCGCCGTCCTGGCGCCCGAGGAACTCGACGACCGGTACTTCATGCTGCGGGTGCGCATCGACGGCGGCCGTCTGACGACTCGTCAACTGCGCGTGATCGGCGAGGTCTCCGAGGAGTTCGCCCGCGGCACCGCCGACATCACCGACCGGCAGAACATCCAGTACCACTGGATCCGGATCGAGGACGTCCCCGAGATCTGGCGCCGCCTGGAGGCCGTCGGCCTGTCCACCACCGAGGCCTGCGGCGACACGCCGCGCGTGATCCTGGGCTCGCCGGTCGCCGGCATCGCCGAGGACGAGATCGTCGACGGCACCCGGGCCGTCGAGGAGATACAGCGCAGAATCGTCGGCAACCCCGCCTTCTCCAACCTGCCGCGGAAGTTCAAGTCCGCCGTCTCGGGCTCCCCGCTGCTGGACGTCGCCCACGAGATCAACGACGTCGCCTTCGTCGGCGTCCGCCACCCCGAGCACGGACCGGGCTTCGACGTGTGGGTGGGCGGCGGGCTGTCCACCAACCCCCGCATCGGCGTGCGCCTGGGCGCCTGGGTGCCGCTGGAGGACGTCCCGGACGTCTTCGAGGGCGTCGTCTCGATCTTCCGCGACTACGGCTACCGGCGGCTGCGCAACCGCGCCCGTCTGAAGTTCCTCGTCGCCGACTGGGGTGCGGAGAAGTTCCGCACGGTCCTCGAACAGGAGTATCTGCTGCGCACGTTGGCCGACGGTCCGCCGCCGGAGCAGCCCGTGGCGCGCTGGCGCGACCACGTCGGCGTGCACCGGCAGCGGGACGGCCTGCACTACGTGGGCTTCGCGCCGCGCGTCGGCCGCATCGACGGCCCCACCCTCACCAAGATCGCGGCGCTGGCCGAGGAGCACGGCTCGGGCCGGGTGCGGACCACCGCCGAGCAGAAGATAATCGTCCTCGACGTCCCGGCGGACCGGGTCGACTCGCTCGTCTCCGGACTGGAGGCGCTCGACCTGCGCGTCTCCCCCTCCCCGTTCCGGCGCGGCACGATGGCCTGCACGGGCATCGAGTTCTGCAAGCTGGCGATCGTGGAGACCAAGGCCCGCGGCTCGGCGCTCATCGACGAACTGGAGCGCCGGCTGCCCGAGTTCGACGAGCCCCTCACGATCAACATCAACGGCTGCCCGAACGCCTGCGCACGTATCCAGGTGGCGGACATCGGTCTCAAGGGGCAGCTGGTCCTGGACGACGAGGGCCGCCAGGTCGAGGGCTACCAGGTGCACCTGGGCGGAGCGCTCGGCCTGGAGGCCGGGTTCGGCCGCAAGGTGCGGGGCCTGAAGGTCACGTCCGAGGAGCTGCCGGACTACGTGGAGCGCGTGCTGCGCCGCTACCTCGAACAGCGCACGGACGGCGAGCGGTTCGCGGCCTGGACGGCGCGGGCCGGCGAGGAGGACTTTGCGTGAGCGTCGCACGCGCGGCCGCCGGGCCGCAGACGGAAACGAAACCTGCACGGGCGCCGCGCGGGCGGAGAAGCGACCAGGAGGCACAGTGAGCGAGCGTGCAGCCCCCTTCTTCTGCCCCTACTGCGGCGACGAGGACCTGCGCCCGCACGAGGCCGGTCACGGCGCCTGGGAGTGCGCTGCCTGCAACCGCGCCTTCCAGCTGAAGTTCCTCGGGCTCCTCGCCCGCGGCCTCGCCAAGGGGGCACCCGATGCCCGGACTTGAGCAGCTGGCCCTGCTGGCCGGCCGCGAATTGGAGGACGCGTCCGCACCGGAGATCCTCTCCTGGGCGGCCGACACCTTCGGCGAGCGCTTCTGCGTCACCTCCTCCATGGAGGACGCGGTCGTCGCCCACCTCGCCTCCCGCGCCCGGCCCGGCGTCGACGTCGTCTTCCTGGACACCGGCTACCACTTTCCCGAGACCATCGGCACCCGGGACGCAGTGGCCGCCGTCATGGACGTCCGCGTCATCACGCTCACCCCGCGGCGGACCCTCGCCGAACAGGACGCCGAGCACGGGCCGCGCCTGCACGACCGCGACCCCGACCTGTGCTGCGCCCTGCGCAAGGTGAAGCCGCTGGAGGAGGGCCTGCGTTCGTATGACGCATGGGCGACGGGCCTGCGCCGCGACGAGTCACCGACCCGGGCGCACACCCCGGTCGTCGGCTGGGACGCCAGGCGGGGCAAGGTGAAGGTCTCGCCGATCGCCCGGTGGACGCAGGACGACGTCGACGCCTACATCGCCGAACACGGCGTGCTCACCAACCCCCTGCTCCAGGACGGCTACGCGTCGGTGGGGTGCGCGCCCTGCACCCGCCGCGTGCACGAGGGCGAGGATGCGCGCGCCGGCCGCTGGGCCGGCCGTGCCAAGACGGAATGCGGACTGCACGAATGACAGAGACGACAGCGACGACAGCAGGGGCCACGGTGTGGCTGACCGGTCTGCCGAGCGCGGGCAAGACGACGATCGCCCGCGCCCTGGCCGGTCGGCTGCACGCCGAAGGACACCGGGTGGAGGTGCTGGACGGCGACGAGATCCGCGAATTCCTCTCCGCAGGACTCGGTTTCTCGCGACAGGACCGTCACACGAACGTGCAACGGATCGGCTTCGTCGCCCAGTTGCTCGCCTCGCACGGTGTGACCGTCCTGGTGCCCGTCATCGCACCGTACGCGGACTCCCGCGAGGCGGTGCGCAAGCGGCACCAGGCGCACGGCACCGGCTATCTGGAGGTGCACGTGGCGACCCCGGTGGAGGTGTGCTCCGTGCGCGATGTGAAGGGCCTGTACGCGCGGCAGGCCGCGGGCGAACTGTCCGGGCTGACGGGCGTGGACGACCCGTACGAGGCACCGGCCGACCCGGACCTGCGGATCGAGACGCACGAGCAGAGCGTGGCGGAGTCGGCGACGGCCCTGCACGCACTGCTGAAGGAAAGGGGCCTGATATGACGGACAGCCCGACGGACAGCCCGTACGCGCTCACGCACCTGGACGCCCTGGAGTCCGAGGCGGTGCACATCTTCCGCGAGGTGGCGGGCGAGTTCGAGCGGCCGGTGATCCTGTTCTCCGGCGGCAAGGACTCGATCGTCATGCTGCACCTGGCGCTCAAGGCGTTCGCCCCCGCTCCCGTGCCGTTCGCCCTGCTGCACGTCGACACCGGGCACAACTTCCCCGAGGTGCTCGCCTACCGCGACCGCACGGTGGCCGAGCACGGGCTGCGGCTGCACGTGGCCTCGGTGCAGGAGTTCATCGACGACGGCCGGCTGCGCGAACGGCCGGACGGCACCCGCAACCCGCTGCAGACCGTGCCGCTGCTGGACGCCATCGCCGCGCACCGCTTCGACGCGGTGTTCGGCGGCGGGCGGCGGGACGAGGAGAAGGCGCGCGCCAAGGAGCGGGTGTTCAGCCTGCGCGACGAGTTCGGCGGCTGGGACCCGCGCCGCCAGCGCCCCGAGCTGTGGCAGCTGTACAACGGCCGCCACTCGCCCGGCGAGCACGTCCGCGTCTTCCCCCTGTCCAACTGGACCGAGCTGGACGTGTGGCAGTACGTCGCCCGCGAGGGGATCGACCTGCCGTCGATCTACTACGCGCACGAGCGCGACGTCTTCCGCCGCAGCGGCATGTGGCTGGCCCCGGGCGGCTGGGGCGGCCCGAAGGACGGCGAGGAGCTGGAGAGACGGCTCGTGCGCTACCGGACGGTCGGCGACATGTCCTGCACCGGCGCGGTGGATTCCGACGCCGTGACCATCGAGGCCGTCATCGCGGAGATCGCCGCGTCCCGGCTCACCGAACGGGGCGCCACCCGGGCCGACGACAAGCTGTCGGAGGCCGCGATGGAGGACCGCAAGCGCGAGGGGTACTTCTAGCCATGTCCAGTACGACCATCGAAGCGGGCACGACCTCGCTGCTGCGGTTCGCCACCGCCGGATCCGTCGACGACGGCAAGTCCACGCTCGTCGGGCGGCTGCTGCACGACTCCAAGGCCGTCCTGGCCGACCAGTTGGAGGCCGTCGAGCACGCCTCCCGCAGCCGCGGCGCCGCCGCGCCCGACCTCGCCCTGCTCACCGACGGGCTGCGCGCGGAGCGCGAGCAGGGCATCACCATCGACGTCGCCTACCGCTACTTCGCCACCCCCCGCAGGCGGTTCGTGCTGGCCGACACGCCCGGTCACGTGCAGTACACGCGCAACATGGTGACCGGCGCGTCGACCGCCGAGCTGGCCGTGGTGCTCGTCGACGCCCGCAACGGCGTCGTCGAGCAGACCCGGCGCCACGCCGCCGTCGCCGCCCTGCTGCGCGTGCCGCACGTGGTGCTGGCGGTCAACAAGATGGACCTCGTCGACTACGCGGAGCCCGTCTTCGCCGCCATCGCCGAGGAGTTCGGCGGCTACGCCTCGTCGCTCGGCGTGCCCGAGGTGACCGCCATTCCCGTCTCCGCACTCGCCGGCGACAACGTCGTGGAACCGTCCGCCCACATGGACTGGTACGGCGGCCCGACCGTGCTGGAACACCTGGAGACCGTACCCGTCGTCGCCGACCCCAGCGGCGAACCGGCCCGGTTCCCCGTCCAGTACGTCATCCGCCCCCGGACGGCCGACCACCCCGACTACCGCGGCTACGCGGGCCAGATCGCCTCCGGCGTGCTGCGCGTCGGCGAGCCGGTGACCGTGCTGCCGTCCGGGCGGACGAGCACGATCGCCGCGATCGACGCGCTCGGGCACCCCGTGGACGTGGCCTGGGCACCGCAGTCGGTGACGGTGCGGCTCGCCGACGACCTCGACGTCTCGCGCGGCGACCTCATCGCCCCCGCCGCTGCCGCCCCCGCGCCCACGCAGGACGTCGAGGCGACCGTCTGCCACGTCGCGGACCGGCCGCTGCGCCCCGGCGACCGCGTCCTGCTCAAACACACCACCCGCACGGTGAAGGCCATCGTCAAGGCCGTCCCCTCGCGCCTCGCCCTCGACGACCTCTCCCAGCACGCCGACCCCGGCGAGCTGGCCGCCAACGACATCGGCCGGGTGGTGCTGCGCACCGCGGAGCCGCTCGCGCTCGACGCCTACGCCGACTCCCGCCGCACGGGCTCGTTCCTGCTGATCGACCCGGCCGACGGGACGACGCTCACGGCGGGCATGGCCGGAACGGCCTTCGGGACGCCGCCCGTTGCACCGGGATGCCTTCGCGCCCCGTGAGGGGCGCGGGGAACTGCGCGACCGGCCCCCGACGGCCCGCAGTCGGCGCACCACCCCGGGGTCCGGGGGCGAAGCCCCGGGAACGGTCGGCTGCGGGCGCGTCGTGGCCGGTCGCGCAGTTCCCCGCGCCCCTCACGGGGCGCCGTGGTGCCGCATGACGACGATCCGCCCATCGAGAAGGAACCCCCTCGTGCCCGCAGCCGCCCGCCGCATCCTCGCGGCCCTCGCCGCCCTGCCCCTGCTCACCCCGGCCCTCGGCGCCTGCGGTTACGGCTCGCAGCGACAGGCCGACACCGCGGCCACGGCATCGTCCGGCAGGAAACTGTCCGCGAGCACCGTGCGCATCGGCTACTTCCCCAACATCACCCACGCCACGGCCCTGGTCGGCGACCACGAAGGCCTGATCCGGAAGGAACTGGGCGGCACCCGGCTGAAGTCGACGACGTTCAACGCCGGTCCGTCCGAGATCGAGGCGCTCAACGCCGGTTCCATCGACATCGGCTGGATCGGCCCCGCCCCCGCGATCAACGGCTACGTGAAGTCCAAGGGCCGCAGCCTGCGCATCGTCTCCGGCTCCGCGTCCGGCGGCGTCAAGCTCGTCGTCGACCCCAAGAAGATCACCACCCCGGACGACGTCAAGGGCAAGAGGATCGCCACCCCGCAGAAGGGCAACACGCAGGACGTGGCGTTCCTCAACTGGATCGCCCAGAGAGACTGGAAGGTCGACCCGCAGAGCGGCAAGGGCGACGTCTCCGTCGTCCGCATGGACAACAAGGTGACACCGGACGCCTTCAGGTCCGGCTCGGTGGACGGCGCCTGGGTGCCCGAACCGACGGCCTCCAAGCTCGTCTCGGAGGGCGGCAAGGTGCTGCTCGACGAGAGCACGCTGTGGCCGGACAGGAAGTTCGTCATCACCAACGTGGTGGTGTCGCAGAAGTTCCTCGCCGCGCACCCGGACGTCGTCGAGGCCGTGCTGCGCGGCTCGGTGAAGACCAACGCGTGGATGGCCGCCAACCCTCAGAAGGCGAAGGAGAGCGCCAACGCGGCGCTGAAGAAGCTGGCCGGCAGCGCTCTTCCCGCCGCGGTCCTCGACCCGGCGTGGGCATCCCTCACGCCCACCGACGACCCGCTGGCCGCGACCCTGGACGCCGAGGCGTCCCACGCCGTCGCGGCCGGACTGCTGGACAAGCCGGACCTGACCGGCATCTACGACCTGAGGCTGCTCAACAAGGTCCTCGCCGGCGAGGGCAAGCGGCCGGTCGGCGCCGCGAACCTCGGCCGGCAGTAGGCCCGTTCCCCTGGAGGTGACCGGATGGCTCCGGCAACACTCACCACCGGCACGGCCGTGGCCGTCCGGCTCGACCACGTCCACAAGAGCTTCGGACGGCCGGGCCACGGCGGCCCCGCCGCGCCCGTCCTCGACGACATCACCCTCGACGTCCGCCACGGCGAGTTCGTCTGCCTGCTGGGCGCCTCGGGCTGCGGCAAGTCGACGCTGCTGAACCTGGTCGCGGGCCTGGACAGCCCGACGTCCGGCAGCATCGAGGTGCCCGGCGGCCGCCCGGCCCTGATGTTCCAGGACCACGCCCTCTTCCCGTGGCTGACCGCCGGCCGCAACATCGAGCTGGCGCTGCGGCTGCGCGGCGTGCCCCGGCCCGAACGCCGGGCGGAGGCCGAGCGGTTGCTGGACCTCGTCCGCCTGGGCGGGGCGTACGGCAAGCGGGTGCACGAGCTGTCGGGCGGCATGCGGCAGCGCGTCGCCCTGGCCCGGGCGCTCGCGCAGGACAGCCGGGTGCTGCTGATGGACGAGCCGTTCGCCGCGCTCGACGCCATCACCCGCGACGTGCTGCACCACGAACTGGCCCGCATCTGGGCCGAGACACAGCTGTCGGTTGTGTTCGTCACGCACAACGTGCGGGAGGCCGTGCGGCTGGGCGAGCGCGTGGTGCTGCTGTCGTCACGGCCGGGCCGGGTGGCCCGGGAGTGGACGGTCGGTCTGCCGCAGCCGCGCCGCATCGAGGACCCGGCGGTGGCGGACCTGTCGATCGAGATCACCGAGGAACTGCGGGGGGAGATCCGCCGTCATGGCCGGAACTGACACGACCGGATCTGACACGACCGGAGCCGACACGAAGGGCACCGCAGAGCTGGCGGGCCTGGAGGCGGGGCTGGACGCCCTGGAGACCCGTCCCGTGCGCCGCACGCCGTGGCGGGAGATCCTGTGGCGGAAGGTGCTGCCGCCGGCCACGGCGGTGATCGTCGTCCTGGCCGTCTGGAAGCTGCTGGTCCTCGCGCACATCACCGACGACTACAAGCTGCCCGACCCCTCGGCGGTCTGGCACAGCCTGCGCGAACTGTGGCTGAACGGCACCCTGTTCGACATCATCTGGACCAGCGTCTCGCGCGGCCTGCTCGGCTTCCTCGCCGCGCTCGCCATCGGCACCCCGCTCGGCCTGCTGGTGGCCCGGGTCCCGTTCGTCCGCGCGGCACTGGGCCCGGTGCTCTCGGGCCTGCAGTCGCTGCCGTCGGTGGCGTGGGTGCCGGCGGCGGTCATCTGGCTGGGGATCACGGATGCGGCGATGTACGCGGTGATCCTGCTGGGCGCGGTGCCGTCCATCGCCAACGGCCTGGTGTCGGGCATCGACCAGGTGCCCCCGCTGTACCTGCGGGCGGGCCGCACCCTGGGGGCGACGGGAGTGCGGGGCGCACGGTACGTCCTGCTGCCGGCGGCCCTGCCGGGCTATGTGGCGGGCCTGAAGCAGGGGTGGGCGTTCTCGTGGCGGTCACTGATGGCGGCGGAACTCATCGCATCGTCACCCGATTTGGGCCTGGGGCTCGGCCAGTACTTGGAGAACGCCCGTACGGATTCGGACATGCCGGGGGTGCTGCTCGGCATCCTCCTCATCCTCTTCGTCGGCATCGCCATCGACCTGGCGGTCTTCAGCCCGCTGGAGCGGCGGGTGCTGCGCACGCGGGGCCTGGCGGCGGGCCGGTGACGGAGACTCTCGTCCTGGTCGCGCACGGCAGCCGCGACCCGCGCCACGCGGCGACGGTGGCGCGGCTGCGGGCACGGGTGGCGGAGCAACGGCCGGGTCTGCGCGTGGAAGTGGCCTTCCTGGACTTCTGCGCCCCGAGCGTGGGGCAGGTCCTGGAACGGCTGGCGGCGGAGGGCGTGCGGCAGGCGGTGGCGCAGCCGCTGCTGCTGACGCGGGCCTTCCATGCCAAGACGGACGTGCCGGCGGCCCTGCGCCGCGCAGCGGCCCGCCTGCCGGGGCTCTCTCTGCTCCAGGCCGAAGTCCTGGGTCCGTCAACCTTGTTGACGGCCGCCCTGGAGCGGCGGCTGTACGAGGCCGGGGTGCGCCCCGGCGACCGGAGCTCGACCGGGGTCGTGCTGGCCTCGGCGGGCTCCTCGGACCCGGAGGCGATCGCGGTGATCGCAGCAATCGCGCGGGAGTGGCGGCACACCGGTTGGTGCGCCGTGCGGCCCGCGTTCGCCTCCGCCTGCGCGCCGCGCACGGAGGACGCGGTGCGCGCGCTGCGCGCGGCGGGGGCATCGCGCGTGGCGGTGGCTCCGTACGTCCTCGCACCGGGCCGCCTGCCGGACCGTATCGCGGCGGGCGCGGCGGCCGCCGGGGCGGACGTGGTGGCGGACGTGCTGGGTCCGGCGCCGGAGGTGGTGGATCTGCTGTTGCAAAGGTTCGACGAGGCACGGGTGTTGGCAGGAACCGCCATGCTCGAAATGGCTCAATAGGCCCTCTCGCCACTGATCCTCGAAGGCCATTAGCGTCACGCCGCACGGGGGCGCATTGGTCAGTGATCAGATTGGTCAGAGAGGCTCACTGAGTTGTTCTACTTCCTCTTCAGGGCCGTGGTGCTCGTCCCGTTCCTGCGCTGGGTCTTCCGCCCGCGGGTCGAAGGCATGGAGCACATACCGGCCGACGGTTCGGCGATCATCGCGGGAAACCACCTGTCGTTCTGCGACAGCTTCCTGATGCCGGTGATGGTGAAGCGCCGGGTGACGTTCCTGTGCAAGAGCGAGTACTTCACCGGCCGCGGCCTCAAGGGCCGCCTCACGGCGGCGTTCTTCCGCGGCGTCGGCCAGATCCCCGTGGACCGCTCGGGCAACGGCGCGGGCCGCGCCGCGGTCGAGACGGGCCTCAAAGTGCTGGGCGGCGGAGAGCTCCTCGGCATCTACCCCGAAGGGACTCGCTCGCCCGACGGCCGTCTCTACAAGGGCAAGGTGGGCGTGGCGGAGATGGCCATTCGCTCGGGCGCACCGGTCATACCCTGCGCCATGATCGGCACCTTCGAGGCCCAGCCGATCGGCCGCCGCCTGCCGCGCCTGGTCCCGATCACCATCCGGTTCGGGGAGCCGCTGGACTTCTCCCGCTATGCAGGAATGGAGGAGTCGCGCGAGGTGCTGCGGGCGGCGACGGACGAGATCATGTACGCGCTGCTGAAGCTGTCGGATCAGGAGTACGTGGACGAGTACGGGTCCAAGGCGCGGGCGGCGGCGAAGCCGCCGAAACTGGCGGTGCGGGCTCAGGCGGCCTGATCGCTGCGGGTTGTTCGTGGCTGATCGCGCCCACGCGGCGGAGCCGCATGATGTCTCCCGTGCCCCTTCGGGGCGCGGGGTTCATGAGCTGAGCATGTCGTGGGCCAGGGCCAGCAGCGCCGTCACAACGGTGAGCGCGGCACCGAAGGCGGCACCGGCGCGGGTTGCGGCGGCGGGGCGGCTGGCGCCGTCCATGCGGGCGAAGAGTGCGGCGAGGGCGCCGATCGCGACGGCGAGGATCACGGTGACGGTGAGGGCGACTGCGGCGAGGGCCAGCTGTGTGTGAGTCATGAGGCCAAGTTCGCCGGTCTGGCATTCGCCGACGTTCAGACGTACGAAGATGTACGGATGGAGGCTTCCGATCCCGGCGCGCTGAATGAACTGGCCGCTCGGCTGCGGCTGTTCCGCGCGGAGAAGCGGTTGACGGCGGATGCACTGGGGCGCCGGGCCGGGCTGGGGCATACGACGGTCAGTCAGGCGCTGAACGGGCGGAAGATGCCGAGCGAGGCGACGGTGGTCGCCTTGGCCAGGGCGCTGGGTGTTGATGCCGGGGAGCTGCTGGCATTGCGGGCGCGGGATGCCGGTCCGCGCCTGTCGGCCGAAGACGTCGCCTTCGAACAGCGCTACCGCGACTACGTCGTCGAGCGCCACAGCGGCCTGACCATCGTCGGCCTGGACCTCAGCCGGCCGGAGGCGGCGTGCTGGCCGCTGGACACGGCGTACTTGAGCCTTGAGCTGCCAAGCGAGGTCGAACGGTCTCTCCACGGTCCCGTCACGACCGTGGAACGCGCGGAGCAGGCACTTGCCGGGCGTCGGCGCGTACTCATCCGCGGGCAGGCGGGGAGCGGCAAGACGACGTTGCTGCAATGGCTCGCGGTCACCTCCGCGCCGGACCTCGTCCCCTTCGTCCTCCCTTTACGCACCCTGGTGCGCCACGGCCCGCTGCCGATTCCACAGGATTTCCTGGCGGCCACGGGATGCGCGCTCGCGAGCATGCAGCCGAAAGGCTGGGAGGACCGGCTGCTTTCGGCCGGTCGCGGCCTGCTGCTCATCGACGGGCTCGACGAGGTGCCGAAGCAGCAGCGCGAACACACCCGACGGTGGCTGCGGGAGCTCATCGCCGCGTATCCGCAGGCGCGGTTCCTCGTCACGACGAGGCCTACCGCGGTTCCCGAACGGTGGCTTTCTGGGCAGGAGTTCACGGAGTGCACCGTCAGGCCGATGAGCAGGCGGGACGTCCTGGTGTTCGTCCACCGCTGGCACAAGGCGGCGGGGGCCTCGCTGGAGCTGGAGGAGAGCCTCAAGGACGTGGTGCGGGGACAGCGCGAAGTCGGCGGCACCGCACAGGTACTCGGCACCGATGCGTTTCCTCCGGGCGCCGTGACCGCCATTTGAACGGCGACCGCCATACGCCGTGGGGGTGAAGTACGGCGGCCGCCACCGACGGACCGTACCAGGGGTTACCCCCGGGACCGAAGTTCCGCCTCGATCAGGTCCGCGGCCCGCGGAGTGCCGCCCTCCGCCGCAAGTTCCGCCTTCAGCTCGGCGCACCGCGCCGCCACCGCCGGGTCGCCCACCAGAGACAGCACCGCCTCCCGCAGCACCTCGGCCGTGGCCGACTCGGTCGGTACGTGCCGCGCCACCCCCAGCCCCTCCAGGATCGCGGCGTTGCCGAACTGGTCGACCGCCTGCGGTACCGCCACCATCGGCACCCCGCACGCCAGGCCCTCCTGGGAGCCGCCCATGCCGGCATGGGTCACGAAGGCGTCCGCCTGCCGCAGAACGGACAGCTGCGGCACCCAGTGGTGCACCTCGAAGTTCGGCGGGATGTCGCCCAGTTGGGCAACCTCCACCTGCCTGCCGATCTGCAGCACCACATGCCACCCGGCAACGTCGCCGAAGGCCTTGATGCACTCGCGGTAGAACTCCGGCCGCTTGTTGAACGTGGACCCCAGCGACACCAGCAGCACCCTCTCGGCGTCCGCCGGGCGCTTCCACTCGCCCTGGTGGCTCCGGTCCCCCTGGCACGGGCCCGTGAAGGTGTACACCTTCTCGTCGACCTGGTCGGCATGCGGCTGCATGGCCCGCGGGATGAGAGCGAGGCACCGCTCGGGGTGACCGACGAAACGGTCGTGGTCGATGGTCACGCCGTTGCCGGCGAGCCACTCCGCGAAGCGGTCGTAGTAGGCGCGGCCGCGCTCGCTCCGCTTGATCTCCTCGAACTTCCGGGCAACGGGACCGTCTTCGCTGCCCTGCCAGGCCACCATGTGCGGCGAGAGCTGGACGATGGGCACACCCCAGCCGTGGGCGAGGACCCGCGCCGGATACGACGTGCTGTCGTACAGCACCAGGTCCGGCACATCGCCCTCGTACGCCTCCGCGAGTTGCGGGAGCGCCTGGACCGCGTCATTGAAGAACAGCTCCATGTAGCCGATCTGCTCGGTTCCCCAGGCATCCGGGTCCCCCGCGTCCGGAAGCGTCGTGCGGTAGACCACGGGCTCGGCACCGGCCCCTGCGACGACGTCCGCGAAGGACTCGGGGATGGCGTACGTCACCCGGTGGCCACGCGCGACGAGTTCGCGGATGACGTCCAGGTTGGGGTTCACGTGGCCGTGGGCCGCGATGCTGAACATGGCGATATGGGAATAGGAACTCACACCCACACGCTAGGCAAGACGCAACGTATCGTGCCACCTATTTTCGCAACCCGATGCCACCCGGTCACCGTCCGCACGAGACACTGTCCCCGATCAGGCACACCAGAAACAACCAGAAACAAAGTGAGCGAAGGCGAAGGTACGGACGTGGCATTCACCGAACACCGGGCACGCGCCCTGCTCGCCGCCTCGAAGGCACCCCTCCCCGCCTCCTCCGCCGCGCTCCTCTCCCTCGGCGAGAACGCCGTCTTCGCCGCCGACGGGCTCGTCGCCAAGGTCGGCCGCGACGCCTCGCTCCTCCCCCGCGCCGAGCGCGAACTCCGCATCGCCGCCTGGCTCCACGAGCACGACATCCCGGCCGTCCGCGCCGCCGAACCCGAAGTGCTCGTGGCCGACGGCCACCCGGTCACCCTCTGGCATCAGCTCCCCGAGGCCGTCCGCCCCGCCGGCCCCGCCGATCTCGCCCCCCTCCTGCGCAGGGTCCACGCCCTCCCCGAACCGGACTTCGGGCTGCCGCGCCGCGACCTGCTCGGCGGCGTCGAGCGCTGGCTGCGGCTGGCCGGGGACGCGATCGACCCGCGCGACGCCGACTACCTCCGCGAGCGCCGCGACGGCTTCGCCTCGGCGGCCGCCGCCCTCACCCCGCACTTGCCGCCCGGGCCGATCCACGGCGACGCGCTCCCCCGCAACGTGCACATCGGCCCCGACGGCCCCGTCCTCCTGGACCTGGAGACCTTCGCCACGGACCTCCGGGAGCACGACCTCGTCGTCATGGCACTCAGCCGCGACCGGTACGGGCTGGACCCGGCGACGTACGAGGCGTTCACCCACGCCTACGGCTGGGACGTCCGCGAGTGGGCAGGCTGCTCCGTCCTGCGCGGCGCCCGCGAGACGGCGAGCTGTGCGTGGGTGGCCCAGCACGCGCCCACCAACCCGGCCGCTCTCGCGGAGTTCGAGCGCCGAGTCGGCTCGCTACGGGACGGGGACGCGGCGGTGCGCTGGTACCCGTTCTAGGCAGAGACAGTGCCCCGTAAGGGTCACAGGGAACTGCGCGAGCAACCACAGACGACCCGCAGCCGAACTCACTGCATCGGCCACCCCCGCCCCACCACCGCCCCCGCATCCCCCCGCCGCCGCAGCCACCCCTCGTACCCCGCCGCCCACTCCGCATACCAGCCCCGCTGATCCGCGTGCAGCTGCCGCAGATCCGCCTCCGCCACCTCCGGGTAGCGCGCGGCGATCGCCCGCGCGACCCGCACCGCGGCGAGGGCGTCCGCGCCCGCCTCGTGCGCCCCGTCCAGCTCGACGCCGTACTCCTCGCACGCGGCGCTCAGCGTGCGCCGGCCCTTGCGGTAGCGGTCGACCGCCCGGTCGATGGTGAACGGGTCCACGACCGGGCCCACTTCGCCGAGCGGCGGCAGACCGTGCCGCCGCAGCTCCGCCGCCAGCAGGCTCAGGTCGAAGCGGGCGTTGTAGGCGACGACCGGCACGCCCATCGACCAGTGCCCGGCCAGCACGGCCGCTATCTCCCCGGCCACCTCGCGGACGGGGCGGCCGCGGGCCGCCGCCTCCTCGCTCGTGATGCCGTGTATCGCCGCCGCC
Source organism: Streptomyces sp. AM25 (assembly GCF_058146165.1). Classification (NCBI taxonomy): domain Bacteria; kingdom Bacillati; phylum Actinomycetota; class Actinomycetes; order Kitasatosporales; family Streptomycetaceae; genus Streptomyces; species Streptomyces sp. AM25. The sequence goes on along the minus strand of NZ_JBKIWN010000006.1, from coordinate 294,713 downwards.
TCGGCCGGAATGGGCACCCCGGGATCGGCCAGCCAGTGCCGGCTCCCCAGGAGCACCCCGCCCTTGGTCTCGACGACCGCGGCCGTGACGATCCTGGCCTCCGCCGGATCCGTGCCCGTGGTCTCCAGGTCGAAGCCGACCAGCAGCTCCCCGTGCCAGCCCATGGCGATCCCCCTCAGGTGGTGCTTCCCCCGTCTGGTCACCCAGCCTGCCACGCACCACTGACAACCACCGCCGAGCCCCTCAGGACACCGGCCTGGAGTCCGTCCACACGCCCTCGAACTCCTCGCGGTAGGTGTCGAAGAGCCCGCCGGTGTCGTCGGCGGTGCGCCCCTCGCGCACCACGGACCGGCCGCCCCCGCGCAGCACCAGCACCGGCGACTCCATGCCGCGCGCCTTGCGCAGGTACGACTGCACGACGGCCAGGCCGTCCGATCCGTCCCCGTTGACCAGATACGCCGTGAAGCGCGGAGTCTCGTCGAAGACACGGATCTCGAAGGCGCCGGGGTCGCGCAGCCGGTCCCGGACCCGGCGCATGTGCATGATGTTCATCTCGACGGACCTGCTCATCTCGCCCTTCTTGATGCCCAGTTCCCGCTCCCGGCGGCGCACCGAGCTGCTGGCCGGGTTGAGGAAGAGCAGCCGGGCCCGGCAGCCGGACTCGGCGAGGCGGACGAGGCGGCGTCCGGAGTAGTTCTGGACGAGCAGGTTGAGGCCTATGCCGACGGCGTCCAGACGGCGGGCGTTGCCGAAGAGGTCCTCGACGGGCAGCTGCCGTTGCAGGCGCACGCGGTCCGGGTGGACGCCGACAACGTCGGCGTAGCGGTCGCCGACGAGGTCCTCGACGGCATCTATGGGCAGCCGGTCGGCGGAGGTGGGGCCGGTCCCGCTGCCGCCGAGGATGTCGAGCAGCCGGGCCGAGGCCCGTTCGGCCTGGGCGAGGACGGTCTGGGAGAGGGCGCGGTTGCGGGAGACGACGTTGCGGGCGACCTCCAGCTCGTCCAGTGCCATTTCGAGCTCGCGCCGGTCGTCCAGGTAGGGCTCGAAGCAGGGCCAGTGCTGGACGAGCAGTTCGCGCAGCTGGGGCAGGGTGAGGAAGCTGAGGACGTTGTCGTCGGCCGGGTCGAGCAGGTAGCCCTTGCGCCGGCTGACCTCCCGGACGGCCACGGCGCGCTGCACCCACTCCTGCCCCGCGGGGCCCGCGGCGGCGACGACCCACTCGTCCTCGCCGTGCACCGGCTCGTAGACCGGCCTCAGCACGGCGGCGACGACGGCGCGCAGCCGCTGTTCCACCAGGTTCAGCCAGATGTAGGCCCGTCCGGCCCGGCGGGCGCGCGTGCGCACCTCGCTCCAGGCCTCGCTGTCCCAGTCCAGTTCCGCCCCGATCTCCCTGGGACGCGTCAGGGACACCACACCGGGTGGTGTGCCGGTCGAACCATCTCCCTCGGGACAGCCGTCTCCGGGGGGCAGCTCCAGTCCGCCCGAGCTCACCTGTGCACCCGCCTTCCGCCCCCGTCCAACGATCAAGGCAGATTACTGTGCGGGCGGGACGCGGCGCACACGCGCTCCGCCGGGCTTCGGCCAACTGGGTCCACCGGCTGGCATGTTGTCCTCCGCCCGGGCACGGCACGTGAGCTGATTCATAGCCAGTTGGTCCTCCGGTCGCCGTCCGGTCGTCCTCGGGGTTGCTGCTGTCACCCGCTTGGACGAGATCCGCCGCCCCGCCGGTTGCCCCCTGCGACCGCTCGTCCGCACCGTATGCACCGCCGGTGCTCCGTGAGCGCCGGTGTGAATGACCGGGAAGAGACCCTGCGAGGTGGAAGACTCCCCTCATGCAGGTGTGGCCTGGACAGGCGTACCCCCTCGGCGCCACGTACGACGGCGCCGGGACGAACTTCGCGGTGTTCTCCGAGGCTGCCGAGCGAGTCGAGTTGTGCCTGTTGCACGAGGACGGCTCCGAGACGGCGGTGGAACTGCGGGAGAGCGACGCCTTCGTGTGGCATGCGTACCTGCCCGGCATGATGCCCGGCCAGCGGTACGGCTTCCGCGTGCACGGCCCGTACGAGCCGGGGCGCGGGCAGCGCTGCAACTCCGCGAAGCTGCTGCTCGACCCGTACGCGAAGGCGGTCAGCGGCGCGGTGGACTGGGGCGAGGCGGTGTACGGCTATCCCTTCGGGCGCCCCGAGAAGCGCAATGACCTTGATTCCGCGCCCCACATGATGACGTCCGTGGTGGTCAATCCGTATTTCGACTGGGGCAACGACCGCCCGCCGCGCACCGACTACCACCGCACCGTCATCTACGAGGCCCACGTCAAGGGTCTGACGATGCTTCACCCGGCGCTGCCGGAGGAGATCCGCGGCACGTACGCGGGGCTCGCCCACCCGGCGCTCATCGAGCACCTGACGGAACTCGGCGTGACGGCGATCGAGCTGATGCCGGTCCATCAGTTCGTCAACGACCACCGACTGGTGGATGCGGAACTGGCCAACTACTGGGGCTACAACACCATCGGCTTCTTCGCCCCGCACAACGCCTACGCCTCCTGGGGCGACCGCGGTCAGCAAGTACTGGAGTTCAAGTCGGCGGTGCGGGCGCTGCACGCGGCGGGCATCGAGGTGATCCTCGACGTCGTCTACAACCACACGGCCGAGGGCAGCCATCTGGGGCCGACTCTCTCCTTCCGGGGCCTGGACAACGCCTCGTACTACCGTCTGGCGGACGACCCGCGGTACTACATGGACACCACCGGCACCGGCAACTCCCTGCTGATGCGCAGCCCGCACGTGCTGCAGCTCATCATGGACTCGCTGCGCTACTGGGTGACCGAGATGCGCGTGGACGGCTTCCGCTTCGACCTCGCCGCCACGCTGGCCCGGCAGTTCCACGAGGTGGACCGGCTGTCGTCGTTCTTCGACCTGGTGCAGCAGGATCCGGTCGTCAGCCAGGTGAAGCTGATCGCCGAGCCGTGGGACGTCGGCGAGGGCGGTTACCAGGTCGGCAACTTCCCGCCGCTGTGGACCGAATGGAACGGCAAGTTCCGGGACACCGTGCGGGACCTGTGGCGGGGCGAGCAGGCCACCCTGGCGGAGTTCGGCTCCCGGCTGACCGGTTCCTCCGACCTCTACCAGGGCGACGGGCGGCGGCCGCTGGCCTCCATCAACTTCGTCACCTGCCACGACGGTTTCACGTTGAACGACCTCGTCTCGTACCACCACAAGCGCAACGAGGCCAACGGCGAGGACAACCGCGACGGCGAGAGCCACAACCGCTCCTGGAACTGCGGCGTCGAGGGCGAGACGGACGACCCGGCCGTACTGGCCCTGCGCGAGCGCCAGATGCGCAACTTCATCGCCACGCTCATGGTGTCGCAGGGCGTGCCCATGCTCAGCCACGGCGACGAGTTCGCCCGCACCCAGCACGGCAACAACAACGCCTACTGCCAGGACAACGCGCTCTCCTGGCTGCACTGGCCGCACGCCGCCGAGGAGTCCTCGGCCCGGGCACGCCGGCTGCTGCACTTCACCCGCTCCCTGGTGTGGCTGCGCCGCGACCACCCGGTCTTCCGGCGCCGCCGCTTCTTCCACGGCCGTCCGATGCAGGGCACGCACGACGAGCTGTCCGACATCTCCTGGTTCACTCCGGACGGCAATGAAATGCGGGACAGCGATTGGCAGGCCGCCCATGCCAAGTCCCTGACCGTCTTCCTCAACGGCAGCGCCATCTCCGAACCCGGGCCGCGCGGCGAGCCGGTCGTCGACGACTCCTTCCTCCTCATGTTCAACGCGCACGAGGAACCGCTCGACTTCGCCGTCCCCGCCGACCACGGCCGCCAGTGGCAGGTGGTCGTCGACACGGCCCGCCCGGAGGGCGTCTCGACGGACGGCCCGAAGGTGGCGGCGGGCGAACACCTGACGGTGACGGACAGGAGCCTGGTGATCCTGCAGAGGCCGGCGTAAATACCGCGCCCCGAAGGGGCGCGGGGAACTGCGCGAGCAACCACGAACGACCCGCAGATAGCCACCACCCCGCAGCGGGTACGTACGCTGCATGCAGCGCAAAGCCTCAGGCGCAGCCGACACCTCACCGACGGCGACGTACCGCCTCCAGCTCCAGCCCCGCTTCCCCTTCGCCGCGGCCGAGCGCAGCGTCCCGCGCCTGGCCTCCCTCGGGGTGTCGCACCTGCACCTCTCCCCCGTCCTGGAGGCGCCCCCCGGCTCCACCCACGGCTACGACGTCACCGACCACTCGGCCGTCCGGGCCGAACTCGGCGGCGAGGACGGGCTGCGGGCCCTCGCCCGCACGGCACACGCCCACGGGCTCGGCCTGATCGCCGACATCGTGCCCAACCACATGGCCGTTCCCGTGCCCGAGCACCTCAACGGCCCGCTGTGGGAGGTTCTGCGGGACGGTCCGGCCTCGCCCTGCGCACGCTGGTTCGACATCGACTGGGCCGAGCACGGCGGCAAGGTCCTGCTGCCCGTCCTCGCCGGCCGGCTCGGCGACGAGCTCGCCCACTTCCGCACGGCGGACGGCGTCCTGCACTACCGCGACCACGTGTTCCCGCTGCGCCCCGGCACCGGGCAACTGCCGCTGCCCGAGCTGCTCGACGCCCAGTGGTACCGGCCCGCGTGGTGGCGGCTGGGTCGTACAGAGCTCAACTACCGGCGTTTCTTCACCGTCTCGACGCTCATAGCGGTACGGGTCGAGGACCCGGACGTCTTCGCCGCCACCCACAGCAAGCTGCTCCAGCTCATACGCGACGGCGTGCTCGACGGCCTCCGCATCGACCACCCCGACGGCCTCGCGGACCCGCACGGCTACCTGCACAGACTGCACAAGGCCACCGACCACGGCGGCCGGGCCCGGCCCCGCGCCTGGATCGTCGTCGAGAAGATCCTCAGCGGGGACGAACGCCTGCCCCCCGACTGGCCCGTCGCCGGCACCACCGGCTACGACGCCCTCCGCCACCTCGACGGCCTCTTCACCGACCCCCAGGGCGCCACCGAACTGGCCGCCGCCTACCGCACCTTCACCGGCCGCCCCGCCGACCAGGGCGGCGACTGGCCCGCCACGGTGCGCCGCGCCGCGTGCCGCGTCGTCACGCACGAACTGGCCGCCGAGGTCGAACGGCTCGTGCGGGCCGGCGTCCGCGTCTGCGAGGCCTCGCACGTCCTGCGCGACCACGCGCCGTGGGCCCTGCGGGCTGCACTGCGGGAGATCCTGGTACGGCTCCCGGTGTACCGGCCCTACGCCCTGCCGGGCGGCGCGTCGCCCGTCGCCCCGGTCGACTGGGCGATGCTGGACGAGGCCGCACAGGGCGCCCGTTCGGCCTTCGCCGTGCCGGAAGAGGCCGCGGTCGTGGAGATGGTGCGGGACGCGGCACTCGGGCGCCTGGGCGACGGCCCCGACCACCGGGACTTCTGCGCCCGCTTCGCCCAGACCGCCACCGCGCTGCGGGCCAAGTCCGTGGAGGACACGGCCTTCTACCGCTACGCACCGTTGCTGTCCGCAAACGAAGTGGGCGGCACGCCGGACCGCCCTGCGGTCGACCCTCCCGAATTCCACGCCTTCTGCGGACGGCTCCAGCGGGACTGGCCCTCGACGGGAACCGTGCTGTCCACGCACGACACCAAGCGGAGCGGGGACGTACGGGCGCGCATCGCCGCGCTGACCGAGTACCCGGAGCGGTGGGCCGAGCTCATGATCCGCCTGTGGGCGCGGTACCCCGCGCCGGACCCGCACGTGGCGTGGGTGGCCTGGCAGAGCGCGTTCGGTCTGGGCGCGGCGGACGCGGGCCGGCTGGGGCCGGCCATGCGGAAGGCAGTACGGGAGGCCGCACTGCTGACCACGTGGACGGAACCGGATGCCGCCTACGAAGCGGCAGTCGAGGCCTTTGTGACGGCCGGGCCCTGCGGGGTGCTGCACGAGGAGCTCGTGCAACTCGCGGACGAGACCTGGCCGTCGATCCGGGCCCACACGCTGGGAGCGGCGCTGCTGCACCTGACCATGCCGGGAGTGCCGGACCTGTACATGGGGACGGAGACGGTGTACCGGGCACTCGTCGACCCCGACAACCGGCGCCCCCCGGAGGCCTGCGGCCGCCCCGCCGTGGAGGGGCTGCCCGGCGAGAAACTCTGGCTCACGCGCGCGGCGTTGCGCCTGCGGCGCGCGCATCCGGAGTGGTTCGGTGCCGCGTCGACGTACGAACCGTTCACGGCCGTCGGGCCTGCGGCCGGCCACTGTGTCGCGTTCGGCCGCGCGGGCCACGTCGTTGCGGTCGCAACCCGGTTGCCTCGCCGGCTGGCCGGGGGCGGTGGCTGGCGGGACACGGCGCTCTCCCTCCCCGGGGGCGGGGCCTGGCGCGACGCGCTCAGCGGGCGCGCCCACCCCGCGGGACCGGTGCCCCTGACGGAGCTGTTGGCCGCGGGGCCGGTGGCGTTGCTGGTGCGGGAGTGAGGACGGTCAGCTGTTGCGGAGTTCGGCGATGAACGCCGTCCAGGCGGGGGCGGGGATGGCCAGACGGGGTGCGGGGTCCTTGGAGTCGCGTATGCCGATCCTTTCTGGCAGCACCGCGACCTCCACGCACGCGTCCCCTTTCTCGGTGCTGTAAGAGGACTTGAACCAGAAGGTTGTGTTCATGACTCCGTCTGCTCTCTTGCTAGTCGTTCCAAAAACGTTGGCGTCTCACCCGGCGCCAAGGCACCCGCGACCATGGCGTCAAACCTCCGGGTGTACTTCCAGACCTCGGTCTCCTTGTCCACCATGTTCACCGACTTGTGGTCGTCCGCCTGCACCGCCGGGGGAAGGGGAGGACCGAACTCCATCAGCGTGAAATTCCTGCTGGCACGGTATGTGGGAGTGGTCCAAGGCATGATCTGCACCGTCACGTTGTCGAGCTTCGCCAGCTCGGCGATCAGTGCGTACTGCTCACGCATAACGCCAGGGCCTCCGAAGACCTGCCGAAGTGCGCCCTCACTCATGATGACCCACAACTCCACAGGCTTCTCGGACCTGGTGATGATCTCCTTCCGCTCCATTCGGAGCTGGAGGTGGCGCTCCACGAACTCAGTCGTGGTTTCTTCGACCGGCTTGGCGGTTTCGAACATCGCTCGCGCGTACCCCTCCGACTGCAGCAGCCCGTAGACCACGCCTGGCTGCCAGCCCCGCATCCGCCGCGCGTCCCTCTCCATACCGACGAACGTCGCCATTCCCGAGGGCATCACGTTCCGATACGGGATCCACCAATCCCGACTCAGTGACTCCCGTTGGATCTGAACGAGGAACTCAACATCCTCCTCGTCCTCAAGTCCGTACCGCCCGCACAGATTCCGAAGGTCCTGGACCTTGTCCAGGCTCGTCAACCCGCGCTCGACCCGCCACAGCTTCGTCTCGCTGAAGCCCAGCCCCTCGACCGCCTGGGCGGGCGTCATCCCGGCGAGGTCCCGGAGCCGCCGGAGCTCCTTGCCGAGCTGCACCCTGCGAAGCGTCGGCCCTGTCTTCACTGCCATCCGTGAACCCTCCCGTGTCGGGCTCGGCGGCGTGGCTGCCCCCTGGGCACGTACTCGTACCCGCTGGCCGATACCCCTTGCCCGCCGCGCAAAAACCCGTGCCCTGCACGTCGAATATGCCACTTTCGGCGAGAGTGTCGCCGCGACTTGCAGACCAACTCTGGCAGCCAGCAGGCTGGTTGTGCGGCCGAATCGGGACCGTTCGGCAGCACGCCCCATCCCCCCACAACCCGAAAGGCGCCCCCATGCCCTCCCCTCGCATCCGTGCGCTGGCTCTCATTCTCAACGGTGACGGCAAGGTGCTGCTCGTCTCGCCGTACTGCAAGGGCAACGCTCCGGACACCGGACGGAACTTCCAACTGCCGGGCGGCACCGCGTGGGAGGACGAACCGGCATGGGAGGCGATGGTGCGCGAGGGCAAGCGGGCGACGGGGCTGGCCCTGACGCCCGTGCGGCTCGTACTGACCGACTTCACGCCGCGCGACCACCGTACGTGCGCGCCGACCGCGATCGACTTCGTCTACCAGACGCTGACGATCGCGGACGACACGGCCGTCCGCCTCGCGCACCCGAACAGCGGCCACGTCCCCGAGCTGGCTGCCTACAAGTGGCTCACACGGCACGACTTGCACTCGCACTGCACGACGTACCAGGCCCACAGAGTGGCCGCGGCCCTGTACGCCGCCCGCACCGGCACGTGCGCCGAACTCCACGCGGGGCGGCCGGCGTACGCGCACGCCGCCTGAGCGATAGCCGACTCAACAGCCGTCGCGTGGCTGTTCGGCACCTGGATCGGCAGCGGGCGAGGGTGGTCGGTACCATTCACGCCCGCTGCGAAGCACCCCCTCCGCGATCACACGCAGTAAGTCGATCAGTGCGATCCCGAGTGCCTCGGGAAAGCCCGCCGGGTTGAGCACCATCAGCACGGCGATGCTTGCCGCAGCCGCGATCAGCCCGATGCCGGCCCTGTTCATGTCCGTCTCCCTTCGTTGCCGTGGCGTCTTCAGGGTCGGCTCTGCGGGCCCGTCTCTGAACTCCGGCAGCCGGACGGTTTCTCCGCCTCCGGCACCGCGCTGACGTGCGTCTTTCCCGCAAGCCCGGGGCGCTTTCCCGCCCCTCCGGGGACGGAGTTCCGCGAGGCGCCGCACATGGCTACCGTACGAAGCGTGACCGGGGGAGCCGTGGTACGAGTACGCAAGGGAAAGCCCGGGTCCAAGCCCGAGCGGGAACAGCTGCGCCGCGAGCTCCTGGCGGAGGGGTGCGATCCGCGCCAGATCATGGAAGAGATGGTCCGGCGCTGGAATTTCCGCCCCCGCCAGGCGTGGCGGCATGCCCACGGAATGACACAGGACGAGGCGGCCGAGCGCTGCAATTCGCTGACCAAGGAAGGTGATTCGCTGCTGACGGGCAAGCGGATCAGCGAGTACGAGATATGGCCGCTGGGCGGTTCGCGTCCCGGCGTCCGCGCACTGTTCCGCCTCGGGCGCGTGTACAAGGTCGGCCCGATCGAGCTCACGGACCTGCTGGACCGGAAGAACTATCCCGTCGAGGAACTCGAACTGCTCCGGGCGGGCGGCGCTTCCGCCGCCCTGCGCCCGGTCGGATCGGCGGGTCCTGTCCGGAACCCCGTCGCCGTTCCCCGCAGAGGGTTCGAACCCCGTGTGCGCTCAAGGGAGATCAAGGAGGTGGCTGTCATGGCAGCAGCCCACGAATCCAGCGATCACGCCGCCCGGGCGGAGACCAGCAACATCGGCGCATCCGGTCTCGATACGCTGCGCGACGACGTGATCCGCTTGTCCCGCGAACTGGTCCATCAGGACCCGCTCCCGCTCTTCGGGCAGATGGTCGCCACCCGGGATCGCATCTACGGCGTTCTGGAAGGACATCAACGACCGCGGCAGTCGGCCGAGTTGTATTTCCTCGCCGCCGTGGTGTGCGGTCTGCTGGCCGACGTCAGCCACACGTTCGGGTACTACTCGGCCGCCCTTGAACAGACGCGTGCGGCCTGGGCCTACGCCGAGATCGTGGGGCACGATTCGCTGCGGGTCTGGTGCAGGGCGGCGCAGTCCTGGTACGCCTACCGCGACCAGCGGCCGCAGGCCGCGGCTGCGCTCGCCCGGTCCGGACAGCGGTTCGCCGGCCGGAACGAGGCGTCGAAGCAGCGGCTGTACTCGATGGAGGGTGCCGCGCTCGCCTCGATGGGTGACGTGGACGGTGCTCTGCGGGCCTTCCGGCTCGCCGAGGAGGCCCGGGAACGCCAGAGCGGGACGGACGACTTCTTCGACGAGGTGGGAGGAATCTTCACGGCCGACCGTGCGCGCCAGTATCACAATGCGGCGACCGGGATAATCTCCCTCGGCCGTGGTGAGGACGCGGCGTCCGCCGCCCGCTCTGCGATCCGGTTGTACGAGCAGGGCCCGGACAGCAGCCGGGACACCTCGCTGGAAGCGGGTGCACGCATCACCCTTGCCACGTCCTGTCTTCTGCGCAGGGACGTCGACGCGGCGCGGGAGGAACTGCGCCCCGTACTCGACCTGCCCGTGCACATGCGAAGTGACCACATGCGGGCCTTGCTTCTCGACTTCGCCAAATCACTGGCCTTGCCGGCCGTACGGGATTCGTCATTGGCGGGGGAACTGCGCTCCGCCGTCGAGGAGTTCCATATCCCGATGTTGCCGGGCGGCCTCCACTGAAGCCGAGGCCGAGGCCGGCTCTACGGTGCGCACTTGCTGTTGCCGCTATTGCCGCTGTTGCACTCGCTGCTCACTGCGCGCCGGCTGAACACGTCCCGCATTTCCGCCCGCACGTCGCCCAGTCTCCCGCCCCGCACGATGTCCCGGAGATGCTCGCTGCGTACGTTCCCCACGGGCAGCCAGCGGGCCATGGTGCACGGGAACACGTCGCCGCTCGGGGTGACGGCCAGCAGCTCGCGCGGACACCAGCCGCACAGGTCGGCGATCGAGGGCACCCTGCCGCCTGCTGCACGCCCCACGGCCTGCAGCGGGGCGACCCGGTCGTGACCGACCCCCAGGGTCTGCAGAGCCGCCCGGGCCGGTCCGGGATCCGGCGTGGCTGCGGAAGTCAGCACCAGACCGGTCAGCCGCACACCGAGGTCCGCGCCCTTGCGCAGGTTGGCAGAGGTACGGCGGTGGCTCCCCCGGCGCCGGGTCATCGCATCGTGAGGGCCGGGCCCGGCCGAGTAGTAGCTGACCGAGACGGAGACCCGGGCGTCGGTGAGCACCGGCCACAGTGCCTCCGGAACATGAACGAAATTGCTCACCACCCGTACCAGTAACCCGAGTTCGAGTGCCCGTCCGATGAATCGGGACAGCTGCGGATGCAGCAGTGGTTCCCCGCCGATGAACGTGACCGTCTGCACCCCGATCTCCGTGGCCTCGCACATCACGCGTAACCAGTCTTCGGTCTCCATCGCCCCATGGGTCCCGGCGGGTCCGCTGTCCGCGTAGCAGTGCACGCATGCCAACTGGCACTTCCCCGTGATTTCGAGCCACATGAGCGAGACCCGCTCGTCCGGCATGGTTTCCTCCTCACTCGCCAGCCCATTCCATGGCTCCACACGGGTCACATGAGCGCAAGAGCCGATAGGCCCCTGCCGCCGGGCGGCAGGGGCCCATGTGCCGGACCGGGGGATCAGCCTCCGTTCAGCCCGTTGAACGGGGGCTTCGTGCCCTGGAGTCCGGCATGGATCTGCTGCGAGAGCTCACCCGTCTTCAGGTCGTCGCCGTCGAGCGAGTACGCCATGACGCCGCCCAGCTTGAGCGTCTTGGCGTGGGCGGCCTTGCGGTAGACGAGGGTCGGGTCGTCGTAGGTCCAGAAGACGTGGTCCGTCTCGCTGTACCGCCAGGCGAAGCTGCAATTGGCCTTGTCCGGGCTGTAGTACACCTTGTAGCCGTCGCCGAGCTGGGCGATCACGCGGTAGTCGTTGACGCCGGCCTCGTACTTGCCGTCCGCCGGACCGGTCGCCGAGTTGTGCAGCCCGTCGGGGTGCCGCGTTCCCACACCCTTCCAGCCGCGGCTGTAGTACGGGATCCCGAAGGTCAGCTTCGACCGGACGTTTTCCCCCGCCGCCTTGATCCAGGCGTCGACCGCGGCCTCCACGGTGAGCCCGGTGGCCGGCGGGAGGAGGGCGGACTGCTGGTCGGTGGTGTTCTCCCACGCCCCGTGGAAGTCGTAGCCCTGGATGTTGCCGAAGTCGAGGCACTTCATGACCTCGGACGCGTCCCAGCCGGCCGCCATGATGCCCGGATCGGCGGGGAGGAATGCGGACAGCAGGTACTTCCCGCCGCGCGGCGGATAGTTCTTGAGCAGGTCGGGGTCGTCCAGCTGCTTACGGAACTCCTTCAGGAGCGCCACGAAATTCGCCTTGTCGTGCACCCGGTCGTACTTGTTCCCGGAAAGCCCCTTGTCGCACCCGGGCCATTCCCAGTCGATGTCGACGCCGTCGAAGATTCCCTTGGCCACGCCGGTGCCGCCGAACTGCTGCTTGAGGGTCGGGGGGTCCTGCGGATGCTGCCAGTCGGTCATCCAGATCTGTGTGGGCAGGTTCCCCTTGATGAAGAGGTCGATGCACGAGGAGACCAGGTCCTTCCGCCCCTGCTCGGTGGCCGCGGCCAGCGACCAGTTGCGGCTGTACGTCCAGCCGCCGAGCGAGACGAGGACCTTGAGCTGCTTGTGCTTGTCCTTGAGCTTCTTGAGCTGGTTGAAGTTGCCCATCAGCGCCTGCGCGCCCCAGCCCGGGTCGTCGGTCCCGATGGGCTCCTTGCCCGAGCCCTTGATGAACGGCGTGAGCCAGTCCGCGCCGGCATCCCCGGCATTGATGCCGTTGTCCGCATTCGGCGGGTTCGTCTGCTTGAGGGCCCTGACCTCCTCGAAACAGCGATACCCCGCGTACCCCTCGGGATATTCCGTGGACTTCGGCACATCACCCGACGTGATGTTCTCGAAGGCGTAGTTGAGGATGGTCAGCCGCTCCGCCGTGCCGTTGTCGTCGAGGGTTTTGAGGAACACCCCGCGGTCGTAGATCGACCATTGCGGAAAGTACCCGATGAATTCCATGCCGCCTCCTTGCGCATTCCGCTTCATTCGGCGCCCAACAGCGTTGCGTGCAGCATCGTTTCCCCAAAAGGTCGGCTTTGCGCCAGGGGGCATGGAACGGCCTTTACCCGCCGTCCGCCCGGCCGCCCGGCACCGGCCCGGTCACCGCAGGGGCCACTTGCGTGCCGGGCCGCCACGCACTCGCTTCTCCCTCAGCCCCAGCTGTTCGGCTGTGCGACATCAGGCACTCCCGTCAGGGTCATGCAATGGCCGAGCCACGGCCGCCCGCGCTCTCCCGGCATGCCCGACGGCACGGCCTCACGCTACGATCCGCCGCCTTTTGCCCCTCGGCCCGACGGCACGTCGGACGGCCGCCACACGTGCGGCCGGATGTGAACAGCGGGCACGGCGCGCACAACTGCCCCTGCGCCGCCCACTGCGCGGATGCGCCCGCATGTCTCGCCGGGGACGATGTGCGCAATCCGGGTGAACGTCGGGGCATGCCCCGCTCCTTCGTTCCCCCCGGACAGATACACATGGGGCCGCGCCCCCGTGGCGCCTCCCGATCCCCGGTTCCGGAAGGGTCCATGTGAAGCCTCTGCACTCCCTGGCCGCCGTCGCCCTGGCGGCGGGCACGCTGGCCGCGGTCGCGCCTGTCGCGCAGGCGAAGGACCTGCCGACCTATACCTGCACCGGCAAGCTCGCGCTGCACCATCAGGTCGACGAGCACAGCCCCTACTACGACACCATCGGCGATAACTGCAACGTCCCCAACAAGACCGAGAACGGTGAGAATTGGTCCTCGGGTGTCGAGCTGCTCGGCAATCACCTGGGCAAGGCCGAAGGGGACACGACGCACCCGTTCAAGCTCAAGGGTTCCGGGCGGACCGTACTGTGCGACATGCCCATGAGGCGGAACTCCCTGAACCAGGAGGTCTACGGGCACACCATCCGTGACCAGGGACGACAGTCGACCAACGCGTACTGCAAGCCCGTCAAGGGCAGGTGACGCCTGTCGGACGTCCTGAACCTGCCCGTATCGCACCCCCGTTGATTGACGCCTCCCTGCGTTGCACCCCACTGTCGTGCACCGCGAAGAACAAGAACTCCCGATTCAGCGCAGGAGGCGCACATGCAACGCCGGAACCGTGCCAGAACCCGATGGGCCCTCGCCGCCGCACTCGGCACCGCCATGACCCTGGGAGCGGGGGTCGTCACCCCCGCGTCCGCCACCCCTTCCGCTGCCGGCGAGCAATACGTCGCTCTCGGCGATTCCTTCACCTCCGGACCCCTCATCCCCCGCCAGGTCCACCTCAAGTGCGCCCGGTCCGACGCCAACTACCCTTCGCTGACCCGGGCAGCACTGGGCATCACGGACTTCACCGACGTCAGCTGCGGCGGCGCCACGACGGACGACATGTGGGAGCCGCAGTCCGGCACCGGCAACATCGCGCAGCTCGACGCCGTCGGCCCGGACACACGCCTGGTCACCATAGGCATCGGCGGCAACGACATCGGCTTCGGCGAGATCGTCATCAAGTGCTCGACCGCGTTGCACAAGCCCGTCCCCCGCGACAACCCCTGTGAGCAGTACTACACGCAAAGCGGTGCCGACGAGCTCCAGCGGCGTATCGACGCCACGGCCTCGAAGGTCGGCGACGTCCTCAAAGCCGTGCACCATCGGGCCCCGCACGCCCGCATCGCACTCGTCGGCTACCCGGTCGTGATCGGCGACGACACCGAGGGCTGCCGCCAGTCCCTGCGCGTCGCCGACGGCGACCAGCCCTACCTGCGCCGCACCTTGCACAGCCTCGACGCCATGCTGCACCGCGAGGCGGACACGCACGGCGCCCGCTACGTCGACACCACCGCCGTCAGCACCGGCCACGACGCCTGCCGGCCGTTCGCCGACCGCTACGTCGAAGGCCTCTTCACCCGGCCCGTCCGCCCGGCCTTCCCCGTCCACCCCAACGCCAACGGCGAACGGGCCATGGCCGATGCGGTGGTCGATGCGCTCCAGGACGGGTCCCGGGACCGGCGCTGACCAAGTCCTCGGCCGGACCCGCCCACGTAGTCACGTCGACAGTGGCACCATGAGCGGCACCGCCGTCGCCGTCGGAGGGAGCCGGTCGTGCTGTTCGAGGTGTGGGCGCCCAGGGCCCGGCGGCGTGTGACCCTGCACGTCGACGGTGCCGCGTACGCCATGGAGCCCGATCCCGTCCGTGCCGGCTGGTGGTGCTGTTCCGCGGCCGCCTCCGCCGGGAGCCGGTACGGATTCGCCCTGGACGGCGGTCCCGTGCTCCCCGACCCGCGGTCGCGGCGGCTGCCCGACGGGCCGGACGGGCTCGGCGCCGTGGTGGACGTCTCGCGGTTCGCCTGGCGGCAAGGGCGGTGGGCCGGGCGGCCGTTGACCGGGGCGGTGCTGTACGAGCTGCACGTCGGGACGTTCACCCGTGACGGCACCTTCGATTCCGCCGCCGAACTGCTCGGGCACCTCGCCGCGTTGGGGATCACGCACGTGGAGCTGATGCCGGTGTGCCCCTTCCCCGGCACGCACGGGTGGGGGTACGACGGCGTGGCGCCGTGGGCCGTCCACGAGCCCTACGGCGGGCCGGACGGGCTGGTGCGGTTCGTGGACGCCGCCCATGCGCACGGGCTGGGCGTCGTGCTCGACGTCGTGCACAACCACCTCGGCCCCTCCGGCAACCATCTGCCCTCCTTCGGGCCGTACTTCACCGAGACCCACCACACGCCGTGGGGTGCTGCCGTCAACCTCGACGCTCACGGCTCGGGCGAGGTCCGGGCGTACCTCGTGAACAGCGCCCTGGCGTGGCTGCGCGACTACCGGCTCGACGGGCTGCGCCTGGACGCCGTGCACGCGCTCGCCGACACCCGGCCCCGGCACTTCCTGGCCGAGCTGTCGGCCGCCGTGGAGGACCTGGCCCGGCGCCTCGGCCGGCCCCTCTTCGTCGTCGCCGAGTCCGACCTCAACGACCCGGTCACCACCGCGCCGCGCGCTTCCGGCGGCCACGGCATGCACGCCCAGTGGAACGACGACTTCCACCACGCCCTGCACACCGCCCTCACCGGCGAATCCCGGGGCTACTACGCCGACTTCGCCGCCGACCCGGCGCACGCGCTCGCCAAGACGCTGCGCGGGGGCTTCTTCCACGACGGTTCGTACTCGTCCTTCCGCGGCCGCCTGCACGGCCGCCCGCTCGACACCCGCACCGCCCCCGCGCACCGGCTGCTCGGCTACTCCCAGACCCACGACCAGATCGGCAACCGCGCCCTCGGCGACCGGCTCTCCGCCCGCCTCTCCCCCGGCCTGCTGGCCTGCGCGGCGACGCTGGTCCTCTGCGCCCCCTTCACGCCGATGCTGTTCATGGGCGAGGAGTGGGGTGCCCGTACGCCGTGGCAGTACTTCACCGACCACACGGATCCGGCCCTGGCGGAAGCCGTCCGCAAGGGGCGGCGGCGGGAGTTCGCCGCCCACGGGTGGGCGGAGGACGAGATCCCGGATCCCCAGGACCCGGCCACACGTGACCGTTCCTGCCTGGACTGGAGCGAGCCGGAGCGCAGTCCGCACGCGGAACTGCTCGCCTGGTACCGCCGGTTGATCGCACTGCGGCGCGGCACGCCGGAACTGACCGACCCGCACTGGGAGTACGATGCCCTCTCGGTGACCGGCCCCCGCCCGCTCGTCCATTTCCGGCGCGGCCCCTACGACGTCGTGGCCAACCTCGGCGACCGGCCGGCGGAGCCGACCGTGGCGGCACGCGAGGTCGTCACCTCGTGGCGGCCCGTCGACCCGCCCGGCGCGGACGGCACGCTGCGGCTGCCGCCGGAGACCGCCGCGGTGCTGCGCTGACCGGACTTGCACCCCGCCCCGAGGGGACGGACGCTGAAAGGGATGCGATCACGAAGGAGTGAGGGCCATGCGTACGCTCCTCAGAGCCCGTCTGGACACGCGCGCCACGAACGAGGCGGTCAGAAACGGCACCCTGCCGGAGCTCATCGAAACGATACTGGACAAGCTCCGCCCCGAAGCGGCCTTCTTCACCGCCCTCGACGGAGGCCGCTCAGGCATCTTCGTCTTCGACCTGCAGGACCCGTCAGAGCTGCCGGGCCTCGTGGAGACGCTCTTCCTGGACCTGGAGGCCGAGGTCGAGGTGAATCCGGTCTTGAATGTGGACGACCTGCGCAAGGCGTTCGGTGGGATGAAGCGGGGGTGATCGCTCACCCCTCCGTCGGCTCCAGCCGCAGTGAGATCGAGTTGATGCAGTACCGCTGGTCCGTCGGCGTCGGGTAGCCCTCGCCCTCGAAGACGTGGCCCAGGTGCGAGCCGCAGCGGGCGCAGCGCACCTCGGTGCGGAGCATGCCGTGGGAGCGGTCCTCGATGAGTTCGACGGCCGACGAGTCCTTCGGGTCGTAGAAGCTCGGCCAGCCGCAGTGGCTCTCGAACTTCTCGGTGGAGCGGAAGAGTTCGGCGCCGCACGCGCGGCAGGAGTAGACGCCCGCCGTCTTCGTGTCGGTGTACTCGCCGCGGAATGCGGGCTCGGTGCCGGCCCGGCGGAGCACCTGGTACTCCGCCGGGGTCAGCTCCGCGCGCCACTGCTCGTCCGGCTTCTCGACCTCGTACGCCATGTCGGCGGTGTCCCTTCTCAGCTCTCCAGGCGGGCCAGGATCTCCGGGCCGAGGTCCGTGACGTCGCCCGCGCCCATCGTGAGAACGAGATCGCCGGGGCGGGACATTCCCGCGATCACCTCGGCGACAGCCGACTTCTCGTGCTCCGCGCGGACGTCGGCGCCCGCGGCGCGCGCGGCGTCGATGATCAGGGCGCTGGTGACGCCGGGGACCGGGTCCTCGCGGGCCGGGTAGATGTCCAGGACCACGGAGGAGTCGGCGAGGGCGAGCGCCTGGCCCATCTCGGTGCCGAGTTCCTGGGTGCGGCTGAAGAGGTGGGGCTGGAAGACGACCAGGACGCGGGAGCCGGCCGCGGCGCCGCGGATGGCCTCCAGGTCGGCGGTCATCTCGGTGGGGTGGTGGGCGTAGGAGTCGATCACCTGGACGCCGTTCGCCTCGCCCTTGAGCTGCAGGCGGCGGCCCACGCCGGTGAACTTGCCGAGGGCGGAGGCCAGATCGTCCGCCGGGACGCCGAGGGCGGCACCGGCCGCGAGGGCGGCGACGGCGTTGTGCGCGTAGTGGCGGCCGGGGACGGAGACGCCGAAGGTGAGCGTGCGGCCCTTGAGGTCGACGGTGACCTCGCTGGTCAGGCCGCGCGGGGTGACCTTGAGGACGCGGACGTCGGCGTCCTCGGCCTCGCCGTAGGTGACGACCTCGATGTCCTTGCGGTCGATGCGCCGCGTCAGCTCGCGGGCGCCGTCCTGGTCCGCGGCGACGACGAGCGTGCCGCCGGGGCGGATGCGGCCGACGAACGTCGCGAAGGACTCGTAGATCTCCTCCATCGACGCGTAGTTGGCGTGGTGGTCCAGCTCCACGTTGAGGACGATCGCGACCTCGGGCGCGTACTTGTGGAAGCTGCGGTCGCTCTCGTCCGCCTCGGCGACGAAGATCTCGCCGCTGCCGTGCGCGGCGTTGGTGCCGGGGCCGGCCAGGTCGCCGCCGATGGCGTACGAGGGCTCCAGGTCCAGCGCGCCGAGGGAGACGGCCAGCATGGACGTCGTGGTGGTCTTGCCGTGGGTGCCGGCGACGGCGATCGGGCGCAGGCCGTCCATCAGGCGGGCCAGCGCGTCCGAGCGGTGCACGACGGGGATGCCGCGCTCGGCGGCGGCGGCCAGCTCGGGGTTGTCGGCGCGGATGGCGCTGGAGACGACCACGCAGGTGGCGTCCTCGGCGAGGTGCTCCGCGGCGTGCCCGATGTGCACCGTCGCGCCCAGGGCGCGCAGCGCCCCGGCCGTCGCCGACTCCTTGGCGTCGCTGCCCGCGACGGCCGCGCCGCGCCGGGCGAGGATCTTGGCGATGCCCGACATGCCGGCTCCGCCGATGCCGATGAAGTGCGGTCGTTCCATCGTCGTGGGGACGGCCGGTGCCATGTGGGGTGCTCCCTGTGCTCGTGGTCGTTCGGCCATGATTCTCGCACCCGTCAGACGGGGCGGATCAACCCGGCCGCCAGGCCGGCCGTCACCGCCGCCGTGCGGCTGTCCACGCCGAGCTTTCCGTAAATGTGCACGAGGTGGGTCTTGACCGTCGCCTCGCTGATGAACAGACGGCGGGAGATCTGCCGGTTGGCCAGGCCCTCGGCCAGGAGCCCCAGGATCTCGGTCTCCCGCGGCGAGAGGGTGGGCCGGCCGCCCGCCCGGACGCGGCCGAGCAGCCGGGCCGCGACCGGCGGGGCGAGGACGGTCTCGCCGCGGGCCGCTGCGTGCACGGCGGCGGCGACGTCCTCGGGCGGCGCGTCCTTGAGCAGGTACCCGGTGGCGCCCGCCTCGACGGCGGCGAGGATGTCGGCGTCGGTGCTGTAGGTGGTGAGGATCAGCACGGCGGGCGGGGAGGGCAGGGCGGTGATGCGCCGGGTGGCCTCGACGCCGTGCATGCCGGCGCCCATCTGGAGATCCATGAGGACGACGTCCGGCCGCGCGCCCGCGTCGAGTTCGTCGAGCCGTCGCAGCGCCTCGGCTCCGTCGGCCGCCTCGCCGACGGCCTCGACGTCGGGCAGCTCGTCCACCATGGCGCGCAGGCCGCGGCGGACGACGGGGTGGTCGTCGACGAGCAGGACCCTGACCACTGCGCTCATGCCGTGGCCTCCGACGAGCTTGCCCCGTACGCGGCGTGCCCGACGGCCGGGCGGCCGGCCGCGGGCCGGTGGGGGTCGGTCGCGCAGTTCCCCGCGCCCCTCACGGGGCGCATCCCCGCCGGCACCACCACCGCGACCACCGTGCCTTCGCCCGGGGCGGACTCGACGGTGAAGGTGCCACCGAGCTCCGCGATGCGCTCGTGCATGCCGTGCAGGCCGAACGTGCGGCGGCCGTCGGACGGGACCGCGCCGGGGACGAAGCCCACGCCGTCGTCGTACACGTCCAGGGCCACCTGGCCGTCCAGGTAGGCCAGGGTCACCGCGGCATGCTCGGCGCGGGCGTGGCGGGCGACGTTGGCCAGCGCCTCCTGGGTCAGGCGGAGCAGGGCGACCTCGGTCTCCACGGGCAGCGGGCAGGGGTCGCCGTCCACGCGGAAGACGGCACCCGGCACGGTGCGCGCGGTGGTGCGGCGCAGCGCCTCCGGCAGCGGGGCGTCCTCCAGGGCGGGCGGGGTGAGGGCCTGGACGAAGCGGCGGGCCTCGGCGAGGTTGTCCGCGGCGGTGCGGCCGATCTCGCGGACCCGGGCGCGGGCCGCCTCGCCGGGCGCCGTCTCGGCGGCGCGGGCGAGCAGGACGATGCTGGACAGGCCCTGGGCGAGGGTGTCGTGGATCTCGCGGGCGAGCCGCTGCCGTTCGGCGAGGCGGCCCGCCTCGCGCTGGGCGGCGGCGAGTTCGTCGCGCGTGCGCACCAGGTCGTCGATCAGCCGCTGCCGCTTCTGGCTCTCGCGGTACAGCGCGGCGTACCCGTACCCGGTCATGATCGCGACCGCGGCGCCGGCCACCGGGCCGATCACCTTGGCCGCGGTGAGGCCGCCGGGCGCCGCGGCCTGGGCGGCCACGACGGCCGCGGTCGCCGCGGCGATCGCGGGGTGCGACCGGCGCACCGGCAGGACGTGCAGGTAGAGGAAGAAGAGCGGGAAGGCGACGTAGCTGGAGCGCGCGTCCATTGCCAGCAGCACCAGCCACAGGGCGGTGACGGCGAGCAGCCACGGCACGGGACGGTCCCGGTGCCGGACGACCCCGGCCCCGTACACCGCGGCCAGCGCCGCGCCCGGCAGCAGGGCGAGGGCCGGTTCCTCCCCGAGCAGGGCGGGCCCCAGGGCCACGGCGAGCAGCGCGTAGAACGCGGTGTGCACGGCGAGCCGGACCACCCGGAGCGAGGGCACGTCGGGGGCCGCGGGCACGGGCGGGGGGCTGGTTCTGCTCACCCCATCGAGCGTACGGGCCCGCTGCGCGGGCTCTTTCCCCCGGGACCGTCAATCCTTCGGTTGATTTCCGGGCCACTCCCTTTCCCGATACCGCCGGGAGCGCGCACGCGCGACGGTGGAGATCTCCACCGAAGAAGCCGAAGAAGCCTGGAAAGGTCCCGTCGTGTTCGTCGCGCTCCGCGACATCCGTTTCGCCCGGGGGCGGTTCGCCCTGATGGGGACGGTCGTCGCACTCATCACCACGCTCGTGGTCTTCCTCTACGGGCTGACCGGCGGCCTGGCCCGCGAGGCCACGTCCGCGGTCGCGGGGCTGCCGGCGGACCGGATCGTCTTCGGCGCCCCCTCCGGGGCCGAGCCGGAGGTGTCGTTCACCAACAGCGCGGTGGACGGCACGCAGGCCGCCGCCTGGCGCACCGCGCGCGGCGTGACGTCGGCCGAACCGCTGGGCGTGGCGATGACCCGGCTGACGGCGCACGGCAAGGCCACGTCGGTGAGCGCGTTCGGCACCTCCGAGCAGCTGCGCCCGGCGCTGGTGCGCGGCTCGGCGCCCGGCGACGGCTCGGTGGCCGTGAGCGAGCGCGTAGCCCGTGACAGCGGCCTGCGCATCGGCGACACCGTCACCCTCGGCACCGAGCGGCTGACCGTCTCGGGGCTGACCGCCGACCGCAGCCACGGCCACGCGCCCAGCGTCTGGACCACGCTCCCCGCCTGGCAGCAGATCTCCCACCAGCAGCAGCCGACCGCGCTCGCCGTCACCGGCGGCGGCAGCCCGGAGGGGACGGCGGCCCGCACCACCGAGGCCGTGCCGCTCGCCGACGCCCTGGACGGGATCGACGGGTACGCCGCCGAGCACGGCACGCTGCAGATGGTGCAGGGCTTCCTGTTCGTGGTGAGCGCGCTCGTGGTGGGGGCGTTCTTCACGGTGTGGACCGTGCAGCGCCGCCCGGACATCGCCGTGCTGAAGGCGGTCGGGGCGAGCAGCGGCTACCTCGTGCGCGACGCCCTCGCCCAGGCGCTGGCCGTGCTGCTCGCGGGGACGGCGCTGGGCGGCACGGCCGGAGTCGTGGGCGGTTGGTTCGCCTCCGCCGCCGTGCCCTTCGAGCTGGGCGCGGCCACGGTGGCCGTCCCGGTGGCGGCGATGGTGCTGCTGGGCCTGGCCGGGTCCGTGCTCGCCGTGCGCCGCATCACCTCCGTCGACCCGCTGACCGCCCTGGGAGCCGCCCGATGACCGCCACGACCGCCACCGCCACGGCCCTCGCCCTGGAGGGCGTCACCCTCACCTACCCCGACGGCGACCGCGCCCTCACCGCGCTCGACGCGGTCTCGCTGGCCGTGGCGCCCGGCGAGCTCGTGGCCGTCGTGGGCCCGTCCGGCTCGGGGAAGTCCAGCCTGCTGGCGGTGGCCGCCACACTGCTGCGCCCGGACGCGGGCCGGGTCGTCGTGGCCGGCCGGGACACGGCGGGCCTGGGCGAGCGGGAGCGGACGCGGCTGCGGCGGGAGCAGGTCGGCATCGTCTTCCAGCAGGCGAACCTGCTGCCGTCGCTGACGGCCGTGGAGCAGCTGCTGGCGGTCGAGCACCTGCGCGGCGGCAGCGTCCGGACCGCCCGCGCGCGGGCCGAGGAACTGCTGGAGTCGGTCGGGCTGGACGCGGCCAAACGGCGCCGCCGCCCGCACCAGCTGTCCGGGGGCGAGCGGCAGCGCGTGAACATCGCCCGCGCGCTGTGCACCGGGCCGTCCGTGCTGCTGGTGGACGAGCCGACGTCGGCGCTCGATCACGAGCGGGGCGAACAGGTGGTGGCCCTCCTGGCCGAGGTGACGCGGCGGCACGGCACGGCGACGGTGCTCGTCACCCATGACCGCGGGCTGCTGGAGCGGGCGGACCGGGTCCTGACGATGGCGGACGGGCGGCTGGTCGCCCCGTAAGGGGCGCCCCGTCAGGGGCGCGGGGAACTGCGCGACCAGCCACCGACGACCCGCACGCAACCTCAGGCCTGCGTCTCCTCGGCATCGTCCGCGTGAGCGTAGAGCTTCAGCACCGGCACCCCCACCTTGTGCCGGGCCCGCGACGCCCAGTCGCGGTGGAAGAACTCCTCGACCAGGTGCGGAGCGGTCAGCACGATCACCTCGTCGGCATGGGTCTGCTCGACGACCGAGCGCAGCAGGTCGAGCGGGTGGTTGTCGATGATCTGGCCCACCGCCTCGCAGCCCGCCGCCCGCAGGCTGCGCAGCGAGTGCTCCAGCGCCACCGCGGCGGGCCGCAGCGCCTCGTCGCCCTCGGGCTCGTCGGCCTCGTGGACGGCCTGCTCCAGCTCGCCGAGGGCGACGTCGTCGATGGCGCGCAGCAACCGGTCCTCGTTGCCTCTGGGCCGCATGAGGACCACGAAGGACATGTCGTCCTCGTGCAGCGTGGTGACAAAGTCGACGTCGGTGGCGGACAGCGGCTGCTCGATCATCAATACGCTCGTGAACACGGTGGGCGCCCTTCTTCTCCGTGGGCCACCGGGCCCAACAGAAACCATCCTGCGCGCGCTCCCCCCGAGCCCGCCTGTTTTGATCCCGTGCCCTCGGGGGAGCGTCTGACTCGCGTCTGATCCCCATTCTGCCCAGCGGACGCGAAGCGGAACGGTAAATTCCGCCGATTGTCAGATCCTTCGCATCCTTCAGATCCTCCGGTGCCTGGTGTAGCGGGTGAAGAGGAAGCCGTCCTCCTCCAGGATCGAACCGAGAGCGAACCGTTCCGGCACCTCCAGCGGCGGCCCGGCCGCGATCCGCGATGCGCTGCCCGCGGCCATCATCGGGGCCAGGGACAGGCACATCTCGTCCAGCACCCCCGCCGCGGCGAACTGCCCCAGCAGCCGCGGGCCGCCCTCGGTGAGCAGCCGGGTCAGCCCCCGCTCCGCCAGCGCGCCCGGCACCAGCGCGGGGTCCACGCCCCGCCCCTCGCCCGCCACGACCACCTCGGCACCCGCCGCCCGGGCCGCGGCCACCCGGTCGGCCGGGGCCTCCGCGCCCGTGAGCACGATCGTCGGCACCAGCGGGGACGTGAACAGGGGGAGCGAGAAGTCCAGGCCGAGCCCCGCGCTCACCACCGCGATCACCGGCGCCGGGCCCTGCCCGAGCGCCGCGCGCCGCGCCGCGAAGGCCTCCCGGGCCCGCGCCGGCCGGTAGCCCTCCTGCCGCACGGTCTCGGCGCCGACCACGACGGCGTCGGCGAGCCCGCGCAGAGTGCCGAAGATCCGCATGTCGGCGTCCGACGAGAGCGGCTGGGAGCGCCCCTCGTGGTGGGCGGCGCCGTCCAGGGACGAGACCATGTTGGCCCGCAGCCAGGCCCCGCCCTGCGCGGGCGGGGCGTCGGGGTAGGCGTAGAAGTCGGCGAGCTCGTCGAGCTCCCAGGCGCGGTCATTCAGGTCGGCGGGGCTGAGCGGGGAGGGGAACAGGCGTCGCATAGGCCGCAGTGTGACATGGGTCGCTGATCACGTGGCCGTCCCGGCTTCCACAGCAGCTACGCTGGACAGCTGTGTCATCCTCCACCGCATCACCTGCCGATGCCTCCGGGTCCGTCAACGGTCCGACAGGCGAGTCCGCCGCCGCCCCGGTGGCGCTGACCTCGCGCGCCCCGCACGTACCGGCCGACCGTCTGGTCGCCGAGATGGTGCCGCCGCCGCGCTTCGACTCCGTGCGGTTCGACACCTACATCCCCGACCCGAACCAGCCCAGCCAGACCGATGCCGTCACCGTCCTCGACGGTTTCGCGGCCGGGCTCGGCGGCGGTGCGGGCCACGGCGGCGGCCGCAAGCGCTGGTTCCGGCGCGAGGCGAAGCCGGCCGCGCCCTCCGGTCCGCGCGGCGTCTACCTCGACGGCGGCTACGGCGTCGGCAAGACCCACCTGCTGGCCTCGCTCTGGCACGCCACCCCGGCCGAGCCGGCGCAGAAGGCGTTCGGCACCTTCGTGGAGCTGACCAACCTCGTCGGCGCGCTGGGCTTCCAGCAGACCGTTCAGACGCTCAGCGGCCACAAGCTGCTGTGCATCGACGAGTTCGAGCTCGACGACCCGGGCGACACCGTGCTCGTCTCGAGCCTGCTGGGCAAGCTCGTCGAGTCGGGCGTGGCCCTGGCCGCAACCTCCAACACGCTGCCCGGCAAGCTCGGCGAAGGCCGGTTCGCCGCGGCCGACTTCCTGCGCGAGATCCAGGGCCTCTCCGCCCACTTCCGCCCGCTGCGCATCGACGGCGAGGACTACCGCCACCGCGGCCTGCCGCAGGCCCCGGCCCCGTACGACGACGAGACCGTCAAGCGCGTCGCGCACGCGGCCGAGGGTGCCTCGCTCGACGACTTCCCCTCTCTGCTCGCCCACCTCTCCAGGGTCCACCCGAGCCGCTACGGCGCCATGTGCGACTCGATCCGCGCGGTGTGCCTGACCGGCGTCGAGCCGGTGCCCGACCAGTCGACGGCGCTGCGGCTGGTGGTGCTTGCCGACCGGCTGTACGACCGTGAGGTGCCGGTGCTGGCGTCCGGGCGGCCGTTCGACGAGCTGTTCAGCGAGGAGATGCTGCGGGGCGGGTACCGGAAGAAGTACTTCCGGGCGATTTCGCGGCTTACCGCGCTGGCGCGCGATGCGGGTCCGCTCGTGGAGCGGCACCAGTAGCGTGCGCCAGGGGTAACTGCGGGCCGTATGTGGCTGGTCGCGCAGTTCCCCGCGCCCCTGGAGAGTTCGGAGAGCGGGGTGCGGGCGTGGCCGCCCGCGCCGAACCGTTCCAGCCAGTCACGGCCCGCGGCCGCGCGGCCCAGGCCGTGGACCCGGCCCATGTGCGTGAGCCAGCCGAGCGCGGTGAAGGGCAGCGCGGAGGGGAAGCGCTCGGGGACGTACGCGGTGCGGGGGCGGTCCACGATGCGGCCGGTGCTCGGGGCGTCGATGCCCGCGAGCAGCCGCAGCAGCGTGGACTTGCCGCTGCCGTTGGCCCCCTCGACCCGCAGCAGCGTGCCCGCCGGCACTTCGAGATCGACGTCGCGCGGCACCCACGGTCCGCCCGTTCCGTAGCGGCGACCGACCCCCATCAGCCTCATGGCCTCACGGTAGCGTGGGGGGTGTGACCAGCCCTGACACCCCCGACGAGATTCCCGCCACGCCCGATCCCCGCGACGGCGCACCGCAGTTCGTGCTACCGCTGGTGGTGCGGATCGAGAAGACCGCTCCCCCGGCCCGCACGGACGCGCTGGAGACGGCGGCACGGGCGGTGCTGACGCTGCTGTCGGACGCGCGCGCGACCGGCGAGGACGGCGAGTGGGCGCAGGCCGTACGGGACTGGGAGGACGCCCGCATCCGCAAGGTGGTGCGCCGTGCGCGCGGCGCGGAGTGGCGCAAGGCGTCGGCGCTGCCGGGCATCACGGTGCACGGGGCCGCGGCCGAGGTGCGGGTCTTCCCGCCCGTCCCCCTGGACGGCTGGCCGAAGGAGCTGGTCAAGCTCCAGGTGTCGGGCACGCATCTGGACGACCCGGAGCCGCCGGCGGCACCGGACCCCGCGCGGCCGGTGCTGTGGCTGAACCCGGAGCTGGAGATGTCCGCGGGCAAGACCATGGCCCAGGCCGGCCACGGTGCCCAACTGGCGTGGTGGGCGCTGGACGACACGGCCCGCAAGGCCTGGCAGGAGGACGGCTTCGCCCTGTCCGTACGGACGGCGGACGCGGCCCGCTGGTCGGAGCTCGTGGCGAGCGGGCTGCCGGTGGTGCGGGACGCGGGCTTCACCGAGATCGCGCCCGGGCCGACCGTAGCCGTCGAAGGAGGCAGTCTCATCTGCCCCCTCCCCCGCCTGCGACGGTCTTAGGGCGTATCCGGCGGGTCAGCGGCACAGGGCCGTGTCCACGACGCCTTGAACACGTTCTGCGGCTGCGCCGCTGGGCGGCATGCTGGTCGTCGCCACATTGGCGGCACGGCCGTCCTCGGTGACTCCGCCCCGGGTCTCGTATCCCGGGATGTCACCGCCGTGACCCCAGTAGACGCCGCCGCACGACAACGGCCTGCTGATGAGCCCCAGTCCGTAACGGGCACCCGTGCCCAGCGGTTCGGCGGGGACGGTGGTGCGCATCTGCGCGAGCTGCGCCGCCGGAAGGAGGCGGCCGGCCAGGAGCGCGGTGAAGAACCGGTTGAGATCGGAGTTGGTGGAGATCATCGCTCCTGCCGCCCAGGCCGCGGAGGGATCCACCTCCGTGACGTCGCGCAGCGGCGCGCCTGCTGAATCCCTGTTGTAGCCGTGGGGGTGGGGTTCTTTGACGGTCCGGTCTCCGGGGGCGGGGAAGTAGGTGTGGCGCAGGCCGATGCGTTGGACGATGCGCCGGTCGATCTCCTCGGCGAGGGACCGGCCGGTGACCTTCTGGACGATCAGGCCGGCCACCACGTAATTCGTGTTGCTGTACTTCCACTTCGCCCCGGGGGCGAAGTCCGCCTTGTGCTCCAGAGCGATGTCCAGGAGGTCGCGGGGGTCGAGGTACCGGCCCTGAAGGATGTCGTCGCCGACGGATCGTGCGTAATCGGGAAGCCCGCTGGTCTGCTGGAGGAGTTGACGGACGGTGATGTGGCGTCCGTCGATACCCTCCCCGCGGACCAGGCCCGGCAGGTAGGTGTCGACCGGGGCATCGAGGTCGATCCTGCCTTCGCCGACCAGTTGCAGCACGACCACCGCGGTGAACGACTTGGTGTTGCTGCCGATGCGTATCTGACCGTCCCCGGGGACCTTCGCCCCGGTGGCCAGGTCGCCGACCCCTGCGGTGTAGGTACGGGTGCGGCCGTCACGGCCCTTGACGCTCGCCAGTGCGGCGGGCAGGCCGTCGGCGTGCACCAGCGTGTTCAGGCCCTGTTGAACGGTGTCCGGACCGGCGGCGGCAGCGGACGCCGCGGGCGGTGTCAGGAGGCCCATGGCCAGCACGCCCGCGGTCACCGCGACCGCCGCCGTCACGGCTCTGCCACGGCCGCCCCGCCGCGGGGTCGAAGCCTGTTCATGCATGTGTCGACTCCTATGGATTCGTGGGGGAATCAGCAACGGGTCAGTTTCCGGAGAGGTGCCGGTGGACGCACTGCGTGTACTGGTGGAAGCTGTCGGGCCGGTAACACTCCTGCGTCTTGTTCGCGTACCAGACCATGAAGACGGCGACCAGGCCGGACACCACGACCGCGAGGGACGACGTCACCACGGCGGTGACGGCCATGCCCCGGCCGACGCCGGTCCGCTCGGCCGTCGTCAGGGCGGCGATGCCCAGGATCAGGCCGATCACGCCGAGCGGGCCGCCGATGAAGACGACCGAGGTGAGCAGGCCGGTGATGCCCAGCACCATGGCTGCCACGGCCGGGCCGTTCGTCCTGGTCTCTTGAGTTCCTTGCGCCCCTTGCGCGTTCATCAGTGGTTCTCCCGTCACGTGGATGGGACGATCCTGGCCCGCGGGGCCCTGGGTGCACATCACGGGAAAGCGGGAGAAGGTGCTCCCCCTGTCGGGGGAGGCCGCCGGTGGGCACTCCGGTCATACTGGCCTGATCATGATCAGGGGAATCCGGCCGTTCCTGCGCGGCTCCACATATTCGGGTGCGCTGTTCGCCTGGTGCGGCGCGGTGGCGAGCCTTCCGCTGCTGCCCTTCGCGATGCTCCCGGCGCTGGTGTGGCAGTCCGCTGCCTATGGAGTGCGGGTCGTTGTGACCTTGGTGGTCTGGGCAGCGCTGATCGGCGCGGTCGGGCTGGCCCGCACCACGCGGCGGGTGCTGGTCGTGTGCGCCCGCCGGACGCTGAAGGTGCCGCTGCCGGATCCCGTGGCTGTAGGTCAGCGCGCCGGCTCGTCCGGCGGCGATCGATTCCGGACTCCTGTCTGGCTGTTGCTGCACGTGGCACTGGGATGGGCGGGGGCACTCATGAGCGGTGTGTCGGCCCTCATGGGCCTGACCCTCCCGGCGGGTCGGCTCCGTGCCGAGGCGGAGCTGAGCCTCTTCGGCTGGACGGTACGGGCGGAGCGCGGCTGGTCGCGCTGGGTGGCGGCGCTCGGCTGCCTGCTGCTGGCGGCGGCTCTGTGCGTGGCGGTGACGAAGGCGCTGCGATGGCTCGCTCCGAGACTGCTGGGGCCGTCACCGGCGGAGCGGCTCGCGCTGGCGGCCGAGCGGGAACGGCGGCTGGCCGAACGCAACCGGCTGGCCCATGAGTTGCACGACTCCATCGGGCACACGCTGACGGCGACCACGATCCAGGCGGCGGTGGCGGGCGAGGTGCTCTCCGCCGACCCGACGGCGGCGCGGGCCGTCCTGCGCAGCATCGAGGAGTCGGCCCGGGCCGCCCTTGAAGACCTGGACTACGTGCTGGGCGCGCTGCGCGAGGAGGAGAGGACGGAGGCGGCGCCGGCCCGGACCCTGGCCGACCTGCCCGAGCTGCTCGACCGGCTGCGGCACGCGGGCGCGCTGGTGGAGCCGGAGTTCTCCGGCGAGTGGACGCAGGCGCAGGGGACCCTCTCCCGGGCGGCGTACCGGATCCTCCAGGAGGGCCTGACCAACGCGCTGCGGCACGGGGCGGGCGGCCCGATCGGGGTCCGTGTGGCGGCCTCGCCGCACGGACTGGAACTCGGCGTGGTCAACCGGATCGGCACCAGAACGGGCGCGGGTGCGGACCCGCATGCCTTCCCGACGTCCGGGCACGGCCTGCCCGGACTCGCCGAGCGCGTGCGGCTGCTGCACGGCGAGATCGAGGCCGGTCCGGACGGTCCGGAGCACTGGCGGCTCGCGGTCCGGCTGCCCGTGCGCTTGCCGGCATGACCGGCCCGGAGGCGGGTGCACCCGCCGACCCGGCCGCCGCTCCCGTCACCCTCCTCATCGCGGACGACGACGCGGTGACCCGCAGCGGTCTGCGCATGCTCCTCGCGGCCCAGGCGGGAATCGCGGTGGTCGGGGAGGCCGCCGACGGCGTCGAAGCGGTCGAGCGGGCGCAGCGGTTGCGGCCGGACGTGGTCCTGATGGACGTGCGGATGCCGCGCCTCAACGGCATCGAGGCCACCCGGCAGCTCCTCGCCGGGCCGGCCGGGCCGCCGAAGGTCGTGGTGATCACCACCTTCGAGAACGACGGCTACGTCACCGCCGCGCTCGGCGCGGGGGCCAGTGGCTTCGTGCTCAAGCGGCTTCCGGTCCCCAGGATCGCGGAGGCGGTGCGGGTGGTCGCGGCGGGCGAGGCGATCCTCTTCCCGGCGGCCCTGCGCCGGATGGTCGCCGCCCGCCCGCTGGACTCCGCCGAGGCGCTGCCGCAGGCGGCGCTCACGGGACGGGAGGAGGAGGTGCTGCGCCTGATGGCCACCGGCCTGTCGAACCCGGATATCGCGGAGTCGTTCGGGGTGGGCCTGGAGACGGTGAAGACGCACGTCGGGAACGTGCTGACCAAGCTCGGCGCGCACAACCGGACCCACGCGGTGGTGATCGCGTACGAATCCGGCCTGGTGGTCCCGGGGTTCACCGGCTGATCGCGGACCACCCGGACCTTCGCGACCGAACTGTCACATAGGCCTGTGATACTGGCGGCGGAACATCCGTACTGGCGTCAGGGAGTTCGACGTTGCCAAGGGGGAAGCGGGCGAAAAGGGCGAAGTCGCCTAAATACTCGAAGAAGACGACCCTCTACGCGGCAACGGCCGTGGGCGCCGTCGCCCTGGCCACCGCCCTCACGGTCGGCCTGCTGGCGGGCGGCTCCGACGGCCCGGACCGCAAGGGCGACGCCGCCGCCACCGCGCAGGCCAAGGCCCGCCCGGAGGACGGCCAGGACGAGCCGTGGGACGGCAAGGTCAAGGCGCTCGGGGACGGTTCGACGTCCTACGCCGGGCCGCAGCCCCACGTGCCCAAGCCCGAAAAGCTCAAACCGGGCGAAAAACCCCCGCAGTTCGTCGTCTTCTCCTGGGACGGCGCCCTGGAGAACGACGACAAGCTCTTCTCCCACTTCCGCGAGGCCGGCAAGAAGTACAACGCGCAGATGACGTACTTCCTGAGCGGCATCTACCTGCTGCCCAACGCCAAACGGAGCCTCTACCAGCCGCCCCGGCACAAACAGGGCGCGGCGGACATCGACTTCACCTCCGACGCGCACATCAAGGACACCCTGGAGCAGCTGCGCGGCGCCTGGCTCGACGGCAACGAGATCGGCACGCATTTCAACGGCCATTTCTGCGGCAAGGGCGGCGGCGTCGACTGGACGTCCGACGAGTGGCGCAAGGAGATCGACCAGGCCTATTCCTTCGTCGAGAACTGGAAGACGAACACCGGCTTCAAGGACGTCGACCCGCTGCCCTTCGACTACAAGAAGGAGCTGGTCGGCGGCCGCGCACCGTGCCTGGAGGGGCAGAAGGCGCTGATACCCGTGGAGAAGTCGCTCGGCTGGCGCTACGACGCCAGTTCCCCCGGCGACTTCCAGATATGGCCGTCGAAGATCGACGGCGTCTGGAACTTCCCGCTGCAGTTGCTGCCCTATCCGAAGAGCAACCGCCAGGTCCTCTCCATGGACTTCAACTTCCTCTACAACCAGTCCGGCGACAACACCAAGGGCGATCCCGCGAAGTACGCCGAGTGGGAGAAGACGACCCGCGACGGCTATCTCAACGGCTTCGAGCGCGTCTACAACGGCAGCCGCGCACCGCTGTTCATGGGCAACCACTTCGAGACCTGGAACGGCGGCATCTACATGAAGGCCATGGAGGACGTCATGGAGAGCGTGTGCCGCCGGGACGGGGTGCGCTGCGTGTCCTTCCGGCAGGTGGCCGACTGGCTGGACGCCCAGGACCCCAAGGTGCTGGCGAAGCTGCGCACGCTGGACCCGGCGCAGTCGCCGGACTGGAAGACGTTCCTCAAGTAACCGGGCCCCGAAGGGGCGCGGTCAGCGCGCGGTGGTCATGTACTTCGTCCAGATGTCGATCGGGTACGCGCTGCCCGTCACCGACGGTGCGGTGCCGCCGAGGCCCGTGAGCGGGAGCAGTTCCTGGCTCTTGGGATCGATGCGCGAGAGCGAGATCGCGGTGACCAGCTTGCCCCGGTAGCCCGCGAACCAGGCCGACTTGTCGTCCGGCCCGGTGCCGGCCTTGCCCGCGGCGTCGGGCCCGGCCGCCTTGGCAGTGGCTCCGGTGCCGCGCTTGACCACGTCGTGCAGCGCGTCGTCGACGGCCCCGGCGACGCTCGCGGGCAGTACACGCTCGGCGGTGGGCTTGTCCACCGTGACGGCGTCGCCGTTGCGGCTGAGCCGGTCGACGGAGTACGGCTCGCTGTGCAGGCCCTGGGCGGCGAAGGTGCCGTACGCGCCCGCCAGTCGGATGGCGCTGGGCCGGGTGGTGCCGAGGGAGAAGGCGGGCACCTGCGGGCCGAGGCTCTCCTCCAGCAGTCCGGCCTGCACGGCCGTCCTGCTCACCCGGTCCAGGCCCACGTCCATGCCCAGTTGCACGACCGGGGAGTTGACGTTCTGCACGACGGCTTCCTTGAGGGCTATGTTCCCCCAGGACTTGTCGCCCTCGTTGACGGTCTTCACGATCTTTCCGGCCCGGTCCCAGTAAGGCCCCTCGGGCGTGCGCACGGCCGCCTTGTTGTCCCCGTTGTAGAGGGTGGCGGGGGTCACCGGCGTACGGGCCGCGTTGCGTTCGCGCTGGATGCCGTCGCGCAGGCCGGCGGCGTAGACGAAGGGTGCGAAGGTGCCACCCGCCGGGACGACGCCCGAATTGGCGTCGTTGAAGCCCTGCTTGAGGTAGTCGGGGCCGCCGTAGAGGGCGACGATGCGCCCGTCGGTGGTGACGGAGGCGGCGCCGATCCGCACGTTCTTGTCGGCGTCCCGCCTGTCCGGGTCGAGCTTCTGCTCGCGGACGGAGACGATGGCCTTGTTCAGCGCGTCGACCTTCGGCTTCTCGAAGGTGGTGCGGATCTGGAAACCGCCGAGGTCGAAGTCGGCGTCGGAGACGTCGGTATGGGCGCTCACATACGCGTGCGCGGTGTCGACGAGATAGCCGACCTGCCCGGTCAGCCCGGCCGGCTTGGGCGGGGCCTGGGGCTCGGGGAAGGTCGTGTACTTCGCCCGCTCCTGCGGCGTGAGCTTCCCGATCGCGACCATCCGGTCGAGGATCCACTTCCAGCGCTCGACGGCCCGCTCGTGGTTCTTCGGGCCGACCGCCGGGTCGTACATGCCCGCGCCCTTGAGCAGCGAGGCCAGGAACGCGCCCTCGCTCGGATTCAGCTGCGAGACGTCCTTGCCGTAGTAGGCGTGGGAGGCGCGCTGGATGCCGTAGGAACCGCGCCCGAACCAGCTGGTGTTGAGGTAGCCCTCCAGGATGTCCGACTTGCTCATCTTGTTGTCCAGCTTGATCGCGATGAACATCTCGGTGAACTTGCGGGTGAGGGTCTGCTGCTGGTTGAGGTAGGCGTTCTTCACGTACTGCTGGGTGATCGTGGAGCCGCCCTGGGTGTCGCCGCCGGTGACCATCTTCGTGATGGCGCGGGTGATGCCGCGGGGCGAGATGCCGCTGTCGGTGTAGAAGGTCTCGTTCTCGGCGGCGACGGCCGCCCAGCGCACCTTCTCGGGGACCTTGTCCAGCGAGGTGTCCTGCCGGTTGACCTCGCCGGTGCGGGCCATCTCGGTGCCGTCGGCCCAGTAGTAGACGTTGTCCTGCTGCGTGGCGGAGGCGTTGAGGTCGGTGGGGATGTCGGTCAGCACGTAGAGGACGCCGACGGCGGCGACGAGCGTGCCGAAGCCGGCGCCGAAGAGCCCGAGCACCTGGCGCCAGGACGGCACCCAGCGGCGGAACCCGGTCCGGCCGGGCCGGGGGTAGGCGGGGCGCATCCGGCGCAGTCGGCGGCCGAGGGGGGCGAACCGGGCGAGCCATGCGAACCGGCTGCCGGTCTTCGGCTTGCGGCGGCTTCCGGTGCGGTTGCCGGTGCGGCCACCTGCAGGGCTGACGTCCTTGTGGGCACGCCGGTTGTGTGCCCTCTCTCTCCGCTCGACCACCGGTTGACCCCGACTTCGTCCGAACATCCGTCTGTGCATCTACTGCTCGATGACGGGCAGAGTCTTTCATATCCGTCCTTTACACTGCTGAGGCTCCTCTACAGCCCTGTAGAGGAGGAAGACCGGCAGAAGGAACCTCCTGACGATGCAAGCGGCCACTCCCGCCGCCGCGGTGCGCCGCGGCCGCCGCCGCGCCAACGGAGCACTGGAGGGCGAGGTCCTCGCCGCACTGCAGCGGGCGGGCACCCCGCTGACCCCGCGCGAGGTGCAGGACACACTGCCGGGCGAGCTGACGTACAGCACCGTGGTCACGATCCTGTCCCGGCTGCACGCCAAGGA
Source organism: Streptomyces sp. AM25 (assembly GCF_058146165.1). Lineage (NCBI taxonomy): Bacteria > Bacillati > Actinomycetota > Actinomycetes > Kitasatosporales > Streptomycetaceae > Streptomyces > Streptomyces sp. AM25. Next base: position 260,803 of record NZ_JBKIWN010000006.1, on the reverse strand, counting down.
CGTCCTCACGCGGACGCCGCGCGGGCGGGCCTACGCGTATGCGCCGGTGACGGACGAGGCGGGGCTCGCTGCGCGGGGCATGCACCGGATCCTGGACGGCAGGACGGACCGCGAGGCCGTGCTCGCCCGCTTCGCGGGCGGGCTCACTGCGGCGGATGCGGGGCTGCTGCGCGAGCTGTTGCCGTAGGGGGCGCCCCGCCCTTGGCCCGGGGACGTCATCTGCGGGTGCGTCGTGGCTTGTCGCGCAGCTCCCCGCGCCCCTTACGGGGCGGGGCGCTCAGCCCCTTCGACGCCGGACCGCCAGCGCGACCGCCCCGCTCACCGTCCCCACCGCCACTGCGCCGGCGGCGACGGCCGAGCGCAGGCCGTGCGGGTGCGGTGCCGGCTCCGGGGCCCACCGTCCGGAGGAGCCCGGCGGTGCCGCGAGCGGCGGGGCCGCCGACCCGCGTTGTACCGACTTCACCGAGCCGTCCCGCTCCAGCAGCACCCGCGCCCCGTTGGGATGCGCGAAGTCGAAGAGATGCATGAGCGAACCGGCCCGTTCGTCGAACGCCCCGCCGCCGATCCGGCCGGTGTGCCAGTTATCCTCGACGAAGCGCAGGATCGAGGTCTGCTCGACCTGAGTGTGGTCGACCGTCCCCGCCTTGCTGTACGGGGAGATCACCAGCAGCGGCAGCCGCGGCCCCGGCCCGCAGCGGCCCGCGAACTTCCCCACGGGCGCCGGCCCGTTCTGGCAGCCGGACGCGTCCGTCGGCCTGCCGCCGGCCGCCTTGCTGCGGATCCGCGAGCCGTTCAGCGGCTTCGCGTACACGTGGTCGTACCAGCCGTCGGAGTCGTCGTAGGCGACGACCACCGCCGTGTCCCGCCACTGCGGCGCGCTCTGGATCTTGTTGATCCACTCCACCAGGAAGTGCTGTTCGTCGAGGGGGTCGGAGTAGCCCGCGTGCCCGTCCTGGTAGGCGGGGGCCTTGAGGAAGCTCACCGCGGGCAGCCGGCCCGCCCGCAGGGCGGCGTCGAAGTCCGCCAGGTCGTAGGCGTGGTTGGCCCGCCCGCCGTGGCCGATCTCGGCGACGGACGCCGGGGGCAGGTGGTGCGGGTTGGCGGTGGAGCGGTAGTACTGGAACGGCGCGTGGTGCGGCGAGTAGTCGATCACCCGCGCACCGCCCACGTTGGCGTGCGCCGTGCCCGAACAGCGCGCGTAGTGCCCGGACTTGCCGTCCCACGCCGCGCTGGGCCGGAAGCCGCCCTGGAACCAGCCCCAGGTCACGCCCTTGGCGTTGAGCAGGTCGCCGACGTTGCGCCCGGTGAGCGCGGCCAGGGCGCTGCGGGCGGTGTGGTCGTTGCCCGAGCAGTCGTCGTAGGCGGGATCGGGGTCCTCGGTGAGCGTGCCCACACCCTTGCCGTCGGGCACGGTCACGGCGGACCGGTCCGGGGTGCGCGTCTGCCGGGGGTGCTCGGTGCCGGACGCCGGGTCGGTGGAGATCGCGCCGTGCGTCTGGCCGGAGACGAGGTTGACGGCGCCCGGCGTCGACGGACCGTAGGTGGTGCCGAAGAACCGGTCGCTCATGCTGTAGCGCTGGGCGTAGTTCCACAGGGCGGTGACGGTGTTGCCGTCGTAGTAGTCCATCACCAGCCCTGGCTCGCCGTAGAGCGGGCCGGTGCAGGTGCTCGTCTCGGTGTACTGGACGTACCGGTCGGCCCGGCCGCCGTTCACGGCGTACTGCTCGGGGCTGTAACTGTGGTTCTGGTCGCAGGTCATGGCCCGGTCGGGGCCCAGCCGGCGGGGCGGGTACTGGTTGGGGTTGCGGCGCAATAGCCCGGCGGTGCGCAGGTTGTCCACGCGGCCGGGCGTCCCGCGGGGGGCGGTGAAGGGCGTGCCGTCGGTGTTGGCGGCGTGGGGGTAGGTCGCGAAGTAGTGGTCGAAGGAGATGTTTTCGTCGTAGACGACCACCAGATGCCTGACCGGTGTCGCCGTGGTCACGGGCACCGGGGGTGCCGGTGCCGCGGCTCCTGCGGTCATGCCCAGGGCCGCGGCGACCCCGGCAAGTGCCGCTGCGCGTCTGGCGACAGGTCTGCCGCCGATGTTCCGTCTCACTTCCGCCTCACTTTCCGCTCGCGCCCAGCAGCGCGCGCCCGTACCAGTCCGCGTCGTCCCGTACGCCGGGAAGCACGAAGAACCAGCCGCCGCCGAAGGGCTTCACGTAGTCGGTCAGCGGTTCGCCCGCCAGCCGTTGCTGTACGGCCGTGAACTGCCGTACGGGGTCCTGCTGGTAGCAGCAGAAGAGCAGCCCCATGTCGAGGCTGCCGTTGACGTCCACGCCCCGGTCGTAGCTGTAGGAGCGGCGCAGCAGCCGCTGCCCGTCGGTGGCCGGGGTGCGCGGGCCGGCCAGCCGGATGTGGCTGTCCAGCGGGATCACCTCGCCCGTGGGGTCGCGGTCGTAGGCCGGGGCGTCGGTCTCCCGGTCGCCGTCCAGCGGCGCGCCGGTGTCCCGGCTGCGGCCGAGCATCCGCTCCTGTTCGCGGAGGGTGACGCGGTCCCAGAACTCGGTGAACATCCGGATCAGCCGCACCACTTGATAGCTCCCGCCGGCCGCCCACGCGGGTTCGCCGCGGCCGGACGGCACCCACACGAGGCGGTCCATGAGGCGGGCGTCGCGGACGTCGGGGTTGGCGGTCCCGTCCTTGAACCCGAAGAGGTTGCGCGGGGCGCCCGAGGGCCGGGGCGGGGCGGTGAACCCGTCCAGCCGCCAGCGGATCTGCAGACCGCCGCGCGTGTGGCGGGTGATGTCCCGCAGTGCGTGCAGGACGGTGTCCGTGCTGTCGGCGCACAGTTGGAGGCTCACGTCCCCGTGACACCAGGCCGGGTCGGGGTCGTCGTCCGGGAAGACCGGCATGCGCTCGAGCCGACGGGGCACCTGGCCCGCGAGCCCGTACCGCCCGTCGAAGAGCGAGGCCCCGACGCCGAGCGTGATCCGCACGGCGCCGGCGGCGGGGATGCGGGGGCCGAGGACCCCGGAGTCGGTGGGCGGCGCGGTGATACCGGCCGGGGACGGCGGGCCGCCGCGGGTCAGGAAACGGGCGCGGGCGGTGAGCGTACGCAGCACCTCGACGAGCCCGGCCCGGTCGGGGGCGGTGACGTCGAAGGCGGTGAAGGCGGTGACCCGGTCGGGCGGGGTGAGCAGGGCCTGCTGCCGGGGAGCGTGAAAGGGGGTTCCCCTGCGGGGGGCGGCGGTACGGGCGGGGGGCCCGGTGCCGTCCGCGAGTGCCGGACTGCTCGCCAGCAGCCCGCCGGCCCCGGCCATCACCCCTCGCAGCACCCCGCGCCTGGGCACCGGGCGGACCGCCGGAGCCTGCTCGCGGCTCACGTCGTCCTCCGCGCTTCGCACACAGCCGCCACATCCGCCAAGCGTTCGAGCAGCTCGCCGAGCTGGGCGTCGATCCGTTCCCGGTCGGCGCGTGCGAGCCGCCCGGGCGGAGTCCAGACGTGCCCCCGCCGTTGCGCGTCCAAGGTGCGCCGCACGCGCACCAGTCGACCGTCCAGCGTCGCCAGATGCGGATAACGGCCGCGCAGCAGCGGCCGCAGCCGGTCGAGTACGGCGCGCGTGCCGTCGACGTCGGCCCGGGCCGTGGCGAGGGCGGTGCCGCTGCCGTAGTCGGTGCGGCCCGTCAGCTCCTGGCGGAAGGTGTCCTCCAGGATCTCGTGCGCGCGCCGCGGCAGGTCCGCGGGATCCATGCGGGCCAGGGCCCACGCGTCGCGCAGGGTGCGCACGTCCGCGGCCAGCCGGCGTGCGGCCCGGCGCAGGCCGGGGCCGTGCTCGCCGCGCCACAGTCCGTACTCGACGCGGTGGAAGCCGGTGAAGCGCGGGTCGTGCACGCCGCCGGGCAGGCCGGCCGTCGTGCGGCCGACGGCCTCGCCCGCCGCGCCGAATGCACCGTAAGCGGCGCCCAGCCGCGCGTAACCGAGGTGGGCGGAGAGCCAGGCCGCGCGGGCGGCAGCCCGGTCCCCGGCGGTGACGGCCGCGCTCAGGGCGTCGGTCCGGGCCACCAAGGCGTCCAGATGCCGGGCCACCCATCGCTGGTACGCCAGGGCCGACGGGATCAGGTCGTGCCGGGTGACGGGCACGGCGGCGGGGCCGCCGGCCGCGGGGCCGCCGGCGATCCGCACGGTGGGGCCGGTGACGGCGTCCGCGTCCTCGTGCAGGCAGACGAACGCGTACGAGCCGGGGCCCAGCCGGGCCCGCAGCTCCCGGACCGTGCCCGGTCCGAGCCCCTCCACCTCGCCGAACACCGCTCCCGTGCGGGCGTCCTGCAGGCGCACGTCCGCCGCCGTGGCGGAGGTGTTGCGCAGGGCGAAGTCCTGCACCCCGGCGTGCGGGCGGGACCAGCCCGTCCCGCAGCCGCCCGGCGAGACCTCGACGGCGGTGCGGTCCGGCCCGCCGCCCGGCGCCCAGGCGGCAGTGACGGCCAGCAGCCCTCCGCACACGACCGGCACCAGGGCGCGCGGCCGCGGCACGGCGGGAGGGACAGCTGGCACTCCGGGGGCTCCAGACGTCAACAACAGGCTGACGGCGGCTCATGCTAGGCACCGCGCCCGCCCGCACCGGGCCTGCCTGCGCCGTGCCGGACGGGAACGCCCCGTACTTCACCCGTCCGACGTCACGTCAGGCGGCCGTCCAGACACGGCGGTCGCGGGCCACCGTGTGGATCCTGTCGACCCGCTCCGGGTGCAGCACGCCGCCCAGCGCACCGAGCCCCGCGACCTCCGGCTCCCGGAACACCCGGACGTCCTCCGAGGCGTCCGCCCCGTCCACCGCCGTGGCCCCGACCAGCACCAGGACCGGCTCCACCCGCACCAGGAAGCGGCAGCCGTACGAGAGCACGTGCGCGGACCGCGTGGCGCACTGCCGGGCCCGGCGGACGCAGGGCCGAGGGCGCTCCCGGGGTGCGCGGACCATGGCGTCGTCCACCCGGACCCGGGCCCTGCGGGTCTGCTCGGCGGTGATGCAGAAGACGCCGCCGGGGCCTATGAGCAGGTGGGATATGACCGCGTCGCCGGGCAGGGCGATGGAGTGCACCACCTCCCAGCCGCCCGCGGTCAGCCCGTCCAGCCGGGCCCCGACGAGTTGTTCGGCCGCGAGCGAGCGGCGCCAGACGTCCTCGACGGGGCGGCGGCCGAGGAGCCTTGCGAGCAGCAGCCCGGCGCGCCCGGTGCGGGAGCCGTCGAGGCGCGCGCGGAGCGTCTCGCCCGGGCGGTTGGGGGCGAGATCGTCGTCAGGTGGCAGGAAGAGCCTCTCGGGGTCGTAGCGCCTTCCGTTCGCACTGCTCTTCGGCTCGTGCACGCCCATCACCCCCACCCGCCATATTGCCGCAGAAGCCCGGGAACCAACCCATTCGGCCGGCCGTTGGAAGGGATGAGGCCCCGCGACTCCCCCCGTTCGCGGGGCCTCACCAGTGCCCGGCCGGTACGGCGAACCGAGCACCGTACCAACGGCCCCTCCCCGCGCGGGCGCTCTTGCCCGCACCGTGACGCAGCACACACCCGTGCGTCGAACATCTGCAACCGGGCCGCACCCAGGTCAGCGCCGCATTGCCGGCCCCGCCCGGCCGCCCGCGCCCGGCGAATCCCCTCGGGGATCACCCCGGGGCGTCTACCGTGCGGTGCCGCCGCACCAGGGCCTGTCCGATGGGTCAGCGCGGCCTAGGAGGCGCCATGCGATCCCGCACCGGCACCGGCCTGCTCGTCGCCGCGCTGGCGGCGACCCTGGCCGCGCTGCTCTTCCCGATCTGGACCTACCACCCCCGCACCGGGACGGTCACCGTCGACCTCGCGGCAGGCTCCGTCCCCACCCGCTACGGGCCGCTGTCCGTCGCGGACCGCGACTTCGTCACCCGGGTCCGGCAGGCCGGCCTGTGGGAGCTGCCGGCCGGGCAGCAGGCCGTGGCGCGCGGCACGACGGCGGCCGTGCGGCGCGCGGGCGAGCACCTGGTGGAGGGCCACACCGCGCTCGACAAGCACGTGCGCGACGTGGCCGGCCGGCTGGGGCTCCCCCTGCCCAGCCAGCCGACCGCCGAGCAGCGCGGCTGGCTCGCCCGCCTCGACGCCGCGCAGGGCGACGCCTATGACCGGGAGTTCGTCAACATCCTGCGGCTCGCCCACGGCAGGGTCTTCGCCCTCGTCGGGCAGGTGCGGGCGGCCACCCGGAACTCGGCCGTGCGCGAGCTGGCCGACGACGCCAACGCCACCGTCCTCGACCACATGAAGGTGCTGGAGGACACGGGCCTCGTCGACTTCGACGCCCTGGCCTCCCAACTGGCCCAGCCACCGGCTCCTGCACCGGATTCCCCCTCCCCATCGAACTCCCCCTCGCACTCCCTCTCGGAGAAATGACCCCATGCCGACCCGCCACCGCCGCCGCCTCGGCGGCACGCACCTGATCCTGATCGCCTTACTGGCCCTGCTCGGCTCGGCGGCCGCCTTCGCCGCCGTCACCGGCAACGCCTCCGCCCACCAGGCACCGCCCAGTGTGCCGTCCGCCACTGACAACGGCCCCGGCCACGCCCACGCGGGCCCCTCCCCCGCCGACTTCGCCGACATCCGCCGGGCCCCGCGCGACGCCCCCGCCCCGGACCCCGGCTCCGAGGCGTCCACGGGCACCTTCACCGCCCGCTGCGGCCGCAACGCGAACGGCCACCGCAACCCCGACAACTTCATCGTCACGCCCGGCGTCACCAACGGCGCCCACCACGTCCACGACTACGTCGGCAACCTCTCCACCGACGCCTTCTCGACGGACGCCTCCCTGCAGGCTTCCGGCACCACCTGCGCCCGGGGCGACAAGTCCGCATATTTCTGGCCCGTGCTCCGCGACGTACGGAACGCGGGCGGACAGAACTCCGGCCGCATCCTCACCCCCGACAGCGTGACCCTGACCTTCCGCGGCAACCCCGCCTCCCCGGTCACCGCCATGCCCGACGGGCTCCGCGCGATCACCGGCGACGCCAAGGCGTTCACCGCCGGAACCGCCGACGCCCGGGCCCGCTGGGGCTGCACCGGCATCGCCGGACGGCACTTCACCGACCGGTACCCGCTGTGCCCGCGCGGCAGCCGCGTCGTCCGGCTGCTGGACTTCCCCAGCTGCTGGGACGGGCAGCACGCGGACAGCGCGGACCACCGCTCCCACCTCCGCTTCCCCGACGCCGCGTCAGGCCGCTGCACGGCGGGCACGGTTGCCGTGCCGCAGCTGCGGATGGAGCTCGTCTACTCCGTGCCGCGCGGCCCGGCGTTCGCCGTCGACAGCTTCCCCGAGCAGCTGCGCAAACCCGTCACCGACCATGCGGACTTCGCGGACGTCATGCCGCGGGCACTGATGTCGACGGTCGTGCGCTGCATCGACGACGACCGCCGCTGCGGCTGACGGGAGGCCCTTCCAGGTCCCTTCGGGCGCATTGGCCCGACATCGCAGGACGGTGCTTTACTTCGTCAACCGCCATCCCAATTATCCCCTTTATCGCACAATCACTGGAGGGATGGCCCCGTGAAAGCAGCAGCCCTGTACGGCACGATCGGCTCACTGATCCTCACGGGGTTCACCGGCCTCCCCGCCGTCCCGGCCACCGCGACCGGCACCGCTCCCCCGGGCAGCAGCGCCGCCGAGGCCCGCGGCGAGACCGTCGCGGCCCAGCGCGCGGCGGTCCGGGGCATCGACTTCGACAGCTGCCCGGCCGTCGAAGGCCTGCCCGGCACCGTCGAGTGCGGCACCGTCCTGGTCCCCCTGGACTACGCCCGCCCCGACGGCCGACAGATCAGGCTCACCGTCAGCCGCCACCGCGCCACCGGCGAGGAGCGGCAGGGGGCCCTGGTGTTCAACCCGGGCGGCCCCGGCGGCAACGGCATGTTCTACCCGCTCATCGCCGGCCTCCCCGCCTGGCGGAACGTCGCCGAGGCCTACGACATCGTCGGCTACGCACCGCGCGGCGTCGGCCGCTCCGCCCCCATCTCCTGCACCGACGCGGCGGGCTTCGACGGCGGCCCCAGCGCCGCCCCGGAGCACCCCACGGCCGCGTTCAAGAAGAAGCAGATCGCCCAGGCCCGTTCCTACGCGGCGGGCTGCGCACGGCGCAACGGGGCGTCCCTGCGGTACTTCACCAGCGTCAACAACGCCCGTGACCTCGACGTCCTGCGCGCCGCACTGGGCGAGAAGAAGCTCAACTACGTGGGCGCCTCCTACGGCACCTACTTCGGCGCCCTGTACGCGACGCTCTTCCCGGGGCACGTGCGCCGCATGGTCTTCGACAGCGTGGTCAACCCCGACCCGCACAAGATCTGGTACGGCAACAACCTCGACCAGTCCGCCGCCTTCGACCGGCGCTTCGCCGACTGGCGCCGCTGGGTGTCCCGCCACGACGCGGTCTACCACCTGGGCCGCCGCCCGGAGCAGGTGCTGGCCGCGTACGAGAAGGCGAGCAGGCAGCTGGAGCACCACCCGGCCGGCGGCGTGGTCGGACCCGGCCAGCTGCAGGGAGCGGTCCTCAAGTCCGGTTACAGCGACAGCCATTGGGCGCGCGACGCCCAGGCGATCTCCGCCTACGTGCACGGCGACGAGGGGCCGCTGCTGGCCATCGCCTCGCCGCCCGACGCGAACACCGCGGCGTCGTCGGAGAACGAGAACGCGGTCTACACGGCCGTCGAGTGCAACGACGCGGCCTGGCCCAAGTCGTGGGAGGTGTGGGACAAGGACAACACCCGGCTCGCCAAGCACGCGCCGTTCGAGACGTGGAGCAACGCCTGGATGAACCTGCCGTGCGCGTTCTGGCAGGGCCCCCGCCAGCGGGTGGTCGACGTCGGCGTGGCACGCCGCTCCGCCCTGCCGCCCACCCTGCTGCTGGCCGCCGAACGGGACGCGGCCACGCCGTACCGGGGAGCGCTGGAGCTGCAGAAGAGGCTGCCGGGGTCGGCCCTGGTCACCGAGCGCGGCTCGGGCACGCACGGCATCGGCGGCGGCCCCAACGCGTGCGTCAACCGGCACCTGGACACGTACCTGCTGACGGGACGGCTCCCCGCCCGCCGCACGTACTGCGCACCGCGCGCGGAACCCCGCGCGTCCTGAGCACGGCGGAGGGGCCCGGGAGCAGCGTGCTCCCGGGCCCCTCCGCCGTGTGCAAGACCCTTACGCCAGGCCCGCGATCAGGTCCGCGACGGCCTTGCGGCGGCCGGTGAAGAACGGGACCTCCTCGCGCACGTGCATGCGCGCCTCGGACGCGCGCAGGTGACGCATCAGGTCGACGATCCGGTAGAGCTCGTCCGCCTCGAAGGCCAGGATCCACTCGTAGTCGCCCAGCGAGAAGGACGCGACCGTGTTGGCCCGCACGTCCGGGTAGCCGCGGGCCATCTTGCCGTGGTCGGCGAGCATGCGGCGGCGGTCCTCGTCGGGCAGCAGGTACCAGTCGTAGGAGCGGACGAAGGGGTACACGCTGACGTAGTCGCGCGGGTTCTCGTCGGCGAGGAACGCCGGGATGTGCGACTTGTTGAACTCGGCGGGACGGTGCAGGGCCATGTTCGACCAGACCGGCTCCAGGGCGCGGCCCAGGTTCGTCCGGCGGAAGCGGCTGTAGGCGTCCTGGAGGGCGTCCGAGGTCTCGGAGTGCCACCAGATCATGACGTCGGCGTCGGCCCGCAGCCCGGACAGGTCGTAGGTGCCGCGCACCGTGACGTCCTTCTCGGCGAGCTGGGCGAAGAGCTCCTCGACCTCGTCGGCCCAGCCGGCCCGGTCCTGCGGGAGTACGTCGCGCAGCTTGAACACCGACCACAGGGTGTAGCGGATGACCTCGTTGAGGTCCTTGGCCTTCTTGCCGGCGTTCGGGGTCTTCACAGGGGCGTCAGTCATGTCCCTATTCTCACTCGCCGCCGTCGCCGCGTGCGGCCAGGGTGGCGAGTACCTCGCCGGCGGCCTGCTGCCCGCTGGAAATGCAGGCCGGAATGCCCACGCCGCCGTAGGCCGCGCCGCACACCCGCAGGCCCTGCAGGCGGGAGACGTGGTCGCGGATGCGGGCCACGCGGCCGAGGTGGCCGACGGGGTACTGCGGCAGTCCGCGGTGCCAGCGGGTGACCCGGCTGTCGACCGGGGCCGCCGTGAGGCCCACGGCCTCGCCGAGGTCCTTGAGCGACAGCGCTACCAGATCGGCGTCCTCGCGGCTCAGGTCGGCCTCGTCGCCGAACCGCCCGATCGAGGTACGCAGCACGAAGAGGTCCGGGTCGGCCTCCGCGTTCCAGCGCCACTTGTTGCTGGAGAAGGTGGATGCCTTGATCGTCCGCCCGTCGACGGGCGGCACGAGGAAGCCGCTGCCCTGCAGCAGCCCCTCGACGTCGGAGCGGCGGAAGGCCATGGTGACGAGCGCCATGGAGGCGTACTCGACGGCGGCGAGCTCGGCGGAGGCGGCGGGGGACGCGTCCGCCAGCAGGGCCGCCGCGGCGGGCGCGGGCGCGGCGAGCACCACGGCGTCGGCGGCGAGCGCGCCCCCGTCGGTCGTCACGCTCCAGCCGTCCGCGCCGCGGGCGAGCGAGCGGACGGGCGTACCGGTACGGATCTCGCCCCCCGCGGCCCGCACCGCGTCCGCCGCCGCGAGCGGCAGCCGCCCGATGCCGCCCTCGATGCCCTGGAAGACCGGGCCGGCCTGCTGCGGGGCGCTCGCGGCGCGCGCCTGCACGGCGTGCACGGCCTCGGTCAGCGTGCGGTGCGTGCGCACGGCCTCGAAGAGCTGGGGCACGGCGGCGCGCATCGAGATCCGGTAGGCGTCGCCCGCGTAGACGCCGCCCAGCAGGGGCTCGACGAGCCGGTCGACGACCTCGCGGCCCATGCGCTCGGCGACGTGGGTGCCGATGGCGACGTCCTCGCCGACCTCGGAGGGCGGCAGTTCGGCGTCCCGGGCGATCCCGGCGAGGCCCTCCGCGGAGAAGACGCCGGAGGCGGCGAGCGCGGCCGGATCGCCGGGGACGCCCATCACATGGCCCTGGGGCAGCGGCCGCAGGCCGCCGCGGGTCCACAGCATCGCGGTGGCGGCGGGCGGCTGCAGCCGGTCGCCGAGGCCGACGGCGCGGGCCAGGCCGACGGCCTCCGGCCGCCGCGCCAGCACCGACTCGGCGCCCAGGTCGACGGGCATGCCCGCGATCTCGCCCGCGTGCAGCTTGCCGCCGACGCGGTCCGAGCCCTCCAGGAGCGTCACCCGCGCCCCGCCCTCCAGCAGCCGGAGGGCCGCTGCCAGCCCCGAGATTCCGCCGCCGATGACGACCACGTGCCGCGAGGAGGTGTGCGCTGCGCTCATGGGTCCACTGTCTCAAATCGCCCTACGGCCGCGGTCGGCAACCCCATTGACAGGTACCGGCGCCCCGCCGAGACTCGCGCGCAGCGATCACCGACCGTTTACGGAGACCTCATGACCGACCGCATCCGGGATGTGTACATCGTCGACGCCGTCCGCACGCCCGTCGGCAAGTACGGCGGCGCGCTCGCGGGCGTCCGGCCCGACGACCTCGCCGCGCACGTCGTCCGCTCCCTGGTCGGCCGGTCGCCGGCGCTGGACCCGGCACGCATCGACGACGTCGTGCTGGGCAACGCCAACGGCGCGGGCGAGGAGAACCGGAACGTGGCCCGCATGGCCGTGCTGCTCGCCGGGCTGCCCGTCTCCGTGCCCGGCGCGACCGTCAACCGGCTGTGCGCGTCCGGGATGGAGGCGGTCGTGCAGGCGTACCGCGCGATCGCGCTCGGCGACGCGTCGGTGGTGATCGCGGGCGGCGTGGAGTCGATGAGCCGCGCCCCCTGGGTGCTGCCCAAGCCCGAACGGGCCTTCCCCGCCGGGCACCAGGAGATGTACTCGACGACGCTGGGCTGGCGGATGACCAATCCGGCCATGCCGCCGCAGTGGACGGTCTCGCTGGGCGAGGGCGCCGAACTGATCGCCGAGAAGCACGGCATCGGCCGGGCCGAGCAGGACGCCTTCGCGCTCGCCAGCCACGAGAAGGCCGCGCGGGCGTGGCGGGAGGGCGCGTACGCGGCCGAGGTGGTGCCCGTGCCGGGGGTGTCGCTCGCGCGGGACGAGTCCATCCGCGACACCACCTCGCCGGAGGCCCTCGCCGCGCTGAAGCCCGCCTTCCGCAAGGACGGCGGCACGGTCACGGCGGGCAACTCCTCGCCGCTGAGCGACGGTGCGGCGGCGCTGCTGCTGTGCGACGAGGACGGGCTGCGCGAGACGGGCCACGAGCCGCTCGCCCGGGTGCGCTCCACGGCGGTCACCGGCATCGAGCCGGACCTGTACGGGCTCGGGCCGGTGGACGCGGTGCGGCGGGCGCTCGCCAAGGCGCGGCGGTGCTTCGCGGAGGTGACCCGCTTCGAGCTCAACGAGGCCTTCGCCGCCCAGGCGCTGGGCTGCTTCGCCGAGTGGCCCGACCTCGACCCGGGCATCGTCAACCCGCGCGGCGGCGCCATCGCCGTCGGCCACCCGCTGGGCTGCTCGGGCGCCCGGCTGACCGGCGCCGTCGCCCACCAGCTGGCGGCCGCGGGCTCGGGCACGGGTTTGGCGGCGCTGTGCATCGGGGTGGGGCAGGGCCAGGCCGTGGTCCTGGAGCGCTGACCCGAACTGGCCTGAAACGAGCGGCGGATGGGCGGTCCGGCCGGGGTAGGGCACAGTCATGACAGCGCCTCAACTTCTGACGGAGCAGACACCCCCGCACTACCAGGGGCTGGAGAGCCGGCGCCCGCAGCGGCCGCCGATACCGTTCGTCCCCGACCCGGACGCCGTCGAGGCGGCCGGGCCGGTCTTCGGCACGGCCGACGTGGGCCCGTTCGACGCCGATCTGACCCGGCAGCACCCGGGCGAGCCGATCGGCGAGCGCATCGTCGTCGCCGGGCGGGTCGTGGACGGCCGGGGCCGCCCGGTCCGCGGCCAGCTGCTGGAGCTGTGGCAGGCCAATGCCGCGGGCCGCTACGTCCACCAGGGCGACCGGCACGCGGCGCCCCTCGACCCCAACTTCACCGGCACGGGCCGTTGTCTGACCGACGACGAGGGCCGGTACCGCTTCACCACGATCCGCCCGGGGGCCTACCCCCTGGAGGAGTGCGCGAACACCTGGCGCCCGGCGCACCTGCACTTCTCGGTCTTCGGCACGGCGTTCACCGAACGTCTGGTGACTCAGATGTACTTCCCGGGCGACCCGCTGCTGGCGTACGACCCGGTGCTGCACGCGGTCTCCGACCCGGCCGCCCGCCGGTCCCTGGTCGCCGCGCACGACCCGGGGCTCGACGAGCCGATGCGGGCGCTCGGTTACCGCTGGGACATCGTCCTGGGGAGCCGCTGATGCCGGCGACGCCCTCGCAGACGATCGGCCCGTACTTCCACATCGGCCTGCCGATCCCCGGCGGCGGCGACCTCGCACCCGCCGGGCACCCGGAGGCCGTCACCGTGCACGGCTATGTACGGGACGGCGCGGGCGAGCCCGTACCGGACGCCCTGCTGGAGTTCTGGCAGGGCGGCACCGCCGGCCTGCACCGCGACGGCGCCCGCTTCACCGGCTTCGCCCGCATACCCACCGGCAACGACGGCCACTACGCCCTGCGAACCCTGCCACCGGGCGGCGCGCCGTACCTGGCACTGTGCGTCTTCGCCCGGGGCCTGACCCACCACCTGTTCACGCGCGTCTACTTCACGCTGCCGGAGACCGACCCACTGCTGCGGACGGTCCCGCCGGAGCGCCGCAGCACGCTCCTGGCGAGACCGGATCCGACGGGGCACAGCACGTACCGCTTCGACGTGCACTTGCAGGGCGAGGAGGAAACGGTCTTCCTCGCCCCGTAAGGGGCGCGGGACTGTTTTGAATATGCGGCTCCGCCGCGTGGGCGCGACCAGCCACAGCCGACCCGCAGCCGAGGATCAACGCGAGGTCTGCTCGTGCACGTAAGCCACCAGCCGGGTAAGCGCCTCAGGGTCGGTGTCGGGCATGACGCCGTGCCCGAGGTTGAACACGTGCCCCTCCAGGCCGCGCGCAGCGTCGAGCACCTCGCGCGTCTTCGCCTCGACCGCCTCGGTCGGGGCGAAGAGGACGGCCGGGTCGAGGTTCCCCTGCAGCGCCTTGCCGGGGCCGACGCGGTGGACGGCCTCGTCCAGCGGGACGCGCCAGTCGACGCCGACGACGTCCGCGCCGGCCTCGCCCATGAGGCCGAGCAGCTCGCCGGTGCCGACACCGAAGTGGATGCGCGGCACGCCGTATCCGGCGACGGCGTCGAAGACCTCGGTGGAGGCGGGCAGCACGTACTGCCGGTAGTCGGCGGGGGCGAGGGCGCCGGCCCAGGAGTCGAAGAGCTGGACGGCGCTCACGCCCGCCTCGATCTGGACGCGCAGGAACGCGGCGGTGATGTCCGCGAGCCGGCCGACGAGGTCGCGCCACAGCTCCGGGTCGCCGTAGATCATGGCCTTGGTGCGCTCGTAGCTGCGCGAGGGCCCGCCCTCGATGAGGTAGCTGGCGAGCGTGAAGGGGGCGCCGGCGAAGCCGATGAGCGGGGTGCCGCCCAGCTCGGCGGTGAGCATGCCGATGGCCTCGGTCACGTACGGGACGTCCGACGGGTCGAGCGCGCGCAGCCGGTCCAGGTCGGCGCGGGTGCGCACCGGCTCGGCGACGACCGGGCCGACGCCGGGCTTGATGTCCAGGTCGACGCCGATGGCCTTGAGCGGCACGACGATGTCGCTGAAGAAGATGGCCGCGTCGACGCCGTGGCGGCGGACGGGCTGCAGGGTGATCTCGGTGACGAGCTCGGGCCGCATGCACGACTCGAGCATCGGGATGCCCTCGCGGACCTTGCGGTACTCGGGCAGCGAACGCCCCGCCTGCCGCATGAACCAGACCGGCGTGTGCGGGACGGGTTCGCGCCGGCACGCCTTCAGGAAGGCCGAATCGTGTGCCGCGGTGCGGCCCGTCTGCTGCTGGCTGCGCTCACTCATGTCCCAAATCTTCGCACGGGCCGAACGAGTGACCCGCCCATGTGGGTGTCCCTACCCGGAACCGCGCGTCCTTCCGCCTAGTCTTCCGGGCATGGCTGCGGCGCAGGGACACCTCTCGGACGGTCCGGACGACGCGGATGGGGAGGGCATCCCGTCCGTCTTCCGGCAGGCGGTCGCGGGGCTCCAAGGGGTCCGGCTGCGGCCGGAGATCGAGCTGGACGCGACCCCGCCCCCGCAGCGGCTCGCCCCCTTCTCGTACGCGCTGGAGGCGGCGGTCGTCGTGGACGACGAGGAGTTGGCGGACGGCCGGCTGATCCTGCTGCACGACCCGGCGGGCCACGACGCGTGGGGCGGGACGTTCCGTCTGGTGACACTGATCCACGCCGACCTCGAGGAGGAGATGGCGGAGGACCCGCTGCTGCCCGAGGTGTGCTGGTCCTGGCTGACGGGCGCGCTGGAGGCGCGCCGGGTGCCGTACGCGGCGATCAGCGGGACGGTGACGCGGGCGAGTTCGCACTACTTCGGCGGGCTGCAGGAGCGCGAGCCGTCGACGCGGATCGAGATCCGGGCGTCGTGGTCGCCGGTGCGGCCGGGCCCGGCGGCACCGGCGCCGGGGCAGGGCGTGCCGGACACGGCGGCGCACCTGTCGGCGTGGTGCGACCTGCTCTGCCAGATCGCGGGGCTGCCGCCGGGCGGCGCCCCGGAGGCGGGTGTGGTGACGCTGCCTCAGCGCCGGGGCCCGCAGAGCCGCTGAGACGGTCCGTCACCTTTTTTGCGGCTCTTCACGTTTCGTCACGTTCATCACGTTCGTCAAGGAATCGTGTTCCGGTACCGCTGATCGGGCATGCCTGATAGGGCAATCGTCTCAATTGCCCGAATTGTTACTCACCAATTCGTGATCATTCCCTAAAGCCAGGCCGTTTGAGTGCCGAAGGACTTTGTGACCCTTCCTGCACGGATCGCCCGGCTTATCCCCAAAGTCCGGCACCCGTCCCCGCCACTCCCCTTTGGAGGCCTGGTGTCCGTTCTCCTCGAGCAACCCGCGAGCCTCGCCTACCGTCCGAACAAACCGACGGCCATGGTCGTCGTCGCCGACCCCCGGGTCCGCTCCACGGTCACCCGCCACTTGTGGGCCCTCGGAGTGCGCGACGTGATCGAGGCCTCTTCCATCGCGGAGGCCCGCCCCCGCATCGGCAACCCGCGCGACATCTGCGTCGCCGACGTCCACCTGCCGGACGGCTCCGGGCTGACGCTCCTCTCCGAGACCCGCGCCGCCGGCTGGCCCAACGGCCTGGCCCTGTCCGCCGCCGACGACATCGGTGCCGTGCGCAACGCCCTCGCGGGCGGCGTCAAGGGCTACGTCGTCACCGGAACCCGTACCAACCTCGGCGTCCCCGGCCGCCCCGGAGCCGCCCCCATCGGCTCCGCGGCGGCCCGGATGCAGCGCCGCCCGCCCGGGGCCCCCGGGCACCCGGGCGGCTACCGCGAACTGTCCGGCCGCGAGGTCGAGGTCCTGCGGCTGGTGGCGGAGGGCCAGTCGAACAAGGCCATCGGCGTCTCGATGGGGCTGTCCGCACTCACCGTGAAGAGCCACCTGGCCCGGATCGCCCGCAAACTGGGCACCGGGGACCGGGCCGGAATGGTCGCCGTGGCGTTGCGCACCGGCATCATCCACTGACCCGGTCCCCCCGCAAGCGCCCGTCGCCGGAACGTTCCGGCGACGGGCGCTTGCCATGCACGGATACCCTTGACCAGTGACCGACGCCCAAGACACCGCAGCAGAAGCGACACTGCGAACCCCCGGGGGCGACCCTCCGGCCGACGTCGAAACGGCGCCGATCCCCCTGCTGGAGCCGCGTGAGGGCATCCCCCCGGTCGTCGCCGACCCCGACGCCCTGGCCGATGTCGTCGCCGCCTTCGCCGCGGGCACCGGCCCCGTCGCCGTCGACGCCGAGCGGGCCTCCGGCTACCGCTACGGCCAGCGCGCCTACCTCGTCCAGCTGCGCCGCGAGGGCGCCGGCTCGGCGCTGATCGACCCGGTCGGCTGCCCCGACCTGTCCGCTCTCGGCGAAGCGGTCTCGGACGCCGAGTGGGTGCTGCACGCCGCCACCCAGGACCTGCCGTGCCTGCGCGAGATAGGGATGGTGCCCACGCGGCTGTTCGACACCGAGCTCGCGGGCCGGCTCGCGGGCTTCGCGCGGGTGGGGCTCGGCGCCATGGTCGAGAACGTCCTGGGGTACGCCCTGGAGAAGGGCCACTCCGCCGTCGACTGGTCCACCCGCCCGCTGCCCGACCCCTGGCTGCGCTACGCCGCGCTGGACGTGGAGCTGCTCGTCGACCTGCGCGACGCCCTGGAGGCCGAGCTGGACCGGCAGGGCAAGCTGGAGTGGGCCCGGCAGGAGTTCGCCGCCATCGCCGCCGCCCCGCCGCCCCCGCCCCGCAAGGACCCCTGGCGCCGCACCTCCGGCATGCACAAGGTGCGCAGGCGCCGGCAGATGGCCGTGGTGCGGGAGCTGTGGAACGTGCGCGACCACGTCGCGCAGCGGCGCGACGTCTCGCCGGGCAAGGTGCTGGGCGACGGCGCGATCGTCGAGGCGGCGCTGAACATGCCGCCGAACGCCCACGCGCTGGCCGCCCTGCCCGGCTTCGGGCACCGGATGAGCCGCAAGCAGCTGGAGCAGTGGCAGTCGGCCGTCGACCGGGCCCGGGCCATCCCGGAGGCTGAGCTCCCGCAGCCCGGCCAGCCGCTCACGGGCCCGCCCCCGCCGCGCGCCTGGGCGGACAAGGACCCGGTCGCGGCCGCCCGGCTGACGGCGGCGCGCTCCGCGGTCTCCGGGCTGGCCGAGCGGCTGACGATGCCGCAGGAGAACCTGATCACCCCGGACACCGTGCGCCGGCTGTGCTGGGAACCGCCGCAGGACCCCACCCCGGAGGCGGTCGCCGAGGTCCTCGCGGCCCACGGCGCCCGCCCCTGGCAGGTGGAGCAGGTGACTCCGGTACTGGTCACGGCGTTGAGCACGCCCGCGGCCTGATCCTCCTCCCCCCGACGGGCCCGGCCCCGCCCCAGGCGGCGGTCCGGGCCCGTCGGCGTACCCGGGACCAGCGGGAAAGGCGCCCGGCGTGTGATCTGTGACGCTCCCCTCCAGAGGGCTGGGCAGCATGGTTACCCGCAAGTAGCATGACGGTGAGCTTCCGCGCCGTGGCGTACCCGTGTTCCGGCATGCCCGAGCGCAGCGACCCCGCATCTGGAGGAGAGCCAACGTGCCTCGTAACGCTAGGGACGTCGTCTTCGTCGACGGCGTCCGCACCCCGTTCGGCAAGGCGGGCCCGAAGGGCATCTACCACGAGACCCGCGCGGACGACCTGGTCGTCAAGTGCATCCGGGAACTGCTGCGCCGCAACCCGGACCTGGACCCGGCCCGGATCGACGAGGTGGCCCTCGCCGCGACGACCCAGATCGGCGACCAGGGCCTGACCCTGGGCCGCACCGCCGGCATCCTCGCGGGCCTCCCGCAGTCGGTGCCCGGCTTCTCCATCGACCGCATGTGTGCCGGTGCGATGACGGCCGTCACCAGCGTCGCCGGCGGCATCGCCTTCGGTGCCTACGACATCGCCGTCGCGGGCGGTGTCGAGCACATGGGCCGCCACCCGATGGGCGAGGGCGTGGACCCCAACCCGCGCTTCGTCTCCGAGAAGCTGGTCGACCAGTCCGCCCTGTTCATGGGCATGACGGCGGAGAACCTGCACGACCGCCTGCCGCACATCACCAAGCAGCGCGCCGACGAGTACGCGGTCCGCAGCCAGGAGAAGGCCGCCAAGGCCTACGCCGACGGCAGGATCCAGGCCGACCTGGTGCCGGTCTCCGTGCGCCGCACCTCCCCCGACGCCGGCGAGACCGGCTGGGGCCTGGCCACCGCCGACGAGCCGATGCGCCCGGGCACCACGCTGGACGGCCTGGCCTCGCTGAAGACCCCGTTCCGTCCGCACGGCCGGGTCACCGCGGGCAACGCGGCCGGTCTCAACGACGGTGCGACCGCCTCGCTGATCGCCTCCGAGGACGTGGCGCGCGAGCTGGGCCTGCCGGTCAAGATGCGCCTGGTCGCCTACGCGTTCGCGGGTGTCGAGCCGGAGGTCATGGGCATCGGCCCGGTCCCGGCGACCGAGAAGGCGCTCGCCAAGGCGGGCCTGTCGATCGACGACATCGGCCTGTTCGAGGTCAACGAGGCCTTCGCGGTGCAGGTGCTCTCGCTCCTGGACCACTACGGCATCGCCGACGACGACCCGCGCGTCAACCAGTACGGCGGCGCCATCGCGTTCGGCCACCCGCTGGCCTCGTCCGGCGTCCGCCTGATGACGCAGCTGGCCCGGCAGTTCGAGGAGCAGCCGCACGTCCGTTACGGCATCACCACCATGTGCGTCGGCTTCGGCATGGGCGGCACGGTCATCTGGGAGAACCCCCACTGGGAGGGCAAGTGAGCGAGCGCAGCGAGCGAACAGTCAAAAGGGGCAGCACGTGCGAATGCACGACCGAGCGCAGCGAGGGAGCGGCATGAGCACCACCGCCGATCTGTTGAAGAGCGCGGCTGAGCTCTTCCCCGACGAGGTCGTCACGCAGGCGCACGTGCGCCACCTCGACCTCCCGCAGGGCGCGGGCAAGTTCGCCCTGATCACGCTGGACAACGGCCTGGACCACACCAAGCCGACCACCTTCGGCCCGCAGTCCCTCGCCCACCTCGATGCGGCGATCGACCAGCTGGAGAAGGAGGCCGCCGAGGGTGGCATCGTCGGTATCGGTGTCACCGGCAAGCCGTTCATCTTCGCCGTCGGCGCCGACCTCAAGGGCCTCGAGCTGCTGACCCGCCACGAGGACGCGGTGTCCATCGGCAAGGGCGGCCACGACGTCTTCAAGCGCCTGTCGGCCCTCGCGGTCCCGACCTTCGCGTACTACAACGGCGCGGCCATGGGCGGCGGCGTCGAGGTCGGCCTGCACTGCACCTACCGCACGGTGTCCCGGGCGCTCCCGGCCTTCTCGCTGCCCGAGGTCTTCCTGGGCCTCGTCCCGGGCTGGGGCGGCTGCACCCTGCTGCCGAACATCATCGGTGCGGACCGCGCGGTCTCGGTGATCGTCGAGAACTCGCTCAACCAGAACAGGCAGCTCAAGGGCAAGCAGGTCTTCGACCTCGGGATCGCCGACGCGATCTTCGACGGTGCGGACTTCCTGGAGCAGTCGCTGATCTGGACCGCCTCCGTCCTGAAGGGCACGACCGAGGTCGTCCGCGCCGAGGTCGACCGCGGCGAGGCCTGGGACCGGGCCGTCGAGCGCGGCCGCTTCATCGCCGACGGCAAGGTGCACGGCGCCGCTCCGGCCGCGTACCGCGCGCTGGACATCATCGCCCAGGCCAAGAACGGCGACCTGCGCCAGGGCTTCGACGCCGAGGACCAGGCCCTCGCGGACCTGATCATGTCCGGCGAACTGCGCAGCGGCATCTACGCGTTCAACCTGGTGCAGAAGCGCGGCAAGCGCCCCGCCGGCGCCCCGGACAAGTCGCTGGCCCGTCCGGTCACCAAGGTGGGCGTCGTCGGCGCGGGCCTGATGGCCTCGCAGCTGGCGCTGCTCTTCGCGCGCCGCCTCGAGGTGCCGGTCGTACTGACCGACATCGACCAGGAGCGCATCGACAAGGGCGTGGGCTACGTCCACGGCGAGATCGACAAGCTGCTCGGCAAGGGCCGCATCAACCAGGACAAGGCCAACCGCCTCAAGGGCCTGGTGTCCGGCTCCCTCGACAAGGCCGCCGCCTTCGGCGACGCGGACTTCGTCATCGAGGCCGTCTTCGAGGAGATGGGCGTCAAGCAGCAGGTGTTCGCCGAGGTCGAGGCGGTCGTGCCCGAGCACGCCGTCCTCGCCACCAACACCTCCTCGCTGTCGGTGTCGGAGATGGCGTCGAAGCTCGAGCACCCCGAGCGGGTCGTCGGCTTCCACTTCTTCAACCCGGTCGCGATCCTGCCGCTGCTGGAGATCGTCCGCGGCGAGCGCACCGACGACGCGGCGCTGGCCACCGCCTTCTCGGTCGCCAAGTCCCTGAAGAAGACGGCCGTGTTGGTGAAGGACGCCCCCGCGTTCGTCGTCAACCGCATCCTGACCCGCTTCATGGGCGAGATCCAGAACGTCATCGACGAGGGCACCCCGGTCGCGACGGCCGAGAAGGCCGTCGAGCCGCTCGGCCTGCCGATGTCCCCGCTGGTCCTGCTGGAGCTGGTCGGCCCGGCGATCGGCCTGCACGTCTCCGAGACGCTGGCCGCCGCCTTCCCCGACCGCTTCAAGGTCTCCCCGAACCTGGCGGCGGTCGTCAAGGCCGGCAAGCGCGGCTTCTACGTCTACGACTCCGGGAAGCCGGAGCTGGACCCCGAGGTCGCGGCCCTCCTGGTGCAGGGCGACACGGTCCTGACGGAGGAGCAGGTCCGCACCCGCGTCTTCGACGCGGTCGCACAGGAGATCGGCCTGATGCTGGACGAGGGCATCGTCGCCGAGGCCCAGGACATCGACCTGTGCCTGATCACCGGCGCCGGCTGGCCCTTCCACCTGGGCGGCCTCACGCCGTACCTGGACCGCGAGGGCATCTCGGAGCGCGCGAACGGCAAGCGCTTCCTGGCGCAGGGCGTGGCGAGCGTTCCGGCGTAACGGGACGCGCAGCGTCGCGCGAACGGGGGCGTGCGGGCAGGGGGTTACCCCGCCCGCACGCCCCCGTCGGGCGTCCCGGGTCAGTCCGCCGGCAGCTCGTTGGCGGCGAACTCGCGCAGCCAGGCCCGGAATTCGGGCCCGAGGTCGGCCCGTTCGCAGGCCAGGCGCACGGTGGCGCGCAGGTACTCGCCGCGGTCCCCGGTGTCGTACCGGCGGCCGCGGAAGACGACGCCGTGCACCGGGCCGCCGATCCCGGTGGTGGCCAGGGTGTGCAGTGCGTCGGTGAGCTGGATCTCCCCGCCCCGGCCGGGTGCGGTGGTGCGCAGGACGCCGAAGACCGCGGGGTCCAGGACGTAACGGCCGATGACCGCGTACCGGCTGGGGGCCGTTCCGGAGGCGGGCTTCTCCACCAGCCCGGTGACCCGCAGCGCCTCGTCGTCGCCCGGGACGGCCCGGACCTCGGCGCACCCGTAGAGGTGGATGCGGTCCTCGGGCACCTCGGTGAGGGCGACGACGCTGCCGCCCAGCCGCCTGCGCACCTCGGTCATGCGGGAGAGCAGCGGGTCGCGGGGGTCGATGAGGTCGTCGCCGAGCAGCACGGCGAAGGGGTTGTCCCCGACGTGGGCCTCCGCGCAGAGCACGGCGTGGCCCAGGCCCATCGGGTCGCCCTGGCGGGCGTAGTGCACGGTGGCCAGGGTGCTGGACTGCCGTACCAGGGCGAGGCGTTCGAGATCGCCCTTGCCCTCCAGCACGCTCTCCAGCTCGTGGGCCCGGTCGAAGTGGTCCTCCAGGGCCCGCTTGTTGCGGCCGGTGATCATCAGTACGTCGTCGAGCCCGGCGGCGGCCGCTTCCTCCACGACGTACTGGATGGCCGGCTTGTCGACCAGCGGCAGCATCTCCTTGGGCGTCGCCTTGGTGGCCGGCAGGAAGCGGGTGCCGAGGCCTGCTGCGGGGATGACGGCCTTGACCACGGTCTCGGTGGCGGGTGACTGCATACGGTGCACGGCCGGACGGCCGCTCCTCTCTCGTGCGCCGCCCGGCGAGGGCGACTTGACCATTACTTTATGGAGCCTGCAACGTTTTTACCAACCGCACCTTTTGCTGGTGATGCGGCAGTTATGCCCTTGTCCTCCCGTACGGCGGACCACAGCCTTCCGGCTGCGGGCTCGTCGGCCACGACCCGGTTGGGGTCCTCGCGGTCGGGCACCACGGGGAGCATGACGGTGGCCATCCGGCCCGGGTCGACGCGCTTCATGCTGCGGGCGAAGCCCGAGAGCGACGAGAGCGACGCCAGGCCGGTGTCCGTGGTCAGGGACTTGGTGGCAGCGTCGGCGAGCCGGTAGAGCTTGGCCGGGCTGCCGAGCGCGTCCTGCCGCTTGACCTCCGCCAGCACCGCGATCAGGAACTGCTGCTGGAGCCCGATGCGCCCCAGGTCGCTGCCGTCGCCGATGCCGTGCCGGGTCCGGACGAACGCCAGCGCCTGCGCACCGTCCAGACGGTGCTCCCCCGCCGGGAGGTGCAGCCCGCTCGACGCGTCGTCGATGGCCCGGTCGGTGGTGACCGTCACCCCGCCCAGCGCATCGACGAGATCCTTGAACCCGGCGAAGTCCAGCTCGACATAGTGGTCCAGCCGCACGCCGGACATCTGCTCCACCGTCTTGACCACGCAGGCCGGACCGGCCGCCGTGTAGACGGAGTTGAACATCACGCGCTGCGCGGACGCCAGCGTCGAGCCGTCGGGCCTGCGGCACTCGGGCCGCGTGACCAGAGTGTCGCGCGGAATGCTCACCGCGGTGGCCCGGGTGCGGTCGCCGGGGACGTGCAGCACCATGGCCGTGTCGGAACGCGCCGTTCCGCCCGTATCCCCGCCCGCGAGGCCCGCATTGGCCCCGGACCGCGAATCCGAGCCGAGGACCAGGATATCCATCGCGCTGCCCGATATCTTCTGCGGGCGGTCCTTGCCCAGCGCTTCGTTCAAGTCGACGCTGTGCAGGTTGGATTCGAATCGGTGATAGACCCACCAACCGCCGGCGCCGGTGACCGGAATCACTGCCAGGAGCGCCCAGAGCACGATCTTGCGGACGCTCCTCTTCCGGGCACGGCGGCGGCCTTTCCGGCCCGCTCGGGTGCCTTTTCCGCGGCCCGCTCCACCACTCTGCGGCGAATCGGCTGTGAGATCGGTCATCAGTTGCGTGCCCCTTGAAATGGACTGGGGGATTCCAAGCACAGCGGATCCCCTCATCGCCCATACCACGAAAATTTCCTTGAACGCCTGCACTAATGTGTAGGCAAAGCGAGTGTAATGTGAAGGTCTTATGACACGGGGGACTGGGAGTATCGATGGGACGCGCCAGCGCGAGAGATGAGCGGCGCGCGACGCGACGGGGGCGGCGCAGCACCGGCACCGGGGAGAGTGCGAGCCGTGCGCCGCACACCCGGCCCTCCAGCGCACTCCCGGCCGTTCTCCATCTGGTCGCCCACCCCGGCGACGCCCTGACCGCCACCGGCCCCGAACTGCGGCGCAGCCTCCGGGAGTACGGGCGCCCCGTCGTCGTCGCCTGCCTGGCACCCGGCGCCGCGCAGGGGCGCCGGGCCCTGCTCGGCGCGCTGGGTGGCGACGGGGCCTGGCACGAGCACACCGAGGAGCTCCCCGGTGGCCCCACTCTGCGGGTGCACGCCTTCGGCTCCGCCCCGCACATCCAGGTCTGCTTCCTGGAGGCGGGACCGGAACCCACCGACCTGACGGAGTGCGCCGCACACCTGCTGGAGCGCTTCGCCCCCGGCACCGTCCTCACCCTCGACCCCGATCCCGAGCACACCGGCTGGAGCGACGAGAGCGGCGCCCGGTACGCCGACCACCCCGAACACGGCGCCGTGGCCCGGGCCGTGCTCCGGGCCGTGCACCGGCACGCGGCGCACGGCGCGGGCGGCGCACTCGTCGTGGAGTGCTTCCGGGCCACGGGGAGCTGCGAGGACGGCGCCGCACCTCGTGCCGCCGTCGTCCGGTACCCGGGCCGCCGCGTGTGGCTGACGCGCGGCAGGGACGGCCGGCTGACCGCGTACGCCGCGCTCGGCGGCGGGCTCGTCCGCTGGACCGAGACCTCCCCCGGCGGCCCGGAGTGGAGCAGTCGCGCGGCGATCCCCTCGCCCCCGCTGCTCCCGGTGCTCTCCGTGGCCCAAAGCCCCGAAGGCTGGGTCCACTTGGTGTCGCTGCGGCGTGCACCGGAGGACTCCGGCCGGGCACCGGTCGAGGTGATGCACGCCGTGCAGTACCAGACGGGCCGCCCTGCCGGGGCCTGGCGTTCGCTCGGCAACCCCAACGGCACGCATCCCGTCAAGGGGCGCGAGGCCGGCGTGCCGGCCGTCGTGGTGGACCGGAGCGGCTGCGCCCACGTCTTCGCCCGCAACTTCGGGCGTGGCGTGAGCGCGCGCAGCCAGCAGCCGAACGGTGTCTGGGGCCCGTGGCGGGACCTCCAGGGGTCCGGCGTCCGGGACGGACTGGCCGCGGTGCTCGACGACGACGGCCGCCCCGAGCTGTTCGGTGCGGCCCCCGCCGGAGTGCTGCACTGGCAACACGGCCCGGACGGCGGCGCGTTGCAGCAGGCCTCGCGGCTGCTGCCGCTGCCGGCGGAGCCCGGCTCGGCGCTCGCCGCACTGCGCACGGCGCCGGGCGGGACCACCGTCTACGGCTGTGCGGCACACGACGGCACGCTCGGTGCCGTCCGGACCGACGGTGCCGCCGGCTCGCTCGGCGGGTCGGGCGGCCAGGGCGTCACGGCCGTCCAGGCGGCGATCGACGGCTACGACTGCACGGTTCTGCTCCAGCGCTCGGCCGAGGGGGACACGGCGATCGGCGCCTTCCCCACCGGCTACGAGTCACCCGACCTGTGGTGGCAGCGCACCGGCGGGCCGGGGGTGCGCGAACCGGGCGCCGCGGCCGACGCCCACGACCGGCTCGTGGTGGCCTCACTGGGACTCGACGGCCGGCTCCAGGTGGCCCGCCAGGTCCCGGATGCCCAAGGGCTGTTGCTCGGCGAATGGACGACCGTCTGAGCCAAGAGGGGGGAGCCGACTCGGCGGGGGCTGCGTCGGGCAGGGGCATGCGGCGCATGTCCCCGGGCCCGGCACGACCTGCCACAGGTCCGAAAAATCATCTTTTTGAGTTCAACTCAGTTGATTTTCACTACGTATCGTGCCGTAGGGAGGCACAGCATGACCACCATGCCTGGCTATGCGACACGGGCAGGTGCGGACGGCGGTCACCACGCCGCCGCCGGCGCACGTGCCGCCGCACCATCGGCGACGATCCACGTCGGCGATGCCCGGGACGAGGCGTACGTCCACCCCCTGGCGACCCCGCTGGCCGCGCGCGAGGCCAACCGGGCCGCCGTGGCCGGGGTGCTCGGCCACCTCGGCGTACCGCACTTCGCGGTACGCGGCACCTCCGACCACGGCACGGTGATCGGCGTGCCCGAGCACGAGCGCGAGCGCGTGCTCGGCGGGATGTTCCGCTACCTGTCGCAGTACCCGGGCCACATCACCGTGCTGGAGGACCGCCCCGTCCGGGCGGCTCGTCCCCGGTCCAGCCGGGACCCCAAGGCATGGCGCGACGTGCGGACCGCGCCGGGCATCCAGCTGAGCTGGTACCGGACCGACCCCGGCGGGCACCTGGTCATGGGCCACGAGTACGGCTGCACCGTCGAGTTCTGGAGCCTCCAGGGCGACCGGCTCACCGCGCCCCGCGCCAACCGGGTCACCTGGTCGGTCTCGGCCCACGGCGGCAACGTCCCCGGCGCGGCACCGCTGTTCAGCCGTTTCGTCTCGCACAGCACCCCGGCCCACGACGCGCCCGCCCTCCCGACCCGGCCCGAGTTCCTGGTGCTCACGGCCGAGGACGTCGACTTCCCCGTGGACGCCGTCTACACCTGGGTCGACGGCAACGACCCTGCGTGGAAGGAGCGCAAGGCCTCCGCCAAGGGCGAGGTGTACCACGCCGAATCGGCCAGCGACGCCCGGTTCATCAGCCGCGACGAACTGCGCTACTCCATCCGCTCCCTGCACCTGTTCGCGCCCTGGATCCGCAACATCTACGTCGTCACCGACGACCAGGTGCCGGTGTGGCTGCGCCAGGACGTCCCCGGCATCCGGGTCGTCAGCCACCGCGAGATCTTCCGCAACCCGGCCGACCTTCCCACGTTCAACTCGCACTCCATCGAGAGCCAGCTCCACCACATCGACGGACTGGCCGAGCACTTCCTCTACTTCAACGACGACATGTTCATCGGCCGCCCCGTGGCCCCCCAGTCGTTCTTCACCCCCACCGGCACGGCCCGCTACTTCCCCTCCCGCAACCGCATCCCGCAGGGCCCGGTGGCGGAGACGGACAGCCCCGTCGACGCCGCCTGCAAGAACAACCGCGCCCTGCTGTACGAGCGCTTCGGCCGGGTGATCACCCAGCCCATGGAGCACATCCCCTACGCCCTGCGCCGCAGCGCCATGGAGGAGGCGGAGGCGGAATTCCCCGAGGCCTGGGCCCGTACGTCGGCCAGCCGCTTCCGTGCGATGACCGATCTGTCGCCCACCTCCTCGTTCGCCCTCTACTACGCGGCCCTCAGCGGCCGCGCGCTGCCCGGCTCCATGCCCTTCACCTACCTCCAACTGGCCGTGCCGGACCTGGCCGACCGCCTCCAGCGGCTGCTCGACGGGCGCGACCAGGACACCTTCTGCCTCAACGACGCCTTCTCCACGCCGGAGGATCTGGAGGCCCAGCAGGAACTCCTCGACGGCTTCCTCAACTCCTACTTCCCCACCCCCAGCCCCTACGAGTACCCGGACGGAGCGCCCGCATGACCGACAAGGCGTCGATGAGCTCCGCCGCCCACGTCTACCGCAAGTACGTACCGCTGCCCGTGCGTTCCGTGGCGGCCCACCGGCTGCCGCCCCGCGTCCGCCGCGGGGTCCAGCGCAAGCTGGCGCGCACGCTCGCCGAGCGGGAGTCGCGCAAACACCGGCGCGCCCTGAAGCAGGTACGCGAGTCCGGACCCGGAACCCTGCCGGAGCGCCGCGCAGCCGCCGCCGACGGCCGGGTCGGGCACGTGCACCGCGGCCTGACGGCCGACCTGGCGCGCAGGCTGGACCACGAACTGGTCACCGCCGCGCTGGACACCGCCCGGATTCCCTGGTTCACGGTGCCCGCCCTCGACGACCGCCGGCTGGCCGTGGCCGTGCCCCGGGAGCACAAGCCCGCCGTACGGCGGGTGCTGCGCGCCCTGTTGGAGGAGCACACCGGGTACGTCGTGTCCGTGTCCCCGGCGAACGCCTCCACCGCACAGACGCCGGGCTCGCACGTCAAGGCGTGGAAGCACTACGGCAAGGCGCGCGTGATCCGCGTGACGTGGCTGCGGACCGACCCGACCGAGTCGCTGTGGTGCGGCGAGGACCAGGGCGTCGAGATCGAGTTCTGGACCGTCGACAAGGCCCTCGCCGCACCCCGCCTGGTCGGCCCGCGGCCCAATCGCGTACAGCGTGTGGCGCCGGTGGAGATCGACCCGGTGGAGGTCCCCCTCGACAGGCTCACCGGGTACGCCGACCTCGGGACGGAGGAGGACGTCAGTGTCACCCACGCCGACTTCGAGGTCCCGCGCCTGGAGGAGATCCTCTTCCCCGTGGACGCCGTGGTGCTGTGGCAGCACGACGAGCCCTGGGCCGAGGAGCTGCTGCGTGCAGCGCTGCGCTCGCTGCACCAATACGCGCCCTGGATCGACATGGTGCACCTGGTCGCACAGGCGCCCATCCCGGCCTGGGTACGCATCGAGGACCGCATCAGCACGACGGTGGCCGGGCCGGACGCGGAGTTCCGGCTGCACGAACTGCCCGAGCTGGCCGAACAGTTCCTGCTCTTCCGGCCCGGCGCGGCACTGGCCCGGCCGGTCCGGCCGTTCGACTTCTTCACCCCGCACGGCAGCACCCGCCCACGGCGCCGGCCGCTGACCGCCCGGGACTCCGCCGCGCCCTGGACCGACCGCGCCCGCGCCCTGTCCGGACGCGCCGTGTCCCACGGCTTCGCCGACGGCCCGCAGCCGTACACGCGCGTCGCGCTGCAGTCGGTCGCCCAGGCCCACGATCCGAACGGGTACCTGCCCCAGGGCCAGTACCTGCCCGAACTGGCGGACACCCACCCGCTGGACGGGCTCGTCCACCACACCGCCCACTGCGGCGGGCGGGCGGAGCCCTCGGGAGAGGCGACCCTCGCGCTGCACGCGGCCCTGCCCGGCGTCGGGCAGTGGCTGCAACGGCTGCTGGTGCGCCGGGACGCACAGCAGTTCCACTTCTTCGGGCTGGGCACCGGCCAGGCGTGGGAGAACGGCGGCACCGAGGCCGTCCTGGCCTTCCTGCCCCGCTACTTCCCCGTGCCGAGCCCGTACGAGCACGGCCCCGAGGGGGACCCCCCGCAGTGACCGCACACAACCCCGAGGCCTCGTCCGCCGTCGGTCTCTACCGCGCCCTGCTGCCCGCCGCGTTGCGGCGCCGCATCGCGCGCCGGGTGCCGATGGGCCTGCGCATGAGGGCCAAGCGGCTGCTCCGGCGTGCCCAGTCGGGCACCGGTCTGCTGCGTGCGCTGCGTGCCCTGTCCGCGCGACGGCGCTGGCCGCACCTGTTCACGGGCGGCGAGCGGCTCGCCGCGCTCGTCGGGCAGGGGACGCTGATCGCCCTGGTGCGGCCGACGGCCTCCCCGCTCGGCCTGCGCGAGGCCAGTCTCGAACTCGTCGTCTCCGCCCTGGACCGGGCGGGCGTCGACCACTTCGCGGTGCGCGGCACTTCGGAGTTCCGGGCCACCGTGGCCGTGCCCGCTGCCGACCGCGAACGGGTGTGCCGGGCGCTGGCCGAGGTGGTGCGGGACTTGCCGGTCTACGTCGCCCCCGGCGACCAGGCGGCCGCACGCCCGGCCCTGAGCGGATCACGGCGGGGCCGGCGGATCTGTGCCACGGCGTCCGTCGTCCGCGTCGGCATGCTGTGGCGCGACCCGGGCGGCTCGCTGGTGCTGGGCCTGGAGTACGGCTGCGACGTGGAGTTCTGGCGCGCCGAGGGCGGCCGTCTCGTGGCCCCGCGCCCGAACCGGGTCACCGAGGACGTGGCGGCCGACGCACCCCGGGTGACGGTACCCCTGCACCGGATGACGGGCTTCGCAGCCCGGCACACCCGGCGCACCCGGCTCGTTCACACCATCGCTCCCTGTGCGGCCCCGCTTCCGGAGGACGTCCGTTTCCCTGTCGACGTCGTCTACACCTGGGTCGACGGCAACGACCCGCAGTGGCAGCGGCGCCGCCGGGAACACGGCGAGGGCGGCTACCACACGGAGTCGGCGAACCCCGCCCGCTACATCAGCCGGGACGAACTCCGCTACTCCCTGAGGGCGTTGGAGCAGCACGCCCCCTGGGTGCGCCGCATCTTCCTGGTGACCGACCGGCAGCGGCCGGCCTGGCTGGACGACCGGCACCCGCGGATCACGGTGGTCGACCACACGGAGATATTCGACGACCCCCGGGCGCTGCCCACGTTCAATTCACACGCCATCGAGAGCCGGCTGCACCACATCGACGGACTGGCCGAGCACTTCCTGTACTTCAACGACGACATGTTCCTCGGACGCCCGGTCACGCCCCAGGACTTCTTCCTGTCCAACGGGATGACCCGGGTCTTCCTGTCCCCCTCCCAGGTCCCCCAGTGGGAACTCTCCCTCGGCGACCGGCCGGTGGACGCGGCGGGCAAGAACAACCGCCGGATCATCTCGGAGAACTTCGACTCGATGATTGTGCAGAAAATGCGTCACGCACCCTACGCGATGCGCCGCAGTGTGCTGTTCGAGATCGAGCGGGAGTTCGCCGAGGCACACCGCAGGACCTCGTTCAGCAGGTTCCGTAGCCCGACCGACATCTCCATCCCGTCGTCCCTGTACCACTATTACGCGTACTTCACCGGGCGGGCCGTTCCCTCGCAGATCGAATTCGCATATCTGGACCTGGCGAAACCGGAGATCGAGCGCCGCCTCGGCATTCTGCTCGCCGGCCGCGACCGGCAGGCGTTCTGCATCAACGACACCGTCTCCGACGGCGTGGACACCGAGCGGCAGACCCGGATGCTCCGGCGCTTCCTCGACGCCTACTACCCGATACCCAGCCCGTTCGAGCGAACGGGACGCGCCCAGGGGCGTTCCCCGGAAGGAGAGGTGGCCCGGTGAAGATCTCGTTCCTGATCAACAACATCTACGGCATCGGCGGCACCAACCGCACTGTCATCAACCTCGCCGAGGCCCTCTCCCACGAGCACGACGTCGAGATCGTCTCGGTGTTCCGCCGGACCGGCGCGCCCAAGTTCGAGATCTCCCCGCTGGTGACCGTGCACTCCCTGGTGGACCTGCGGCCCGGCCGGGCCGGTGCCGACCGGGGCACGGACGGCCTGGACGAGCCCAGCGACGTCGTGCCGCGGCAGGAGGAGTTCTTCGCGCAGTACAGCAGGCTGAGCGACGAGCGCATCATCAACCACCTGCAAAAGACGGACGCGGACGTCGTCATCGGCACCCGCCCCAGTCTGAACCTCTTCGTGGCCCGCTTCACCCGGGACTCGGCCCTGCGCATCGCCCAGGAGCACATGACGCACCTGGCGATCCCCCCGGCCGTACGGGCGGAGATGGCCCGGGTCTACCCGCGGCTCGACGCCGTCACGACCGTCACCGAGGCCGACGCCCGTTCCTTCAGGGAGAACACCCCGATCGACGGACTGCCGGTGACCGGCATCCCCAACAGCGTCCCGCAGCCGGTCGTCGCGCCCTCCGACTGCACCCACAAGGTGATCGTCAGCGCCGGCCGGATGCACCACGTCAAGCGCTACGACCTGCTCATCCGCGCCTTCGGACAGGTCGCCGACGAGTTCCCCGGCTGGCAGCTGCGCATCTACGGCGACGGCTCGGAGGCCGCGAAGCTGCGCGGCCTCGTCACCGAACTCGGGCTCACCGGACGCGCGTTGCTGATGGGCGGCTTCGCCCCGATCGAGTCGGAGTGGGCCAAGGGCTCCATCGCCGCCGTCACCTCCAGCGCCGAGTCCTTCGGCATGACCCTGGTCGAGGCCATGCGCTGCGGGCTGCCCGTGGTCGCCACGGACTGCCCGGTCGGGCCGCGGGAGATCCTGCGCCACGGCGAGGACGGCCTCCTCGTGCCCAACGGCGACACCGACGCCGTCGCGGCGGGCCTGCGCCGGCTGATGGGCGACGACGCCCTGCGCGTGGCCATGGGCGAGGCGGCCCTGCGCAACTCTGAGCGTTACGACCCCGGGGCGGTGGCCCGGCGCTACGTCGCCCTCTTCGAGGACGCCGCCGAGCGGCGCGCCGCCCACGACCGCAAGTACCACGGCCCGTCCGGGAAGTCGCGGGCACGCGGCGCGGGCCGGGGCACCGCGCCCACGGCCGTCCACCGGACCGTCGTCCACACCACGGCCGACCCCTCGGGCTGGCTCCGGTTCTCCGCCGAGGGCCCGGCCGACGGCAAGCACCGGCGCCGCTTCCTGCTGCGGCACAGCCCCTCCGGGGGCGAGCGGCTGCCCGACCTGCCCCTGCGCACCGTCCGCAAGCCCCTGCCCTCCGGAGCCACCCACTACTCGGCGGCCGTCACCCCCTCGGCGCTCGAGCAGCTCGGCGACGGCCGCTGGCGGGTGATGATGGAGTCCGCCAACTCCGAGACCGTCCATATGAAGGCCGGCATCCGCGACACGGCCGCCCTGATCGACGTCCGCCACCGGCTCCTCGCCGCACCCGACGGTCCCACCGTCCTGTGGAACCTCCCCTACGCGCAGCCCAACGGCCGCCTCATGCTGCGCACGGTCCACCGCGCCCTGCACGCAGAGGCCACGGAGGTCGGCATCGGGCACGACACCATCACCGTCTCCGGCGTCCTCTGCGGCAGCCGGTCCCTGCTCCCCGGCGCCCGCTTCGTGCTGAGCCGCCGCGGTACGCACGCCGCGGACGTCGCCGTGCCGGTCCACGTCTTCGGCAACCGCGCCTTCCGGGCGCAGGTCCCGGTGCGGCAGGTCGTCGACGCCCGCCTGGAGCGCTGGGAGGACTGGGACTGGTGGCTCCAGCCCGACCCGGCCGACCGCCGCAAGGTGCGCATCTGTCATCTCCTGGAGGACTTCCTGGACGTGAAGGGCGCCTACGTGTACCCGGCCGTCCCGGTGGCCCCGGAGGAGGACCCGCGTTTCGTGTCCGCGCACCCGGGGCGTCCGGTACGGGTGCGGGCGTACTGCTCGGCATCGGGCGCGATGGCGATGAACGTGGTGGACCGGTGAGCCGTCCCCACCTCCCTTCACAGAACACCGAGGAACGATGAGGACCGAACCCAGCTCCGTCGTCCACGTGATCGCCCACCACGACGACGACCTCTACTTCATGAACCCCGACCTGGTGCGCTCGCTCCAGGACGGCGACCGCGTCACCACGATCGTGGTGACCGCGGGCGAGGCCGACGGGATCAATGCCGACACCGGCGACCCGAAGCGGACGGCGGTACCGCCGGACCGCCCCGGGTACAGCAGCGCCCGCGGGTGCGGACTGCGCTCCGCCTACGCCCGGATGACCACCGGCGACCGCTCCGCCCCCTGGCACCGGTCCGCCGTGGAGCCCGTGCCCGGCTTCGCGGTGGAGTGCTTCACCCTGGCGGCGCGGGAGAACGTCCGGATGTTCTTCCTGAACGTGTGCATGTCGGCACCCACACCCCACGGCGAGCGCGCCCGGCTGGGCGACCTGTGGGAGGGAACCACGGCCGCCCAGCCCACGCTGGTCCTGCCCGGCTCCGCTGTCGGGGCCGCCCAGAGCGTTTCGCGCGAGCAACTCATCGGCACGCTCGCCGCGCTGCTCGCCGACGCCCGGCCCACCGTCGTCCGCACCATGGATCCCGACCCCGAACACGACGGCGGCAAGCCCGGGTTCGTGACCTCCGACCACCAGGACCACACGGTCACCGCGGAGTTCACCCTGGCCGCACTGGCCCGCCACCGGGAGGGCGCGGACCGGGCACCCGTCGTCGAGCACTACCGCGCCTATGCCAACAGGTTCTGGCCCTACAACCTGGACCCCTCGGCAGCCGCCGAGAAGGCCGAGTACCTCGCCACGTACGCGGGCCTCGACGCCACCGACTGCCCGCAGGGCACCTGCGAGCGGTGCGGCGACCGGCAGTTGGGCACCGACCCGTACCGCAGCACCCACATGATGAGCACCGCCCACCGCTACACGCCCGGCACCGACTGGCTGCGCATGGGGCCCGGCGGGCGGCTCAACGCCTATGCGGTCCTGGGCGGAAGGCTGGCCTTCTGGTCGGAGACCGGCCCCGCCACCGGTGAGTGGAAGGGACCGTTCCTGCTCGGCGACGGCTGGCTCTGCCCGTCCGTCAGAGTGGCGGGGGCTCCCGGCGCCCCCGCGCACCTGGTGGCCCTGCGCCGGCAGACCGACGCGCAGGGGGCCGTCGCCGTGGACCTGGTGCACACCATGCAGGACCCCGACGGCAAGGGTTTCGCCGGCTGGCAGTCGCTGGGGAACCCCGACCGGCACCACGGTGATCCCCGTGCGGAGCGCGAGGCGGGGGTACCCGCGGTGGCCGCGGACGGCGCCGGACGGCTGCACGTCTTCCTGCGCAACTTCGGCCAGGGCATCAGCATGCGCCGGCAGACCGAGGACGGCGGATGGGGACCGTGGGAGGACCTCGGAGGCGGCTTCGTCCAGGACGGAGGCGTCGCCCACACCACCGACCGGGGCACCGTCGAGCTGTACGTTCCCGGGAAGAAGTCCGTCCACCGCTGGCACCAGACCGAACTCGCGGGCCCTTTCCTGCGGGACGAGTCGCTGCGCACCGGCAGGGTGGCGACCGGCGGCATCGCAGCGGTCGGCTCGGGCGGCGGGCGCACCTGTCTGTACTACCGCGAGGCGGACACCCAGCAGGTCATGGCCTACCGGCAGCACGACGACGGCCGCTGGCCCGGCGCGGGCGCCGGCCTCGGCGGCCACGGCGGCACCGGTCCTGTCGCCGCGGTCTGGGCCCCGGAGCGCGGCGCCCGGGAGGCCTATCTGGCACACCGCAGCGCTCGCGGCCGCCTGGCGTTGTCCCTTCCCGACCGCGACAAGAACATCCCGGGCCCCCGTTGGCGCGAGGCGGGCGAGATGTTCACCCACGCCCCGTCCCTGGCCCTCGACGCCTCGGGCCGGGTCGTCGCGGCCACCGTCGGCACGGACGGCCGGCTGCACGTCCGGCGCCAGCTCTCGTCGGCGGTGGGCAGCCCGATGGGGCCGGGCCGGGTGGTCTAGGCATGCCTTCCGAGGCCCGCCGGACGATCCCCGCAGCCTCCCGCCGCAGGACGGCCCTCGCCGCCCTGGCCGTCTGCCTCGGCATGCTCGCGCCGGGCGCGGTCCCGCAGGCGAGGGACACGACCCCGCGGATCAAGGTGATGCACTACAACATCTGCGGTGCCGCCCACCGGTGTTCGGGCAAGGAAGGGAACAAGGGCGCCTCGGGGCCGGGCAGTTCGATCGCCCGGGTCGTCGAGAATGCCGTCGCTCACGCCCCGGACGTCATCTCCCTCAACGAGGTCTGTCACTCGCAGTACGCGGCCCTCAGAAGGCAGTTGCGGGCAGCCGGCTACGCGATGGACGGCACCTACGCCTCGTCGCAGGACAACGTCGTCAACTGCGGGAGGGACCAGCGCTACGGATCCGCCGTCCTCAGCCGGCAGGAGGTGCAGACCGGAAGGCAGGAGTACCACGCCTTCCGGAACACCGGCGACGAGACCTACACCAACGGCGGCCGCACCGTGAACGTCGCGCGGGGGCTGCTGTGCGCCGGCACCTCGTTCGCCGGGCGGCCGCTCAAAGCCTGTACGGCACACGCCAATGGGAAGGCGCCCGAGCAGATGCGCGAGATCCGGCAGTGGACGGACGACCCGTCGCTCTTCCCGCCGGACGTCCCGCTCGTCATCGCGGGCGACATGAACCTACGGCCGGACTCCCCCGCCATGGCGAACCTCTATGGCGGCCCGCACGCTGCCCATGGCACGCCGGACCCGCCGGGACGGTTCGTCGAGGCCGACGAGGGGGACCGGGGCACGGTCCCCGGGGGACAGAAGATCGACTACATTTTCGCGGATCGCAGGCACTTCACCGGACCCCGCGCGGACATCGAGAAGTTCGCCGAGTCCGACCACGCGCTCTACCGCGCCTCGTTCACGGTGGTCACCGCGGACTGAAGGGGCGCGGCGCGACTTCGCGTCCTGCGGGCCGCTCAGGCCCGCTCCCACTCCCCGAACTCCAGCTCCGCGCCGACGGTGCGCTGACGCGCCACCCGCAGCCCGCCGTCCTCCGCGACGAAGGCCAGCACGACACGGTCGTCACCGTCGAGGGCGAGCGCCGGGACGCCCGAGCACGGTTCGGTGCCCGGCTCCGACCACGACACCCGGGCCGGGTCGTCCTGGCCGTCCGGCACGACGGCCACGGCCGCCCGCCCCGACGCGGCGCGCTGCGCCATGACGGTGCAGGCACCCCCGTCCACCGTCGCGCGCAGCGCGACCACCGGACCCGAACCGCCGGGATCCGGCGAGGCGAGGGGAAGCGGCGCAGGGGCCTCCGCGCCTTCCTGCCCGGCCTCGGGGTGCTGCACCAGCAGCGCGGAATCCGTCGCGTCCCGCCAGAAGTGCGCGATGCGCCCGTCGCCGAGGGACACGGACGCCAGCGAGCCGGGCAGCGGCTTCGCGGGGGTGTTGAGGGTGCGGACGAACTCGCCGCCGGGCTCCTCCTGGCGCCAGCGCAGGACGACCTCGTTCGCGGGGGCGAGCAGTTCCGCCCGGCCCTCGGCGGTCGCCGCGGCGGACACCGGGTCGAGCACCCGGCTGCCCCCCAGGTCCAGCCACGGGCCCCAGATGCCCTTGGCGTCCTGCTTGCGCGCGCTCAGCCCGTTGCCCGCGTTGCGCAGGACGAGGAAGAGACCCTCGGCGTCCACGACCGCGGTGGGGGCGCCGATCCGGTCCGCGCGCTCCCAGTCCCTGCCGTACGGAGTGCCGAGCGTGCGCCAGTTGGTGACGGCGCGGCCGGGCTGGAACTGGGTGGTGTAGACGACGTCCGTCTCGGCCCGGCCGTCCTCGTGCGCCCGGCGGCGCAGGCCGGCCAGGTACACGTACCCCTCGGGGGTCTGCGCTATGGACAGGCAGGGCTCCAGGCCGGGCATGGCCAGGTGCTGGGGGCCGGTCCAGCCGGGGCGGGTCTCGGTCCAGCGCGTGACGCCGTCCTGGGCCGGGGCGTAGGCCGTCAGCCGGCCGTCCTTGCCCCTCAGCAACCAGCCGGTGGTGTGGGCGGCCGTCCGCACTGCCATGACTCGCTGCCAGCCTCTCTCGTGGGGGAGTTCGTCGGCTTTACCGACGCCCGACCCTAACATTGCACGCCCGGCGGACCGTCGGGCGTGCAAGGCTGTCCGGCGTGGAGGACCGGCCCGTGAACGATCACACAGCACTTCTCGTCGTGGATGCGGCGAATGTCGTCGGCTCCGTGCCCGACGGCTGGTGGCGCGACCGCGCCGGTGCCGCCGGACGACTGCGCGACGGGCTTGCCGCGTACGCGGCGGACGGGCTGCCGGGCGGGGCCGTGCAGCCGCCGACCGGGCCGCTGGAGATCGTCCTCGTGGTGGAGGGGGCGGCACGGGGCGTCGGCCCGGTGCCGGGGGTGCGGGTCGTCGCCGCCGCGGGCAGCGGCGACGACCGGATCGTGGAGATCGTCGCCGCCCGGGCGCCCGGGCGGCGGTGCATCGTGGTCACTGCGGACCGGGAGCTGCGGGGCCGGGTGCGGGCACTCGGCGCAGAGGTTGTGGGGCCGCGCGCAGTGCGGGGCTGAGCGCCCCCTAAGGAGCGCCCCCGCCCACCCGGCTGTGCCGGTGCCCGTACGCGAAGTACACCGCCACGCCCAGCACCATCCACGCCGCGAACCGCAGCCACGTCTCCGCGGGCAGGTTGAGCATCAGCCACACCGACGCCGTCACCGACAGCACCGGCACGGCCGGGACGAACGGGGTGCGGAAGGCCCGCGGCAGGTCGGGCCGTCGGCGGCGCAGGATGATCACGCCGAGCGCGACGACGACGAAGGCGAACAGCGTGCCGATGTTGACCAGTTCGGCCAGGACGTCGATCGAGGTGAACCCCGCCACCACCGCCACGACCACGCCCAGCAGGACCGTCGAACGGTAGGGGGTGCCGAAGCGGGGATGGACCGTCGAGAAGAAGCGCGGCAGCAGCCCGTCGCGGCTCATGGCGAAGAACACCCGGCTCTGGCCGAGCAGCAGGATCATGCAGACGGTGGTCAGGCCGACCGCGGCGCCGAAGCTGATCAGACCGGCCCAGAAGGGGTGCCCCCGGCTCTTGAACGCGTCGGCGAGCGGCGCCTCCGTCGAGAGCCGGCTGTACTTCTCCATGCCGGTGACGACGATGGAGACGCCCACGTACAGCGCGGTGCAGATGGCGAGCGAGCCGAGGATGCCGCGGGGGACGTCGTGCTGCGGGTTGCGGGTCTCCTCGGCGGCGGTGGCGACGATGTCGAAGCCGATGAAGGCGAAGAAGACGACGGCGGCGGCCGAGAAGATGCCCATGACGCCGAAGTTCGACGGGGTGAAGCCGAACATCAGCTGCGAGAGCGGTGCGGCGAGCCCGTTGTTGCCGGAGGTGCCCTGGGCGGGCGGGATGAACGGCTTGTAGTTGTCGCCGTTGATCAGGAAGGCGCCCACGACGATGACGATGAGGACGACGGTGACCTTCACCGCGACCACCACCGCGGTCACCCGCGAGGAAAGCTTTATTCCCGCGACGAGGACGACCGTCAGCAGCAGGACCAGCGCACAGGCGAGGATGTCGAAGCCGAACGTGCCGCCGTGCGGGCCGCTGAGCTCGGCCGGCAGGTGCCAGCCGGCGTTGTCCAGCAGCGACCGGATGTAGCCGGACCAGCCGACGGCGACCACGGCGCAGCCCAGCGCCAGCTCCAGGATCAGGTCCCAGCCGATGATCCAGGCGGGCAGTTCGCCGAGCGTGGCGTACGAGAAGGTGTACGCGGACCCGGCGACCGGGACGGTGGAGGCGAACTCCGCGTAGCACAGGGCCGCGAGCCCGCACACGACGCCGGCGAGGACGAAGGCCAGCGCCACGGCGGGCCCGGCGTTCTGCTTGGCGACCTTTCCGGTGAGCACGAAGATGCCGGTGCCGATGACGACACCGACACCGAAGACCGTGAGGTCGAGTGCGGTGAGGGACTTCTTGAGCGCGTGTTCCGGTTCTTCGGTGTCCTGGATGGACTGCTCGACCGTCTTCGTCCGGAACACGCCGCGCGTACCGCGGGTCATCGGCTCACCTCCACCGTCGCGAGTCTTCGCGATGATGGAACCCGTTCGGGGGTGGCAACGGCCACCCCCGTGCAGGATTCACCCGATGGAGGGTGTTCTTCAGCCCGTCCGGCGTTTCAGGACCGGCGTTTCAGGACCGGAGGACCTCAGTCCCGCGCCGGCTCCGCGGCGTCGGCGGCCGTGGCGTCGTCCAGCCGCCCGTCCAGCTTGGCCACCAGCCCCGTCACCTGGCGGGCGATGTCCGGCGCCGTGAGGCCGATCTCCGCCATGACCTCCTTGCGGGAGGCGTGGTCCAGGAAGCGGGCGGGGATGCCGAAGTCGCGCAGCGGGAGGTCGACGCCCGCGTCGCGCAGGGCCTGGGCGACCGCCGAACCGACGCCGCCGACACGGCCGTTGTCCTCGACGGTGACGACGACGCGGTGCTCCGCGGCGAGCCCGGGCAGCGCCTCGTCGACCGGCTTGACCCAGCGGGGGTCGACGACGGTCGAGGAGATGCCCTGCTTGTCGAGCAGGTCGGCGATCTCCAGGCACATCGGGGCGAGCGCGCCGACGGAGACGAGGAGCACGTCCGTGGGGGTACCTCCCGTGCCGTTCAGGCTACGGGGGAGGGCGGCGTCCTCGGCCGGGCGGCGGAGGACGTCCATGCCGCCGATGCGGCCGACGGCCTCGACGGCCGGGCCGACGGTGCCCTTGGAGTAGCGCACGACGGTGGGGGCGTCCTTGACCTCGACGGCCTCGCGCAGCTGGGCGCGCACCTGGTCGGCGTCGCGCGGGGCCGCGATCCGCAGGCCGGGGACGACCTGGAGGATCGACATGTCCCACATGCCGTTGTGGGAGGCGCCGTCGTCGCCGGTGACGCCGGCGCGGTCCAGGACGAACGTCACACCGCACTTGTGCAGGGCGACGTCCATCAGGACCTGGTCGAAGGCGCGGTTGAGGAAGGTCGCGTAGACCGCGAAGACCGGGTGCAGGCCGCCCGTGGCGAGGCCGGCCGCGGAGACGGCCGCGTGCTGCTCGGCGATGCCCACGTCGTAGACGCGGTCGGGGAAGGCCTTGGCGAAGGGCTGCAGGCCGACGGGCTGCATCATGGCGGCGGTGATGGCCACGATGTCGTCGCGCTCGCGGCCGAGCTTGACCATCTCCTCGCCGAAGACCGAGGTCCAGCTGGTGCCGCCGGAGGAGACCGGGAGGCCGGTGTCCGGGTGGATGACGCCGATGCCGTGGAAGCGGTCGCCCTCGTGCTGCTCGGCGGGCTTGTAGCCGCGGCCCTTCTCGGTGAGGCAGTGGACGAGGACGGGGCCGTTGAAGCGCTTGGCGCGCTGCAGGGCGGACTCCAGGGCCTCCATGTCGTGGCCGTCGATGGGGCCGACGTACTTCAGGCCGAGGTCCTCGAACATGCCCTGCGGGGCGATGAAGTCCTTGAGGCCCTTCTTGGCGCCGTGCAGCGTCTCGTAGAGGGGCTTGCCGAGGACGGGGGTGCGCTCCAGCAGGTCCTTGCCGCGGGCCAGGAAGCGCTCGTAGCCGTCGGTGGTGCGCAGGGTGGCGAGGTGGTTGGCCAGGCCGCCGATGGTGGGCGCGTAGGAGCGCTCGTTGTCGTTGACGACGATGACGAGCGGGCGGTCCTTGGCGGCGGCGATGTTGTTCAGCGCCTCCCAGGCCATGCCGCCGGTCAGCGCCCCGTCGCCGATGACGGCGACGACGTGGTCCTTGCGGCCGCGCACCTCGTTGGCCTTGGCGAGGCCGTCGGCCCAGCCCAGGACCGTCGAGGCGTGGCTGTTCTCGATCACGTCGTGCTCGGACTCGGCGCGGGAGGGGTAGCCGGAGAGGCCGTCCCTGGAGCGCAGCCGGGAGAAGTCCTGGCGGCCGGTGAGCAGCTTGTGGACGTAGGCCTGGTGGCCGGTGTCGAAGAGGATCCTGTCCTTCGGGGAGTCGAACACCCGGTGCAGGGCGATGGTGAGCTCCACCACGCCGAGGTTGGGTCCGAGGTGGCCGCCGGTCTTCGCGACTGCGTCGACGAGGAAGGAACGGATCTCCGCGGCCAGCCGGTCGAGCTGCTCCGGGCCGAGCCGGTCCAGGTCGCGCGGTCCCCCGATGCGGGTCAGCAGGGCCACCCGTGCCTCCTTGAGTGTCGGTCGACGCTGACTAGTGATCCCGTCGAGTCTAATCTTCCGTCCGCGATCACAGTGAACGGGTAATGCGACCTATGTCACGCGTTCGGCGCAGCGCGTTCCCAAACCGTCTGAAAAGCCAGGCGGAGACAGGATGCCAGGGCCGGGTGCTCGATGTAGAGGGCGGTGGTGGAGCCGGTGCCGGCCACCGGATCGGGCATGTCGCACAGGACGAGCGAGGCGTCGGCGACGACGAGCTTCAGCGGCAGCTCCGCGGCGAAGCGGGCCTCCTCCCCCGCCTGGCCGAAGCGCAGGACGCTCTCCTTCAGCTCCGGGTCGTCGAGCGTGTCCCGGGTGTAGACGGCCCGGACCGTGCCGCCCTCGCGGCTGATGCGGCGGGCCGCCTTGATGCCGGCGGTGTTGCGGGTGGGGGCGACGAAGGGGGGCCGGCAGAAGGTGAGGAGCTCGCCGGTGGCCTGGGTCTGGATGGCGGCGAACCGGTCGGCGATGGTGCCGGGGTCGCGGAGCACCTCGATGTAGTCGAGCGGGTCGGTGTGCGTGCGGCCGTCGGTCCATAGCGGCAGCAGGGCCGCCGCGAGCCCGGCCGAGACGCGCTCCAGCTCCTCGAGCGTCTCCCTGCGGCGGGCCATCAGCCGGGTGAGGGCCAGTTCGGGGGCGATGGCGGACCAGGTGGCGACCCGTCCGCCGTGGGCCGTGGCCAGGCCGCTGCGGGCGAGCGCGTCCAGGACGTCGTAGATCCGCTGGCGGGGCACCCCGGCCTCGCGGGCGACCTGGGCGGCCGTGAACGCCTCGCGCCTGACCAGGGCCTGGTAGACGCGCGCCTCGTACCGCGACAGCCCGAGCGCCACGAGGCCGGCGACGGTTTCCTGCTCCGGCTCCATGACGCCCACGCTATCCGCCGGAGATCACCCGGTGACCGCCGGAGTTGCGCCCATAACAAGCCTTT
This sequence comes from Streptomyces sp. AM25, assembly GCF_058146165.1. Lineage (NCBI taxonomy): Bacteria > Bacillati > Actinomycetota > Actinomycetes > Kitasatosporales > Streptomycetaceae > Streptomyces > Streptomyces sp. AM25. The sequence goes on along the minus strand of NZ_JBKIWN010000006.1, from coordinate 218,659 downwards.
GCCGTAGGGCTGTTGTCGGCCGGAGGGGGCGTCGCTACTTTCGGGACAGTGCCACCACTCACCGGGGTGGCACTTTTCGGAGGGCGTGATTGTCATGCCCTCTACATTCATCGGCCTGCCTGTGCACCGCAGGCGGACACCCCCCATGGAGGCCCATCCATGCACCCCACGAGTTCCGGGTCCCCCGGCTCAAGACGGCCCACCGGCCGCGCCGTCGCCGCCCTGTTCTCCCTCGCGGCCCTGGTCAGCGGCGGTCTGATAGCCGCCGCCCCCGCCTCGTCCGCCGCCGTCTCCCCCCACACCGACGGCCCCCACGTCCGGCAGCTCTGCTCCGAAAGCGCGCAGCCGGGGCAGATGCACTGCCTGGGTCTGGTCCGCACCGACGTCATGCAGCACCTCGGCATCACCGACGCCGCCCCGTCCGGCCTCGGCCCCGCCGACCTGCAGAGCGCCTACAACCTGCCCTCCGGCGCCGGTTCCGGTGCCACCGTGGCCATCGTCGACGCGTACGACGACCCCAACGCCGAGCAGGACCTGGCCACTTACCGCGCCCAGTACGGCCTGCCCGAGTGCAGCACCGCCAACGGCTGCTTCCAGAAGGCGGACCAGAACGGCGGCACCACCTACCCGACGGCCGACTCCGGCTGGGCCGGCGAGATCTCCCTCGACGTCGACATGGTCAGCGCGGTCTGCCCGCAGTGCCACATCCTGCTCGTCGAGGCGAACAGCGCCACCATGGACGACCTGGGCGCAGCCGTGAACCGCGCCGTCACCATGGGCGCCAAGTACGTCTCCAACAGCTACGGCGGCAACGAGGACGCGACCGACACCGCCTCCGACTCGTCCTACTTCAACCACCCCGGCGTCGCCATCACCGTGAGCTCCGGCGACAGCGGCTACGGCGTGGAGTACCCGGCGGCCTCCCAGTACGTGACGGCCGTGGGCGGCACCTCGCTCACCCGCGACAGCAGCAGCCGCGGCTGGTCCGAGTCGGTGTGGGGCTCCAGCTTCGGCGGCCAGGGCGCGGGCTCCGGCTGCTCCGCGTACGACCCCAAGCCGTCCTGGCAGCAGGACACCGGCTGCACCAACCGCAGCGTCGCCGACGTCGCGGCCGTCGCCGACCCCGCCACGGGCGTCGCGGTCTACGACAGCTACCAGGCCACCGGCTGGAACGTCTACGGCGGCACCAGCGCCTCGTCGCCGATCATCGCCTCCGTGTACGCGCTGGCCGGCACCCCGGCCGCGGGCACGTACCCGGCCTCGTACCCCTACGCCCACCCCTCGGCGCTCAACAACGTGACCAGCGGCGCCAACGGCAGCTGCAGCCCGTCCTACCTGTGCACCGGGGGCCCCGGCTACAACGGCCCCACCGGCCTCGGCACCCCCAACGGCACCGCCGCCTTCGCCTCCGGCTCCACCGACGACGGCAGCGCGCGCCTGAGTACGTGAGCACGTGAACGATTGAGTACGCGAGCACTTCAGCACTTGAGCACGGCAGTGGGCCCGGACCGCAGCGCGGTCCGGGCCCATCGGTACGCGGTCAGACCCGCCCGGCGGTCTTCTGCGTCTTCCGCGACACCGAGTCGATGACGACGGCGGCCAGCAGCACCGCGCCGGTGATCATGTACTGGACGGCGGAGGCGATGCCGAGGAGGGCCATGCCGGAGGCGATGGACTGGATGACGAGCACGCCCAGCAACGCCGACCAGGTACGCCCGCGGCCGCCGAAGAGGCTGGTGCCGCCGATGACGGCCGCGGCGATGGCGTTCATCAGCAGGCTGCCCGCGCCGGAGGACTGGTTGGCGGCGTTGATCTGCGAGGCCAGGAACATCCCGCCCAGCGCTGCCATCGTGCCGGACAGCGCGAACACCGAGATCCGCACGGCCGCGACGTTGATGCCCGCACGCCGCGCGGCCTCCACACTCCCGCCCAGGGCATAGACCGTGCGCCCGTAACGAGTACGCCGCAGCACGAAGTCGGAGGCGACGACCACCCCGAGAAAGATCACCACGGCCAGCGGCAGCCCCTTGTACTGGTTGAACAGCCACGCCACCACGAACGCCGGCACCGCGAGCACGGCCGTGCGCAGCACGATCTCGCTCACCGGCCGGCTGGGCACCCCGGCCGCCTCCCGGCGCCTGCTGTCGCGGTACGAGAACAGGAAGAACGCCGCCACGCACAGGGTCGCCAGGCCGTAGGCCGCGGAGATGTCGGTGAAGTAGTGGTTGGTCAGCTGGGCGACCAGCCCCGAGTCGTCGAGGTTGATGGTGCCGTCGGAGCCGAGCACTTGGAGCATCAGGCCGTTCCAGCCGAGGAGTCCGGCCAGGGTGACGACGAAGGCGGGCACGCCGATCCGCGCGAAGAAGAAGCCGTGCAGGGCACCGATGACCGCGCCGGAGAGGACGGCGACGATCAGGGCGAGCCATTCCGGCATGCCGTGGTTGATGTTGAGGACCGCGAAGACGGCGGCTGCGAGTCCGCTGACGGAGCCGACGGAGAGGTCGATTTCACCGAGGATGAGGACGAAGACGATGCCGACCGCGATCAGCCCGGTGCCCGCGGCGGTGACGAAGAGGTTGGAGAGGTTCTCCGGGCCGAGGAAGGCGGAGTCCTTCAGCTGGAAGACCAGACCGATCACGATCAGCCCGACCACCACGGGCAGCGAACCCAGTTCACCGCTGCGCAGCTTGCGCCCGAACTCGCTCCAGTAACCCGCGAAACCCTCCTGGCGGACCAGCAGCCGCGGATCGACGGCGGTGGCGACGGCGGCGGGCGGGGCCTCCTGCGGACGGCCGTTGTCCTCGGCCGGTGTGAGGTCCGTGGTCATTGCTCCCCCTCCCCCTGCGACTCCGCAGTGCGTGCCCGGCGGCGGGTGACGGCGTTGTCGGTGGCGCCGGTGATGGCCGAGATGATGTCTTCCTGGCTGGTGGTGCGGACGTCGAAGGTGCCGTTGTTGCGGCCCAGGCGCAGGACCGCGACGCGGTCGGCGACGGCCTTGACGTCGGCCATGTTGTGGCTGATGAGGATGACGGCGAGGCCGCGTTCGCGCAGCCGCTCCACCAGGTCCAGGACCTGGGCGGTCTGCTCGACGCCGAGGGCGGCGGTGGGCTCGTCCAGGATGACGACCTTGGGCTCGCCCAGCAGGGAACGGGCGATGGCCACGGTCTGGCGCTGCCCGCCCGACAGCGACGCGACCGGGATGCGGACGCTGGGGATGCGGATGGAGAGGGTGGCCAGCAACTCACGGGCGCGGCGTTCCATCTCGACCTCGTCCAGCACCCCGGCGCGCACGGTCTCCCGGCCGAGGAAGAGGTTGCCGACGACATCGAGGTTGTCGCACAGCGCGAGATCCTGGTAGACGGTCGCGATACCCAGCTCCTGGGCGGTGTGGGGACGGTCCACGGCAACCGGCCGGCCCTCCCACTCGATCACCCCCTCGTCCGCCGGCCCCACCCCGGCAATCGCCTTGACCAAAGTGGACTTTCCGGCACCGTTGTCACCCACCAGGGCGACCACCTCACCGGCACGGATCTCCAACTCGACCTCACTCAGCGCCTGGACGGCCCCGAACCGCTTGGAGACACCACGCAACGCCAGCACGGGCACAGCAGGCATGTCGCTCAACTCCTTCGCCACCCGCTCTACTTCAGGCCGGCTTTGGCACAGTCCGCCGCGTACCTGGCGGTGCAGATCTCATTGAGGATGAAGAAGCCCTCCTTGCCCACGTACTGCTTGATGTCGTCCTTGGTCAGGGCGAAGGGCGTGACGATGATGGCGGGGATCTTCTTCCTGGAACCACTGTCGACAGTGGATTTCGCGACGGTGTCGAGCTTGTTGCCGCGGGCGAGGGCGACGGCCATCTCCGCGGCGGCATCCGCCTCGGGCTTATAGGGCTTGTAGACGCTCATGTACTGCTCGCCCGTCAGAATCCGTTGCACAGCGGAGAGTTCGGCGTCCTGGCCGGTGACCGGAGGGAGCTTGTCGAAGCCGGCACTCTTGAGCGCGGTGATGATGCCGCCCGCCATACCGTCGTTCGCGGAATACACCCCGACGATGTTGTCCTTGCCGAGCGAGGAGATCGCGCCCTTCATGTTCTCGTTGGCGTTCTCCGGCTTCCACTCCTTGGTGTCGTACTCCTTGCCGATCTTCACCTTGCCGTCCAGGACGGAATGCGCACCGTCCTTGTACATCTTCGCGTTGGGATCGGTGACGGAGCCGTTCATCATCACGACCTGGCCCTTGGAGGCGTTGTCGCCCAGCGCCTTGAGCAGCGACTCGGCCTGGATCTTGCCGACGCGCTCGTTGTCGACGGAGGTGTAGGCCTTCACCGGCCCCTCGGCCAGCCGGTCGTAGGCCACGACCGGAATGCCCTTGCCCGCGGCCTTCTTCACCGAGCTCGCTATCGACTTCGCATCCACCGCGTCCAGGATCAGCGCATCGACCTTCTTCGTGATCATCGTGTCGACCTGCTGCTGCTGAACCGACGCGTCCTGCTTGGCGTTCTCGTAGAGAATCGTGGTGTCCGTACCCGCCAGCTCCTTGATCTTCTTCTCGATCAAAGGCTTGTCGAAACGCTCGTAACGGGCGGTCTGATTCTCCGGCAGCAGCAGCCCGATCGTCAGCGCGCCCTTCTTCTCCTTCGTGGAGCCACCGCCCGCTTCCTTGGCCTTGCCGCAGGCCGCGAGCCCCGCCGCCATGGAGAGCGCCGCCACGGCCACGACGGCACGGCGCAGATGCGTGTTCACGTGCAGATACCTCCCTGACGAGGCCGCGTCATCGCGGCCGAGGTGGCTGGAAGTCTTCTGCGCAGCCCAAACAGCGTCAAGAAGTAGCGTCTTAACGACATGGCAACGATGCCATTCGTTACCTCTGTGAACTCAGAGCACTCGAAACCAGGGGCGGAACCAAGGGGCGGTCAGAGCCATCGGACCACCGCGGCGCCCGTCAGGCAAGCGCAGGGGCGTCCGCCGGACGGGTCTCCTCCAGCAGGCTCGAGTCGCCCATCTCGCTGAGCACCAGCGCCAGTGCGCCGAGCACCTCGGAACGGCCGCCCAGCGCCCCCGGCACGACCTCCAACTGCCGTGCCGCACTGGGGATCGCGTACCGCGAGACCGATTCGCGGATGGGCCCGAGCACCAGCTCGCCGGCCTCCGCGAGCTCCCCGCCGAGCACCACCCGGCTGGGGTTGAGCAGATTGCACAGGCTCGCCACGGCGCTGCCGATGTGCCGTCCGACGTCCCCGATCACGCGCCGGCAGCCGGGGTCGCCCGCGCGCGCGAGCTCGACCATGCGCACCACGGTCAGATCGGTGCCGTGCGCCGAATGGAGCAGCGGCAGCACGTGCCGGGCGGCGGCGAACGTCTCCAGGCAGCCGCGGTTGCCGCAGCGGCACACCGGCCCGGACTCGTCCAGCGTGATGTGCCCGATCTCCCCGGCGGTGCCGCCCGGGCCCCGGTAGATCCGCCCGTTGATCACCAGTCCGGCGCCCACGCCGCTGGCGACCTTGATGTAGGCCAGGTCCGTGGCCCCGCGGCCGGCGCCCCAGACGAGCTCGCCGAGGGCGCCGAGGTTGGCATCGTTGTCGACGTGGACGGGGACACCGAGCCGGGCCGCGAGGTCCTCCCGGGGATTGGTGCCGACCCAGCCGGGCAGGATCGCGGTCGAGCCCAGCACCCCGGACTCCACGTCGATCGGCCCCGGGACCCCCAGCCCCACTCCGACGATCTTGCCGGGGCTGATCCCGGCGGCCTTGATCAGCCGGCCGACCAGCTGCTCGGCGCGCTCCAGGCCCTGCGCGGCCGAGGCGTCCACGTCCAGCGGCTCGGCCTCCTCGGCCAGCACCCGGTGGGCGAGGTTGCCGATGGCGACGCGCAGGTGGGTGTGGCCGAAGTCGACGCCCACGACGATCCCGGAGTCACCGGAGAGCGAGACGCTGCGGGCCCGCCGCCCGCCGGAGGAGGTGGGCGTCACCTCGACCGTGCCGCTGTCCCTCAGTTCCCGGACGATGTTGGAGACCGTGGCGGCGGAAAGGCCCGTGGTGCGGGCGATCTCGGCCTGGGTGAGCGACCCCGCCATACGGACCGCGCGCACGACGCGCTCCAGGTTGGCCCGGTGCAGCGACGACTGCGAACCCGGAGTTTCCACGCCCATCCACTCCCACGCCGTTTCTACAACATCTGAACTCTAAGCTCAGCCGTCCGGGTTGCCTCACGTCAAGGTCCGGAAACAGCCGACCCCTCATCGTACGGGGGCGTCACGCCCCGTAAGGGGCGCGGGGAACTGCGCGGGCAACCACGACGGACCCGCAGCCGAAGAAGCACCCTCTCAGCACGAAGGGCAAACGGCATGCGCCTTGATCATCTCCAGCGACCGCGCCGGATCCAGCGCGAGGGCGGTGAGGCCGTCGAAGACCCTGTGGTACCGCTGCACGTCCTCCTCCTGATCGAGGTGCGCCGTCCCCGCCAGCCCGTCCATGAGGACGACGTCCATCCCCGGGCACGCCGTGCCGTAGAGCACGAACGAACCGTCCAGCCCCCCGTGCGCCCCGCTCCCGAACGGCACGACCCGTACCGAGACCCGCCCGCTCTCCGCCAGCTCCGCGATGTGCTCCAGCTGCCGGCGCATCACCGTCTCCCCGCCCACGCACGAGCGCAGCACCGCCTCGTAGAGCACGGCCCGGTACTCCGGCGGATCGGCCTTCTCGAAGACCTGCTGCCGGGCCGTCCGGGCCTCCACGCACTGCTCGACCTGGGCCTCGGTGTACGCGCGCCGGCCGCGCCGGAACAGCGCGCGCATGTAGCCCGGCGCCTGGAGGAGGCCGGGGACGAGCACGGTCTGCCAGGTGCGGATGCACACGGCGGTGGACTCCAGGTGCGCCAGGTCCACGATGCCGGGGAAGGTCTTCGCGTACTGGTTCCACCAGCCCTGCCGGCGTCCCTCCTTGGCCATCTCGACGAGCGACTCGACCAGCTCCTGGTCCGCGACCCCGTAGGCCTTCAGCAGGCCGCGGAGCTCGAACGGCCGGATGCCGTTCGCCCCCGTCTCGATCCGGCTGATCTTCGCCTGCCCGCACTCCAGCGCCGCCGCGGCGTGCTCCCCGGACATGCCGGCCGCCTCGCGCAGCCGGCGCAGCTCGGCGCCCAGCCGCTTCTGGCGGATGGTCGGTGGCGGTTTCCGTCCCATGGCGTTCCCCCTCCCCCTGTGGGGAAAAGAGTCTGCCTGCAGGAACGCGGAGTGCACAGTCACCCACAGGGGTGGAGACATGGCGAATTTATGCAGTCAGGGGTGGCTGCCTCGCGCTGCCTCCTTCGGCGCACCTACTTCAGTGCACCCGCCGTCAGCCCCGCCTGCACCTGCCGCTGGAAGACGATGTAGGCGGCGAGCACCGGCAGCATCGCCATCACCAGCCCCGCGAACAGCCCCGACCAGTCGCCCCGGTAGCCCTGGTTCACGGCGAGGGCCACCAGGCCCTGCGGCAGCAGCTTGCGGTTCTCGTCGCCGACGTTGAGCACCGTGGGCAGCAGGTACTGGTTCCACTGGCCCAGGAAGTTGAAGATGCCGACGCTGATCAGCCCCGGCCGGGCCATCGGCAGCATCACCTGGAAGAAGGTCCGGGTGTGCGACGCCCCGTCGATCAGCGCCGCCTCCGCCACCGTCGTCGGCAGCGTCCGGAAGAAGCCGCTGAGGAAGAAGATCGTGAACGGCAGCGAGTAGGCGATGTAGACCAGGATCAGCCCGGGGTAGGTGTTCAGCAGCTGCATGTTCTTCATCACGAAGAACAGCGGCACCAGCGCCAGGATGATCGGAAAGCTCATCCCGCCCACGAAGAGGAAATAGACCAGACGGTTGCCGGGGAACTCGAAACGGGCCAGCACATAGGCCGCCATCGACCCCAGCAGCATCGTCCCGAACAGCGAACCCGCCACGACGATCAGCGAATTGAGGAAGTACTGGCTCATGTGCGCCTGGGACCACGCCCGCCCCCAGGCGTCGAAGTGCAGCCGGCCCGGCAGCGCCCAGGGCGAGGTGAAGATCTCCTTGTCGGTCTTGAAGGCGCTCATCACCGCCCACAGCAGCGGCAGCGTCACCATCAGCCCCCACAGCACGAGGACCCCGTGCGAGAAGACGTTGAGCACCCGCCCCTCGCCGCCTGCCCGCTGCGGATCGGCCCGCCGGGAACGTCGGGAATCGCGTACGGGCATCAGTACTCCAGTCGTTCGCGCCGGCCGAGCTTCATCACGATGCCCGCGAAGAGGAGGGTGACGATGAGCAGCGCCACTCCGAGCGTGGTGGCGTATCCGGCCTGCCCGTCCCGGAACGCCTTCGTGTAGAGGTAGAAGGAGAGCACTTCCGTGGAATAGTCCGGCCCGCCCGGCCCCACGGTCATGATCTGCACGACCGCGAAGCCGTCGAGCGCCATGATGCCCATGTAGACCCAGCCGGTCTGCACCGTGTCCCACAGCAGCGGCAGCGTGATCCGGAAGAAGGTCTGGAGGCGGTTGGCGCCGTCCAGCAGAGCGGCCTCGTAGAAGTCCTTCGGAATGGAGCTCATGCCGGCCGAGAACAGCACCACGTAGAAGCCGACGTTGCTCCAGACCATCACCGCCATCACGCACCACAGCGCGAGCCGCGGATCGCCCAGCCACTCCGGGTGGACGGACCCCAGACCGACCGCCCGGAGCAGGGAGTTGAGGGCACCGCTGTTGGGGTTGTATCCGAACTGGAAGAGCAGGGCGACGATGGCGATCGAGAGCACCTGGGGAAAGAAGTACACGACCTTGTAGACGCCGGAGCCGCGTACCCCGGCCACCGCCGCGCCCTTCCTGCGGCGGCCGCCGACGTTGAGCATGAACGCGAAGAACAGGCCGAGTCCGAGCGTCACCAACGGCAGGATCAGCAACAGCAGGACGTTGTGTCCCACGGCCTTCCAGAACACCTCGTCGTGCCAGAGCCGTTGATAGTTCTTGAAGCCCGTCACCGCGAAGTCGGGGCTCAGGCCCGTCCAGTCCGTGAAGGAGTAGTAGATGGCCTGGACGAACGGCGAGATCACGAATATCCCGTAGATCGCCAGGGGCAGGACCAGAAACCCCACGATGAAGCGGTACTTGCCGTGCTGCATGCCCTCCGACCCCGATCCGTCCCGATCCCGTCCCGACCCGATTCCGTGCGTGCGTACTGAAGCCCCTACTTGTGCTTGTACTTCTTGACGGAGTCGTCCTTGGCCGTCTCGTCGGCGTAACGCTGGATCTTCGTGATCGCCTCGTCCGGGGTCATCCGGCCGGCCATCATCTCCCCGAGCGCCCCCACCCCGATCTTCTCCTTCTGCAGGGCCACGTACCAGTCCTGGATCCGGGGGTTGACGACGTTCTTCCCGGCCTTGGCGAGGGCCTCCTGGGAGGAGGCGAGCCCCGGCGGCAGCGCGATCCCCTCGGTGCCGCCGTTGAAGGAGGTGAGGGAGGACACCTTCTGGACGAAGTTCTGGGAGGACTTCTTGCCGAGCATCACCCGCAGCAACTCCATGCCGCCCTGGGGGTTCTTGGCGTTCTTCGGCACGATGAACGGCTCGCCGCCCGCGGCCCACAGGGTGCCGAACGGCATCTTGTCGTTCCTGTCGAGGCTGGACGGCGCCCCGACGGCCATCTGGAAGTCCTTGGGCGTGGTCTTCTTCGACTCGTTCTCCACCCACGAACCGTTGGGGATGAACAGCGCCTTGCCCTCGTTCCAGGCGGTCTGCGACTCGATATGGGTGAGGCCGGGCGTGCCCTGGAGGATGTAGCCCTTCTTGTAGAGCTCGTCATACGCGTCGAAGGCGGCCTTGACGGCCGGGTCCTTCCAGGCGTTCGGCTCCAGGTTGTCGATGCGGTTCAGCACCTCGACACCGCCGATCTTGGCGATGAAGGGGTAGAGGCTGAAGGGCAGGTAGTACGGGTACTTGCCGGCGTACGTCCAGCCGGCGATGCCCTTCTTCTTCGCCGCCTCGCAGACCTTGAGCATGTCGTCCCAGGTCTCGGGGTATTGGGCGTCGAGCTTCTGCAGATTGGTCTTCGAGTACCAGACGCCGTAGACGGTGTAGGCGTAGTAGAGGATCCAGGTCTCGCTGCCCTCGAACTGCCCCATCTCCACGACGCCGGGGCGCAGGGTGTCGCGCACCTTCTTGGCGGGGTCGTCGAAGGAGGGGGCGTCCAGCAGGGCGTTGAGATCGGTCAGCTGCTGCTTTCCTACGAGCGTGCCCATGTCCATCTGCTTGGCACCGGAGTTGTCGATGAGGTCCGGCGGGGTACCGCCGTTGAACCGGGGCTGCAGCTCGGTCTGGATGTCCTGCGTGGCGGCGTGCTTGACCTGGGCCTTGGGGAAGGCCGCCTTGTACTCCGCCTCGGCGTCCTTGGCGTACTGGTCGCCGAATCCGCCGTTGAAGATGACGACGTCGAGCGGCGCGGTCTCATTGACGGCCAAGGGGTTCTTGGCGCTCTTCTTCCCCTTGTCCACATGGTTGTCACTGCTGCCGCCGCCGCTGCTCGCGCAGGCGCTCAGCGCACTCATCGCCGGGACGGCGAACAGTCCGGCTGCGGCGGCCCGTTTGATCAGATCGCGCCGGCTGAATTCCGGGGTGGTTCCCATGCGCAAGTCCTCGCTCTCCCACAGGACTCAGGCGGTGCACCGGTCTCCCCTTGCCGATTCGCCGTCGAGGACTCGCCGTACGAAGGGCCCGACACCGCGGGTCAGTTGAAGCGTTGAAGCCTGGTGTGCTGGGTGTGTACCTGGGTGTGTACTGGGTGCGTGCTGGGTACGTACCGGCAAGGCGGCCGCGCGGCCGCCCCGGACGCCGACAGGTATAGTCCACTCCGATCAACTGGGCAAGATCGGGAGCAGCTTCGGCCGTCAGTCTTTCCCGAGTTGAGACCTCTCCGACACCCACGGCACCCGCGTCCGGCCACGGCCCCGTCCCCCGGCGACACCATCCCCGGAACTCTTGACACTCATGGCGTCGCACGCCCTACTTATCACTGCGCGATACGGGGTGACAACGTTGTCGGATGCGTGGAGAGGCGAGGGATGCGACACAGACTCGGACTCCGTCCCGGGCACCGTCGGTGGGCCGCCCTCGCGGTCCTCCTCGTGGCGGCTCTGCTGATGACTACCCCTCAGACGACAGGGAGCAACGCCATGGCGGCATCCGCCGGGCGCACCGCCGGAGCCGGGCAGGAGCGCTTCGCCTCCTCCTTCGAGCCCGGCGAGCCGCAGCCCGATTGGCTGAACACGGTCGAGACGGGGCCCGACGGCCGCAAGCTCGCCTCCGGTGTCGACGGCAGCGACACCAGCGGCATCCCCGGCAACGTGACCGGCAAGGTCACCGCCGTCCGCGCGAGCGGCGAGAACACCGAGGCCGGCGAGGTCAAGGAGAACCTGGTCGACGGCGAGGGCGCCACCAAATGGCTGGTCTTCGCCCGCACGGCGTGGCTGGAGTTCCAGCTGTCCGAGCCCGTGCCGGCCGTGCGCTACGCGCTGACCTCCGCCAACGACGCCCCCGCGCGCGACCCGCGGGACTGGAATTTCCTCGGCTCCGACGACGGCAAGTCCTGGACCACCCTGGACACCCGCGAGGGCGAGACCTTCGAACGCCGCCAGCAGACCAGGGAGTTCGACTTCGAGCCGTCCCGCCCGTACCGCCAGTACCGCCTGGAGATAACCCGCAACAACGGCGACAGCATCACCCAGCTCGCCGAGGTCCAGATCGCCACCGCCGACGCCGGCCCGCCCCCGCCGCCCGAGATGCGCAGCTACGTCGACCGCGGCCCCACCGGCTCGCCCACCGCCAAGGCCCACGTGGGCTTCACCGGCACCCACGCCCTGCGCTACGGCGGCACCCATCTGGCGACCGGCCACGCGTACTCGTACAACAAGGTCTTCGCCGTGCACACCGAGGTCACGCCGCAGACCGTGCTCGCGTACAAGGTCTTCCCCGCCATGCCCGAGCGCGACCCGCGCTACCCGGCCACCCACGTCGCGGTCGACCTGGCCTTCACGGACGGCACCTATCTCTCTCATCTGGGCGCCGTCGACCAGCACGGCGCGCCGCTGACTCCGCAGGGTCAGGCGGAGTCGAAGACGCTGTACGTGAACCAGTGGAACGCCAAGGAGTCGCGGATCGGCGAGGTCGCCGCGGGCAAGACCGTCGCCCGCATCCTGGTGGCCTACGACTCCCCCGTCGGCCCGGCGAAGTTCCGCGGCTGGATCGACGACGTCTCGATCGCACCGGCCCCGGAGGAACACCCTCCGGCCCACCCGGCGGACCGGGCGGTCACCACGCGCGGCACCAATTCCAGCTCCAACTTCTCCCGCGGCAACACCTTCCCCGCGACCGCGGTCCCGCACGGCTTCAACTTCTGGACCCCGGTGACCAACGCCGGCTCGACCGACTGGCTGTACCAGTACGCGGCGGCCAACAACGACGACAACCTCCCCACGATCCAGGCGTTCAGCGCGAGCCACGAGCCGAGTCCGTGGATGGGCGACCGGCAGACGTTCCAGGTGATGCCGTCGACGGCGACCGGCATCCCGGATCCGGCGCGCAAGGCGCGCGCGCTGCCCTTCCGGCACGAGCACGAGACCGCGCGCCCCCACTACTACGGCGTCACGTTCGACAACGGCCTGCGGGCGGAGATCGCCCCGGCCGACCACGCGGCGATGATGCGCTTCACGTTCCCGGGGCCGGACGCGTCCGTCATCCTCGACAACGTCCGGCGGGAGGGCGGCCTGACGCTCGACCCGGAGCACGGGGCGTTCAGTGCCTGGACGGACGTGAAGAGCGGCCTGTCGACGGGCGCGGGGCGGATGTTCGTGTACGGGGTCTTCGACGCACCGGTGACGGCGAGCGGGGGCGGCGACGCGAGGGGCGTCGCGGGCTACTTCCGCTTCGGGTCCCGCACGGTCAATCTGCGCATCGCGACGTCCCTCATCGGCATCGACCAGGCCAAGGCCAACCTCGCCCAGGAGATCCCGGAGGGCACGACGTTCGAGGGCGTGCGGGACCGCGCGCGGGCGGCGTGGGACGCGCTGCTGGGCCGCATCGAGGTGGAGGGTGCGACCAAGGACCAGCTGACGACGCTCTATTCGAACCTGTACCGCCTGTACCTCTACCCCAACTCGGGCTACGAGAACACGGGCACGGCGGCGCACCCGGTGCCGCGCTATGCGAGCCCGTTCTCCCCTCCGACGGGCGAGAACACTCCGACCCACACGGGCGCGAAGATCGTCGACGGCGAGATGTACGTCAACAACGGCTTCTGGGACACGTACCGCACGGCGTGGCCGGCGTATGCGCTGTTCACTCCGCGGGAAGCCGCCCGGATGGCCGACGGCTTCATCCAGCAGTACAGGGACGGGGGTTGGATCTCCCGCTGGTCGTCCCCCGGCTACGCCGACCTGATGACGGGCACGAGCTCGGACGTGGCCTTCGCGGACGCGTACGTAAAGGGCGTTGGGCTGGACGCGGAAGCGGCATACGAAGCCGCGCTGAAGAACGCGACGGTGGCGCCGGACAACCCCGGGGTGGGCCGCAAGGGAATGGACACGTCCCCCTTCCTGGGCTACACGAGCACGAAGACACCGGAGGGCGTCTCGTGGTCCGTGGAGGGCTACTTGAACGACTTCGGCCTGGCGAAGATGGGCAAGGCGCTGTACGCGAAAACGCACAAGCAGCGATACCGCGAGGAGTCGGACTACTTCCTCAACCGCGCACTGGGCTACGTCCACCTCTTCGACCACCGCATCGGCTTCTTCCAGGGCAAGGACGAACAGGGCGAATGGCGCCTGCCGCCGGAGGAGTACGACCCGCGGGTGTGGGGCTACGACTACACGGAGACGAACGGCTGGAACTTCGCCTTCCCGGCGGTCCAGGACACGAGGGGCCTGGCGACGCTGTACGGGGGCAGGTCCGGACTGGCGGAGAAACTGGACGAGTTCTTCGCCACGCCCGAGACGGGCGCCCCTGAATTCGCGGGCTCGTACGGCGGCGTCATCCACGAGATGACGGAGGCGCGGGACGTCCGCATGGGCATGTACGGCCACAGCAACCAGCCTTCGCACCACATTGCGTACCTGTACGACGCGGCGGGCCGACCGTGGAAGACGCAGGCGAAGGTGCGGGAGGTGCTGTCGCGTCTGTACCTGGGCAGCGAGATCGGCCAGGGATACCCGGGCGACGAGGACAACGGCGAGATGTCGGCGTGGTACGTGTTCAGCGCCCTGGGCTTCTACCCGCTGGTGATGGGCGAGGGCGAATACGCGATCGGCTCACCGCTCTTCAAGAAGGCGACGGTGCACTTGGAGAACGGCAAGAAGTGGGTGGTGCACGCGCCGGGCAACAGCGCCCGCAATGTGTACGTGCAAGGCGTGAAGGTGAACGGCAAGCCATGGAACTCGACGGCGCTGCCGCATGCGGTGGTGGCGGCGGGCGGCACGCTGGAGTTCACGATGGGGCCGAAGCCGTCGAAGTGGGGGGCGGGGGTGGACGCGGGCCCGACGTCGATTACGAAGGATGAGGGCCGGGTGCCGTCGCCGGCGGTGGACGTGACGGTGCCGGGCAGCTCGCCTCTGACGGACAACTCGTCGCGGACGGAGGCGACTTTCGAGACGGCGGAGTTCGAGGTGACGGACGGGGCGGGTCCGGTGACGTCCTACACGCTGACGTCGGGCGCGGATAGGGGGCGGGCTCCGCGGAGCTGGGTGCTGGAAGGCTCGGCGGACGACGGGGAGACGTGGGCGGAGGTCGACAGGCGGGACGGTGAGACGTTTGCCTGGAACCGGCAGACGCGGGTGTTCGGGGTGAGCCGGGCGGGGACGTACGGGCGGTACCGGCTGCGGGTGGTGGGGGGTTCGGGGACGTTGGCGGAGGTGGAGTTGTTGGCGGGGCGGGGTGGGGCCTGAGCCATGCGCCGAATCCTGGGCCGGGCGCGGCCAACGCTCAGAGCGGACTGCTTGCGCCGACCGTCGCTGCTTGCGCACTGACCGCGGCCCGAGGGGCAACTGCCGAGGCTCGTAAGCGGTCGCGAGCCGGGCCTTTAGGCGAGCCACGCCCCGAGCACGATCACCCCAACGATCGCCAGGACGACCTGCATGTACATTCCGAGAGTAGGTTTCACCTCTGCCCCATCGGAACGATTGGCATATTCAGAGATCGCCCGCTTCATGGTCTTTCGGCGCCCAATGAAGGCCAGGATGATCCCCAGGACCGCAGCACTGTAACAGATCTGCGATTGCCGCGCCCCCAAGAATCCGATGAAGGCGAGCACCGCTGAAGCTGTAGCGAGATATATAGGGATGGAGCATATTCGAACCCTGTGCTGCCGGTTCGGAAGGATGGTGACAAAGAAGACGACAAATACCACTGTCACTGCGGCGGAAATACTCCACCATACGGAGAGAGGGATTGAGGGAGGTTGCATACATTGCCCCTTGAGCTGGCCTGTGGGGCCCGCGGAGCGGGCCCCACAGCTTCTTGCGGACTCAGGCCGGTCAGTCGAACAATCGCCTGATGCCGGACTTGAAGCCATCCACGGCTTCATTGGTCTTTCGCGTGATGATACCCATCGCCCTGGCGACTGGGCTTGCCCCCCGCCCCGTGTTTCCATAGAGGTACTGGTTCCAGCCGATACCGGCCTCTTGGAGGACTTCGTCGAGATGGCCGTCGGCATAGAAGGTCAGGGCCGACGCGCCTACTCCGGATCCTATCGATATCCCCCTTGCAATGCCCTGACCCCAGGCCCCTATCTGCCCGACGTAGGGAATTCCCTTCGGTATCTTCCCGAAGCCCCAGGCGAGAAGTCCCGAGGCACCTCCCGCCATGCGAAGGTAACTGGCCCACTTCCTTGCCGTCTCGTGATCGTCCCCCTTCCCGCCTCCCGAATTGAAACTGGCCAGGGTGAGGGAGTCGTTCTTGGGATTGTCGGCGGGGTCGATGCCGTTCGCAGTGTTCTCGCGGGCTTCCTGTACTGCCTTGGCAGCGGCAGCCTCCTGTTCCGCCTGGTACTTCTGGATCGCGATGCCCTTGGCCTCGACAGCAGCTTGAGACGCCGCTGCAGCATCCCTGCCGGCGCTAACGGCCGACTGACTGGCGCTTGCCGCCGATGCCTGAGCGCTGCTGGCCGACGCAGCGGCCTGCTCGGCGGACGCAGTAGCCTGATTGGCCGAGTAGTTGGCCTGGCGGGCGGCCTGCTGAGCCGTCGACGCTGCTTCCTTCGCCTTCTGTGCAGAGGTTGCTGCAGAAGCCGCCGATGCATCGGCTTCCTGGGCCTTCCTCTGTGCCTGGTCGGCGTATCCCTGAGCTTCCTTGGCGGAAGCCTTGGCCTTGTCGGCCCATTCGCCGGCTTCCTTGGCCTTGGCACGGGCGTTGGCGGCGACCTCGTAGGCTTCTGAGGCGTTCTGGTTCGCGGTGGCCGCTGCTCGGGCGGCGTTGGCGATCATCGCTTGCACAGAGGCCACATGGGTGGCCGTGTCAGCGTCGAGCTGTGCGGCCTTGTACCGGACGCCTGTCACGAAGTCGTGCTGCATGGACGTGGGGCCAGCCATCGCGACCTGGGCAGCGGCCTTCACAGCCGGACCACCGCTGTTCATGATGGCGAGGGTCTGGACCCGGTCGTCCTCGGCGAGGGCGTCCTGGTACCCGTCGAGCAGGAAGGCGCTCAGAACCTTGACGCTCCCGTCCTTCAAAGCGGCACTGCCCGCTTCCTTGACGGACTGCCCGGCTTCATTCATGAGTTTGAGGACCTGGAACCGGTAATCCTCGGACTGAACGTCGTACGAACCTTCGGTGAGAAACTTCTCTACCTGGCTCGGGTCGTTGCTCTCCAGCGTCTTCTGAGCCGCCTCGGCGAGCGCTGGACCGCCGATCTTTCCGAGGTAGAGAACCTTATCCCTGTCATCCAGCTGCTGGGCCCGACGATATTCCGTCTTGACCCAGCTGACGACTGCGCTGTCCGTTCCGGACAGCGCAGTCTCAGCAGCGCCCCGTGTCCAAGTTGCGGAGCTGCGCAGCAGATTGACAGCAGCCTTGCGCCCCAGCTCGGCTGCGGTTTTGTCACCTATACCCGGCTCGGCGGCCTTCTTCAGAAGCTGTTTCGTGGCCTCATCGGTGTCATTTGTCTGCTTCTGCAGCTGCGCAATCCGACTGTGCGTGACCCGGTCGGCCTTCTTGAAGGCCTTTGCCTCCTCGATTCCGGCCTGCGTGTCGGCCTCGAGTTGGGCTTTTTCGGAGTCACGGGCGAGTTGCTCGGTCTTCTGCGCCTGTGCCACCGCGTCAGAGGCCGTCTTGGCGGCATTGATGGCAGCATTGGCATGCTCCGTGGCCTCGTTCGCCCAGTCTTGGGCTTTGCCAGCCTGCGCCGCAGCCTCGTCCGCCGCCTTGGCAGCCTTCTCAGCATGCTCAGCAGCACTGTTGGCAAATTTGTGCGCCTCACGAGCTGCAGACGCTGCTCGGTTGGCCAG
Organism: Streptomyces sp. AM25; assembly: GCF_058146165.1. Taxonomy (NCBI): domain Bacteria; kingdom Bacillati; phylum Actinomycetota; class Actinomycetes; order Kitasatosporales; family Streptomycetaceae; genus Streptomyces; species Streptomyces sp. AM25. The sequence continues at coordinate 201,178 of NZ_JBKIWN010000006.1, read as the reverse complement.
TGACTGAGCCCTCTCAGCCGCAGCGGTCGCGGTGGCAGCCGCATCGCGAGCGACGCCTGCGGCCTCACGAGCCCGGCGGGCCTGTGCGCTGGCTTCGCCCGCCGCACTGCTGGCCTCCGCCGCAGCACCGGCCGCAGCCGCCGCGTCCTGTGCGGCCCGCGCGGCAGCCGCCCCGGAACGACCGGCCTCTGCGCTGGCATCGGCAGCGTGCTCGGCTGCCGCGGCCGCTGTACGGGCGCCAGCCGCTGCATCTCGTGCGGCCTGGGCAGCCTGACGGGCCGCTGCTGCTTCACCAGCGTTGCCAGCAGCAGCGGAAGCTGCAAAGTAGGCGCGTGCAGCGGCTTGACCAGCGGCCGCAGCAGCGGCTGCAGCCGCTTGGGCGGCGTTCGCAGCCGTTCGCGCAGCGGATACCGCAGTGTTCGACGCGGCGATTGCCGTACGCGCAGCATCAGCAGCGCCCTGGGCCGCGGCGGCAGCGCGATTGGCGGCCTGGCCCGCCTTCTGCATGTCGTTCTTGGCTGCCTCGGTCTCCTTGGCAGCCTTCAGCGCAGCTTCCTTGGCTTTCGCCGCCGCGTCCTCGGCCCGTTTGCCGGCCTCCTTGGCCGCATCGGTCTCCGCCTTGGCTCGCTTACCCGCCTCATCGGCAACTTGGGCCAGCTGAGCGACGGTCAAACTTTCCTGGTCCCGGGATCGAGCCAGGTGCTGCCCGGTCTCAAGGAATTCCTTGCGGTCCTGGGCTGTGCCCTTCAGGGCACGGTCGCCCAGCTTCTTCACCTCCGGTCCGCCGTTTTTCATGATCTTCAGGACTTGGAAGCGGTCGTCCTCTTCCTGGGCCTCGTCCAGGCCCTCCTGAAGGAACGTGCTCAGGGCGTCGCTGGAGCCCTTCTTGAGCGCTTGATCCCCTGCTTCACGGACCGCGTCCCCCCCATGGTTCATCGCCATGAGGATGGCAGTACGCCGATCATCTTCCAGCGGGTTCTTATAGCCAGACTTCACGAACTCGTGAATGTCCGCATCCGAACCGCTCAGTGCCTTCGACGCCGCCTCACGGACACTGTCACCGGCAGTGCTGAGCATCTTGAGAACGGCGAAGCGCTCGTCTTCGGCCTTCGCTCGGTCCAGCCCTGACTTCAGGAACGTGCTGATGTCCTGGTCGGAGCCGAGCAAAGCCATCTCCGCGGCGTCCCTCGTCGCTGTCCCACCGAGGTTCCAGGCTTCAATTACCTGGGCACGGGCGTTCGCCGGAAGAGGCAACCCGTCGGGGCTGGCAGGAGCCGCGCCTGCCGTCGTCGTACCGAGGACGACGGCAGCCATGCTCAGGGCTGCAATGGATACGAATCTCGCGCGCAAGTTCTCTGTGCGCGGCAGACCAGCTATCGGTCTCTTGTTGGTCATGTCCCCTCAAAGACTTCGCCAGACCGCTTGACGGTCTGTCATGTGCCGTGCATGTGCTGCGACACAGCGCCTGATCGTATGCGAAGCAGACTGGACGGTACGTTTGGGGTGTGCGACCCCAAGAGTCGCCGAGCCCCCGAAGACGGCATATACACTGACGAAGCCCGCAGATATGACGGAACGTCAGCCATCCCCTCCAGGCAGAGCCGGACAGTGACGCGACCTTGCCTGATTCGAGCACAGGGCAGTCGACGCGCCGTCGGCGAACGACAGGAACCGGAGCCGGGTGGGCCGCCAAGTCCCTTATCGAACAAGGCGCGTTCACATACTTCCGTTGCACAGCCCACTGGGCTTCGACCTGAGCCCACCCACCACTTGGGCAAGTTGAGCAGGGGCGAGTCGCAGCTCCGACAGTCATGCCGCCGGAGCGCATCGCGACCACGGCACGCAACGCGCCGACAGTTGCGATCGCGCACGCAAGATCGTATAACTAAACCGACATGGCGGTCCCTTCCCCGGCTACCCTCCTGGAAGGGATGAACCCGCCAAGAACCCCCAACCATGGCGTGACCGGCTGAACGTCACACCTCAAGCAAGACGGCGGTATGGCGCGATGTCAGCGACGCTCAGCGGACAACACACCACACGTGGTTTCAGTGGCACCGCCAGCCAGGATGGCCGGAGGGGCCGACCGGCGGCCGTCTAATCACGCCTCAACCGTCAGGAAGGGTGCTCCGTCCACCCGGCTCCCACCAACAGGCATGCCTGCGCACCATTCGGGACGAGCTGGTTTGTCACGGCCGCATCTCAAGAGCAAGGAACCAAACCAATGAGGCTATTTCGCCGCACACTGATCATCGGTGCCGTCACAACTGCCATGGCTGCGGCCGGCTCCGTCAATGCCATGGCCGAGGAAAAAGACTCCCAGTCCTCCACCGTTGAATATTTGGACTACCCGCAGGCCGACAAGATTTTCACAGAACGCGGCATCAAGCTCAAGCGGGGTGATGGGCACATCACGCTCGTCGATTGCGACAGCCGCCCCGGCCTCATCGAAATATCCGCTCGTGGCATGCAGAAGGTCGACACAGTCGGCCAGGGCCGGTACTGCTTCCGCGTCATTGGCAAGACCGGCTACCTCAGCCTGGAACTCCCCCGTGTCTACGGCGCGATGGGCAACGACTACGACGTGAACCTCAACATGGTGACGCCAGGTGAAGAGAAATCCTTCAAGCTGGACAAGAACATGTGGACCGCTGTCGGCAAGGCCGCCGATGATCCCCTGAACCGCGAGTTCACTCTCATGGAGATCGTCGCCAAGAAGTGACGTTCGGAAGCGTTCCACCGCAGAAACCCACTACTGCCCACGCAGCACTACTCGTAAGGAAGAACATGTCTGGCAAGGGTTCACGCGCTGCGTGGCTCGCAGGGATTCTCACGGCCTCCGTCGCCGCCGGCGTCCTGACCGGCACCCCTGCTCATGCTGTCGTAGGTGATGAGGCCCAGGAAGGGCAGTATCCATTCACCGCAAAGATCCACATCGGCGATGGGGAGCGCATCTGCTCGGGCACACTGGTCGACCCGCGATGGATTCTCACGGCAGCCAGCTGCTTTGCTGACAGTCCTCAGGAGGGTTCAAAGGTCACAGCTGGCACACCCAAGAAGAAGGCCTCTGTAAGTCTCGATAGCGCCGATCTCCCCAACTTCCGTAACCCTGTTGCCACCAGGATCATGACAGTCGAGATCGTTGAGCTCGTCCCTCACGAGAACCGTGACCTGGTCATGGCCAGGGTCAGCTCCGAACAGATCAGCTCCGGCCCCTTCGCCCCCAAGCTTGCTTCCCCGTTTTCCCGCCCCAAGCCGATCGCCGTCGGAACCACTGCGCCCGTCAAGGGCGAGGGCCTGAGGTCAAGCGGCTTTGGACGGACCAAGGACGAGTGGGTCCCGGATCGCATGCACGCTGCCGCCTTCACCGTGGAATCGGTGCAGAACGGCAGCTTCAACATCGCCGGAAAGTCTCCGTCCGGTGCAGGCATCTGCCAGGGTGACGCTGGCAGCCCTATCTTCCGGGAGAATGAAGGTCGCTTCGAGCTCGTCGGGATCAACAGCACCTCATCGCAAGGAGGATGCTTCGGCTCCGCTGAAGGCCGCAACGAGGCCGTCGGGACCCGGGTCGACGACGTCAACAGCTGGATTCAGCGAACCCGTCTGGCATCCATGTACAAGGACGTCCTGCATAAGGGCGCGAAGAACCCTCTGGATAGAGCAAACAAAGGCACAACCGACGTCGTCACATCAGCCGACTTCAATGGCGACGGTCGTCCTGACGTAGCGGCGGTGATGGGCGACGGCAACCTGTACGCGTTCTACACGGCATCAGATGGCAAGCTTGAGTACGGTCGTGAGCTGTGGGCTCACGACGCCAGCTGGCCCAAGATGCAAAAGATTATCGGTGGCGACTTCAATGGCGACGGTGTGGCTGACATCGCTGCGATCACCTACGACGGCAGTCTTCGCCTCTACCCCGGGAAGAAAGACGGGCCACTGGGTGAACCGCTGACCATGTGGAGGGATAACACCTGGGACGGAATGCCGCACGTTGCACGCTACAAGGCTGACAGTTCTGGCCGCGACGGGCTGCTCGCCATCACGAAGGACGGCTCTCTGTACGCCTACACGACGGGCTCCGATGGCGTACTCCTGGACTCGCGGCGCGAGATGTGGCGTGACAAGACTTGGTTCAAGAAGCACATCACCACCGGCGACTTCAACGGCGACGGCCGGGATGACATCGCAGCCATCGCGAACAACGGCGCAATGCACCTGTACCGGGGCAACGCCCAGGGCACGTTCGATGACGGCACCTACATGTGGCGTGACAACACCTGGGACACGTACCGGGCCATGATGGGCGGTGACTTCAACCGCGACGGCAAGAGCGACATCGCGGCCATCAATGGCAGTGGTGACCTCTACCTGTACCCCGGCAAGGACGACGGAATGCTCGGTGAGCGCAGCCTCATGTGGCCCACGGGTTCCTGACGCATCCTGCCCCATCTCCTGCCGGACCCCCTGCCCCGCCGCTTGAGAGGCGGGGCAGGGGTCCTTCCATCCAGGTTCCTCTACCGCAGTACGGAGCCGCAGCCGACCGGTGAGTTCCGACCTGGCCACGGCCTGAGCACCAAGGTCAAGCAATTGCATTTGACAGGTAAAGAGGATGTGAAAGGATCCTGGTGATTGGGTGACGATCCTTCGCTTCGACGGGGTTCGTCACATCTCACCCTTCGATTCGATGGAGTCTTACGTGACTCACCTTCCTGGCCGCAAGCGCGGACGCGTCCTGTCGCGTGCCGTCACCGCAGCGATCGCCGCGGCACTGATTGGCACCGCCGCCGGGACCGCATCCGCTGCCCCTGCCACCGACCCGGCCCCCGAGAAAGCCGCGAAGTCCGGTGTTCCGCAGGCCGCGCCGCGGGCAACCGCCTTCTCACCCAGCGCAAGCACCCCGTCTTTCCCGCTGCGCGCGGTCGACGACCTCGGCTGGCTCTGGGGCTATGAGCCCAACGGCCGCGGCAACTTCAAGGACCGGGAGTGGTTCGGCACCCACTGGGACGGCGTCTCCGCCGCCGTCCCGGTCGACAAGGACCAGGACGGCCACCCCGACGGCGAGTACATCCGCGGCTTTGACGGCCAGCTGCTCTTCTTCCCGGACGACGGCGAGCCCAAGCAGGAGATCGGCCCCGGCTGGAACATCTACAACCACATCTTCTCCCCCGGTGACCTCGGTGGCTCCGACGGGTCGGACATTCTGGCCCGGGACAAGTCCGGTGTGCTGTGGCGCTACAAGGTCCGCTCGGACAACACCCTGAGCGACCGAATCCGCGTCGGCGGCGGCTGGGACCAGTTCACCGACATCGCCGGCCTGGGCGACCTCAACGGTGACGGCAAGCCCGACATCGTCGCCAAGGACCGCCAGGGTGTCCTCTGGTTCTACAAGGGCAACGGCAGCACCAATGACCCCTTCGACAACCGCGTCAAGGTCGGCCAGGGCTGGAACACCTACAACACGTTGATCGCTACCGGCGACGTCGACCGCGACGGCCAGAGCGACCTGCTCGCCCGCGACCGTGACGGCGTCATGTGGCTCTACAAGGGCAACGGCAACCAGCAGGACCCCTTCGACAACCGCACCCGCATCGGCGGCGGTTGGGACCAGTACCGCCTGCTGTTCTGAGTCTCTCGGTCAGCAGACCAGGGGCCGCACCGCCACAAGGTGCGGCCCCTGCCGTGTCAGTGCCCCGTGGAATGATCAAGGACGTATCGCGGCATCCCACATGGAATGTCGCGCCTTGCCTCAAATCACAGGAGAACCACGTGGCTCAACTCCCCGTCCACAAGCGCGGACGTACGCTCACGCGCCTCGCCACCACAGCGATAGCCGCCGCACTGATCGGCACCACAGCCGGAACCGCCGCAGCGGACACCCCGGCACCGGTGAAGACCGTCGAAACCACCGTCCAGTCCCCGACCGCAACGCGTGCGGCCAACGGAGAATCCCGAGCCGAGTCGCCCCGCTTCCCGTTGATGGCGTCCCGAGGATCCGGAGAGCTCTACCGCTACTGGCCCGACCAGCACGGAGGGTTCGGCGATCGCGAGCAGATCACAGACAAGTGGTGGGGCATCACCTCGATTATTCAGGTCGACCTGAACCAGGACGGCATCGCGGACGGCCACTATTTCAGGACCCTTGACGGCTCGTTGTACCTGACCCAGGGGGAGGGCAAAGCCAAGAAGATCGGGAGCGGTTGGAACATCTACGACCGTATCCTGGTCCCGGGCAACCTCGGCGGTGCCAAGGAGCCCGACCTGCTGGCGCGTGACCAGTCCGGGGTTCTCTGGATCTACCTCGCATACCCGGACGGCACGCTGAGCGACCGATTCCGGGTGGGGCCCGGCTGGGACCGGTACACCGACATCGTCGGACGCGGTGACCTCGACGGCGACGGCAAAACCGACATCGTCGCAAAAGACCGTCAAGGCGTCCTCTGGTTCTACAAAGGCACCGGCGACTACCGCGACCCCTTCCAGAGCCGTGTCCGCATCGGGGGCGGCTGGGACCAATACGACTTCCTGGTGTCGACGGGTGATGTGGACTTCGATGGCCGCAGCGACCTGCTGGCGCGCGACCGCAACGGCGTCCTGTGGCTCTACAGGGGCAACGGCAACCAGCAGGACCCCTTCGACAACCGCACCCGCATCGGCGGCGGTTGGGACCAGTACAACAACCTTTTCTGAACCGAGCATCAGAGCCGGTTGATTTTTGAAGATCCCGTGTAAAGATCCAGGAGTTACCGTGATGCCCCGTTCGAGGGCGTCACGTCTTTCTTACCTGCCATAGGAGCACCACGTGGCCCAACTCTCCGGCCGCAAGCGCGGACGCGCACTCTCGCGTCTCGCCACCGCAGCAATCGCTGCCGCACTGGTCGGTGCCACCGCCGGAACCGCCGCCGCCACCCCGGCGCCGCCCGTCCCGGCACTCCTGAAGACCGCCCCGGCGGTTCAGCACGCCCCGGTCCACCCGACCGCTGCCGCGCCCTTCTTCCCGCTGTTCGCCACCAAGGCATCCGGCGAGGTCTACACGTACGAGCCGAACCTCCAAGGCGGCTTCGGCGACCGGGACATCGTCAAGGACAGCGACTCGCGGGACGTCACCGCATCGGTGCAGGTCGACCTCAACCAGCACGGTCTGATGGACGGTCTCTACCTCCGCGCCACCGACGGCTCGCTGATCTTCACCAGCGTTCCCGAGAACGAGAACGACGAGCCGCAGCCGAAGCTGATCGGCGGCGGCTGGAACACCTACGACCGCATCCTCTCCCCCGGCGACCTCACCGGCAGCGGTCACGCCGACCTCATCGCCCGTGACAAGTCCGGTGTCCTGTGGCTCTACCAGGCCCGTCAGGACGGCACCCTCGGCGACCGTGTCCGTATCGGCCGCGGGTGGGACATCTACACCGACATCGTCGGCCGCGGCGACCTCAACGGCGACGGCAAGACCGACATCGTCGCCAAGGACCGCGACGGTGTGCTGTGGTTCTACAAGGGCACCGGCAACATCAACGACCCGTTCGAGAGCCGCGTCCGCGTCGGCGGCGGTTGGAACACGTACGACATGCTGCTGTCCACCGGTGACATGAACGCCGACGGCCGCAGCGACATGCTCGCCCGCGACCGCGACGGCGTGCTCTGGCTGTACAAGGGCAACGGCAACCAGAACGACCCCTTCGACAACCGCGTCCGCATCGGCGGCGGTTGGGGCCAGTACAACAGCCTCTTCTGACGGCAAAGGGCCGCACCCCGATCCCTCGGGGTGCGGCCCTCTCGCTTCGTGCCGCTTACTTGCGGATCAGCGAGCGCAGCACGTACTGCATGATGCCGCCGTTGCGGTAGTAGTCCGCCTCACCGGGGGTGTCGATGCGGACGACCGCGTCGAACTCCACGCCCGTGTCGGTCGTGACCTTGACCGTGCGCGGCGTGCGGCCCTCGTTGAGCTCGGTCACGCCGGCGAAGGAGAAGGTCTCCTCGCCGGTCAGGCCGAGGGACTCCGCCGAGGCGCCCTCCGGGAACTGCAGGGGCAGGACGCCCATGCCGATCAGGTTGGAGCGGTGGATGCGCTCGTAGGACTCGGCGATGACGGCCTTGACGCCGAGGAGCGCGGTGCCCTTGGCCGCCCAGTCGCGGGACGAGCCGGAGCCGTACTCCTTGCCGGCCAGGACGACCAGCGGGGTGCCGGCGGCCTGGTAGTTCTGCGAGGCGTCGTAGATGAACGACACCGGGGCGTCGGCCTTCGTGAAGTCGCGGGTGAAGCCGCCCTCCGTGCCCGGCGCGATCTGGTTGCGCAGGCGGATGTTGGCGAACGTACCGCGGATCATGACCTCGTGGTTGCCGCGGCGGGAGCCGTAGCTGTTGAAGTCGCGGCGCTCAACGCCGTGCTCCGTGAGGTACTTGCCGGCCGGGGTGTCGGCCTTGATCGCACCGGCGGGCGAGATGTGGTCCGTCGTCACCGAGTCGCCCAGCTTGGCGAGGACGCGGGCGCCGGTGATGTCCTTGACGGGAGTGGTCTCCATCGTCATGCCCTCGAAGTACGGGGGCTTGCGGACGTAGGTGGACTCGGCGTCCCACTCGAAGGTGTTGCCGGTCGGGACCGGGAGGGCCTGCCACTGGGCGTCGCCCGCGAAGACGTCCTGGTAGGACTTGTTGAACATGTCCTCGCCGATGGCGTTGGCCACGACGTCGTTGACCTCGGCCTCGCTCGGCCAGATGTCCTTCAGGAAGACCGGGTTGCCGTCCCGGTCCGTGCCCAGGGCGTCGCGCGTGATGTCCACCTTCATGGAGCCCGCGAGGGCGTACGCGACGACCAGCGGCGGGGAGGCCAGGTAGTTCATCTTGACGTCGGGGTTGATCCGGCCCTCGAAGTTGCGGTTGCCGGAGAGCACCGAAGTCACGGCCAGGTCGTGGTCGTTGACGGCCTTGGAGACCTCCTCCGGCAGCGGGCCGGAGTTGCCGATGCAGGTGGTGCAGCCGTAGCCGACGAGGTTGAAGCCGACCTTGTCGAGGTACGGGGTCAGGCCCGACTTGTCGAAGTAGTCGGTGACGACCTTGGAGCCCGGGGCGAGGGTGGTCTTGACCCACGGCTTGCGGGTCAGGCCCTTCTCGACCGCCTTCTTCGCGACGAGGGCCGCGGCCACCATCACGTACGGGTTCGAGGTGTTGGTGCAGGAGGTGATCGCGGCGACGGTGACGGCGCCGTGGTCGATCGTGTAGGTCGAGCCGTCGGGGGCGGTGACGGTGACCGGGTTCGACGGGACGCCGTTGGCGGCGGCCGGGGCGTCGGAGGCCGGGAAGGACTCCTCGCCCGCCTCGTCGGCGGTGGAGACGTAGTTGAGGACGTCACGCTCGAACTGGGCCTTGGCCTCGGCGAGGACGATGCGGTCCTGCGGGCGCTTCGGGCCGGCGATGGAGGGGACGACCGTGGAGAGGTCGAGCTCGAGCTTCTCGGAGAAGTCCGGCTCGGCGGCCGGGTCCAGCCACAGGCCCTGCTCCTTGGCGTAGACCTCGACGAGCGCGACCTGCTGCTCGCTGCGGCCGGTCAGGCGCAGGTAGTTGAGGGTCTCGCCGTCGATCGGGAAGATCGCGGCGGTGGAGCCGAACTCCGGCGACATGTTGCCGATGGTGGCGCGGTTGGCCAGCGAGGTGGCGGCGACGCCCTCGCCGTAGAACTCGACGAACTTGCCGACGACACCGTGCTTGCGCAGCATCTCGGTGATCGTGAGGACGAGGTCGGTGGCGGTGGTGCCGGCGGGCAGCTCGCCGGTGAGCTTGAAGCCGACGACGCGCGGGATGAGCATGGAGACCGGCTGACCGAGCATCGCGGCCTCGGCCTCGATGCCGCCGACGCCCCAGCCGAGGACGCCGAGGCCGTTGACCATGGTGGTGTGCGAGTCGGTGCCGACGAGGGTGTCGGGGTATGCCTGGCCACCCCGGACCATGACCGTACGCGCCAGGTGCTCGATGTTCACCTGGTGGACGATGCCGGTGCCCGGCGGGACGACCTTGAACTCGTCGAACGCGGTCTGGCCCCAGCGCAGGAACTGGTAGCGCTCCTTGTTGCGCCCGTACTCCAGCTCCACGTTCTGCGCGAAGGAGTCCTTGGTGCCGAACTTGTCGGCGATGACGGAGTGGTCGATGACCAGCTCGGCCGGGGCCAGCGGGTTGATCTTCGCCGGGTCGCCGCCGAGCTCCTTGACGGCCTCGCGCATGGTGGCGAGGTCGACGACGCAGGGCACGCCGGTGAAGTCCTGCATGATCACGCGGGCCGGCGTGAACTGGATCTCCTGGCTGGGCTGGGCCTGGGAGTCCCAGCTGCCGAGCGCGCGGATGTGGTCGGCGGTGATGTTGGCGCCGTCCTCGGTGCGGAGCAGGTTCTCCAGGAGGACCTTGAGGCTGTAGGGGAGGCGCGCGGAGCCCTCCACCTTGTCCAGCCGGAAGATCTCGTACGACTCGTCGCCCACCCGCAGGGTGCTGCGAGCGTCGAAGCTGTTCGCCGACACGACAGTCTCCTTCATGTGCATGAATTCGCGTACTACGGCAATCCTGCCGCCCCATCACCGCGCGGACCCGCTAAGGTGTGCCTAAGTTAGGTACGCCTTACTGGCGCGACAGCGGTACGCCTTCTCGGCAGATATCTCGATGTCGAGATAACAGTAGTACATGGCCGGTGAATGGTCATGTCCTGATGGGCCGATCCGTGCCGACCTGGGGCTTTGGGGTGTGCGGCGCGACTGCCGCCGACTAACGTTCCCGATCATGAACGCACACCTCGGTCCGCTCGAACGGACCGGCGACGGCCGGTGGGTCATCGGCGATCACGAACGGCAGGGCGGCTCGTAGGTCCGGACGTATTCCTCCGCCGCGGCGGAGGTGGCGAAGGCGCTGGCCGCATCGGGGCTCAGGCAGGCTTCCGGGCCTCGATGAGCACCCGGCACGAGTGGGCCACGAACGGCCCCTCGGCCGCGATGCGCTCGTGGAGTTCGCGCAGCCGGTCGCGGTGGGCGTCGACCGTGAAGCCGGGCACGGTCCAGATCACCTTCCGCAGGAAGTAGATCACCGCGCCGACGTCGCAGAACTCCATCCGCAGCCGCTCCATGCGCACGTCCGCCATCTCCAGGCCGGCCGCCCGGGCCTCGGCCGTCTCGGCGTCCGGATGCCGTTTGCCGCGGGCCGGGGGCTGGGGCCCGAGGAAGTACTCCACCAGTTCGAACACGGAACCCGGGCCGACGTGCTGGGCGAAATAGGTGCCGCCCGGCCGCAGCACCCGGGCGATCTCGCTCCACCACACGCTCGCCGGGTGACGGCTGACGACCAGGTCGAACGCCTCGTCGGCGAACGGCAGCGGCGGCTCGTCGGGGTCGGCGACGACGACGGCACCCAGAGGGTGCAGCAGCCGGGTCGCCTTGGCGAGGTTCGGCGGCCAGAACTCCGTGGCGGCCATGACCGGCGGGAACGGCCCCGCCCCCGCCAGCACCTCCCCGCCGCCGGTCTGGATGTCCAGCGCGGCGGGCACCTCCGCCAGGCGCCCGCTCAACAGCCGCTGATACCCCCATGACGGCCGCTCCTCGGTGGCCCGGCCGTCGAGCCAGGAGAAGTCCCAGCCCTCGACGGACACCGACTCGGCTTCGGCGACGAGATCCTCGAAGGTGCGTGACATAGGGGCATCATCACCTGTACGAGTGGCCGCTGCAGCGAACCGGCACAGGGCAGGCGTTCGAAGCTGTAGACCCTGGACAGTCGTCATGCTGCAGTCACGATGTCCGCGGGAGGACCGATGAGCACGCAACCTCACACGTACGCGGCCGACGACCCCGAAACCGCGCTGAAGTATGCGATCCAGCACCACCAGGGGGACCGGGTGGAGATCGTAGAGGGGGTCATCGCACCAATGTCGCCTTCCTGGGGCCACGAACGCGCCGTCACCAGCATCCGCAGACAAGTCGATCCCGTTGCAGCCAAATTGGGTTGCATCACAGGCAGCGGCGACTTGGACCTTCCCGGCTCTCCCAACTGGTTCATCCCTGACCTGGCTGTCGTTCCCGAGGATCTGGCACCGTCGGACGCCGGGGCTCTCGTGCCCGAGCAGACCCTGCTTGTCGTGGAAGTGACCTCCGACTCCAACGGGGAAACAGACGGGATCGTCAAGCGGCGCCGTTACGCGGAGTACAGGGCCCCTCTCTACCTGCTCGTGGATCGCCAGGAGCGGTCTTGCACGCTCTTCTCCGAGCCGGGCAAGCTCGGTTACACGAAGGTGGACGGCCCGCGCCCGTTCGGTGAACCAGTGCAACTCCCCGAACCGCTCGAACTCGAGCTGGACACCTCCGACTTCTGACGGGATCAGCCCGGCGCGCCACCGCCGGACGATCCCCGTCCGGACATAGGTGCGATTTCCCCCTGGACCCCGCCCGCTCCCCCATGCCAGCCTGCCAACGCAGAAACCTTCCAGCACCGTTGAGTTGATGGGAGAACCATGCAACGGCCATGGCTCCGGCAACGGCACTTACGTCTCCTCGTCCCCTCCCTCACCGCCACCGTGCTCGCCGCGGGTGCGCTCGCAGCGGCTCCCGCGGCCGAGGCGCGGCCCGCGAACGCCGATGCGTACAAGATGGTGTACGTCTACGCCACCAACGTGCACCTGCGCGAGGCCCCGCGAACCAGCGCCACCGTCGTGGACACCGTGTCGCACATCTATCTGCGGGACTACTGCCAGACCGACCGCAACACCACACCGGTGGCCGACCCCAACGGCGGCACGAACCCCTGGTGGAGCAGAGTCACGCTCGCCTCCGGCAGCGATTTCGCCTACGTCAGCAACGTGTTCCTCAGAGGCGGCCGCAAGATATCCGGCGTTGCGGACTGCTAGGGGGCACCCATGGTACGGAGCAACAGACCTGTCATCAGGCTCGCGTTGGTCACCGCAGCGGCCTGCGCCGCCCTCGGCACGGCGGCCGGCGCGGCGACCGCGCATGACGCCGCGGCTGCCGGACCCTCCTACGCCTGCGCCTTCTACCAGGGCAGTGCGCTCACCCAGTACGGCGACACCGGCGACCGGGTCAGCCAGGTCCAGTGCCTGCTGACGCAGTGGCGCTACCTCGCCATGAAGGACATCGACGGCATCTTCGGCCACAAGACCGACAATGCCGTGCGCGCCTTCCAGCGCGCCCACCACCTGCAGGTCGACGGCAAGGTCGGCACGCACACCTGGGCGGCGCTGCGCGGGCACTAGCCGGCGCACGGCCCGTCACGCGGGGCGCGCCGCACTCCGCACGCCCCGCGTGACCACACGCCATGCCTACGTCCGCGACAGCCCCGTCCGCACCAGATCGATCACCTCGTCGTCCGTCAGCCCCAACGCCCGTGCATCGGCCACCAGATGCCCCACCCCCTCGACGAGCCGGGCACGCCCTCGTGACGCCTCGTCTCCGGCGTCCGTCACCACCGCCCCGCGGCCGCGCCGGAGTTCGATGAGGCCCTCCGTGCGCAGCCGTTGGTAACCGCGCAGCACAGTATGGATGTTGACGCCCAGGGAATCCGCCAGCGTGCGGGCGGCGGGGAGGCGGCCGCCCGGGCGGACGGAGCCGTCGGCGATGGCGCCTCTTATCGCTGCGGCGATCTGGTCGCCGAGCGGAACGGAGGATCCGTGGTCCAGCCGGATCAGCATGTCAGCCCCTGCGGTCCGCGGGGGCCGCATGGCCACGACCGCGCTCCACGAGCCCGTTGAGGAGTGCGGCGGCCGTGGCCGCGTCGTCCGTCGTCACCACGAACTCGCGGCCGTGCACCGGCCGGACCACCAGCGCCTCGCCGGAGCGCAGGACGACTCCGCTGCGCCCTCTGGTGGCACGGTAGCCCCAACCGCCCATGTCACGAAGAGCGTCGATGTCCCGGGCGGTCGCCCCGACGATGCGCTCCAGGGGGATGCGCAGCCGCGGCCAGGGCAGCCAGAGCGGTGCGACGGTCAGGCCGTGCCGGTCGACGGTGGTCCGTATACCCGAGAAGAGGGCGAACAGCAGGCCGCTGATGAGCAGGACGGCGCCGATTCCGAAGCCACCGAGGGGGATGATCGTCGCGCCCGCCACGAGCTGCGTCAGCCCGGCGATGCCGAGGCCGCTGGACCTCTGGGAATGCCTCCAGAACGCGGTCTCACCCGGACGGAGCAGGAGACCGCGGGGATTTTTCGAGCCCTCCAGACCCTCCAGGCCCTCCTGGCTCTCCGGCTCGGACCGGTTCCAGCCGCGCGTCACGAGCAGCCCGATCCCCGCGGTGACAGCAGCCGTGCCCAGCGCCGCCGGGACCTCCCAGAGGGACAGCCTGACCTGCTGGGCCGTCTCGGCCCCGGCGTTGTCCAGGACGATGCAGACGAGGACGTAGCAGAGCGGACCGACGGCTGCGTAGGCAATCAGCACCAACGGCCGTACGGCGTCTATCACGTAGGCGAGCACGACGAACAGGACGCCCGGGCTGAGGAGCATCCCCAGGCCCACGGGCAGCAGGGCCCCCTGGGACATGTAGCCGTCGGCGTGGCCCGCGTCGCCGAAGTGGGTGGCTATGGGATCGGGCAGGCGCGGTCTGCTGACCAGGAAGACCGTCAGGAAGACGGCGCAGGAGAGCAGATAGGGAACCCCGACGAGTAACGGCCGGAGCCGGTTGCCGCTCGCCGGCCTTGCAGTCACGTTCATGACACCTCCAAGTTATTCGCATAGTAATAGAAAAACTCGGGAAGGCTGCAAGGGGCGAAGAAATCTCATATCTGAGATACCGTCTGTCCCATGACAGACGCCTACCTCGCCCGTATCGGCAAGCTCATCCGTGACGCACGTCAGCACCGGGGCTGGACCCAGACGCAGCTCGCCGACGCACTGGGAACCAGCCAGAGCGCGGTCAACCGCATTGAGCGGGGAAATCAGAATATCAGTCTTGATATGATCGCCCGTATCGGTGAGGCCCTCGACAGCGAGATCGTGTCCCTCGGCTACGCGGGACCGATGCATCTGCGCGTCGTCGGCGGCCGGCGTCTCTCGGGCGCCATCGACGTCAAGACCAGCAAGAACGCCTGCGTTGCGCTGCTGTGCGCCACCCTGCTCAACGCCGGCCGCACCACGCTCCGCCGCGTCGCACGGATCGAGGAGGTCTACCGGATCCTCGAGGTGCTGAGCAGCATCGGCGTCCGGCACCGCTGGATCAACGACGGCAACGACCTCGAGATCGTGCCGCCGGCCGAGCTCGACCTGGCCTCGATGGACACCGAGGCGGCCCGCCGCACCCGCAGCGTCATCATGTTCCTCGGTCCGCTGCTGCACCGCATGGACCACTTCAAGATCCCGTACGCCGGCGGCTGCGACCTGGGCACCCGTACGGTCCAGCCCCACATGACGGCGCTGCGCCACTTCGGCCTGGAGATCACGGCCACCGACGGCACGTACCACGCCCAGGTCGACCGCTCGGTCTCGCCGACCCGCGCGATCGTGCTGACCGAGCGCGGCGACACCGTCACCGAGAACGCGCTGCTGGCCGCCGCCCGGCACGCCGGCGTGACCGTCGTCCGCAACGCCAGCTCCAACTACATGGTCCAGGACCTCTGTTTCTTCCTGGAGGAGCTGGGCGTACGGGTCGAGGGCGTCGGCACCACCACGCTCACCGTCCACGGCGTGGCCCGCATCGACCGCGACGTGGACTACGCGCCCTCCGAGGACCCGGTCGAGGCGATGAGCCTGCTCGCCGCCGCCGTGATCACGGAGTCGGAGCTGACGATCCGCCGGGTGCCGATCGAGTTCATGGAGATCGAGCTCGCCGTCCTGGAGGAGATGGGCCTCGACCACGAGCGCAGCCCGGAGTACGCGGCGGACAACGGCCGCACCCGGCTCGTCGACCTGACCGTGCGCCCCTCCAAGCTCAGCGCACCGCTGGACAAGGTGCACCCGATGCCGTTCCCCGGCCTCAACATCGACAACGTGCCGTTCTTCGCGGCCATCGCCGCCTTCGCCCAGGGCCAGACCCTCATCCACGACTGGGTCTACGACAACCGCGCCATCTACCTCACCGACCTCAACCGCCTCGGCGCCCACGTCAAACTCCTCGACCCCCACCGCGTCCTGGTCGAAGGCCCGACGCGCTGGCGCTCCGCGGAGATGATGTGCCCGCCGGCCCTGCGGCCCGCCGTGGTGGTGCTGCTGGCGATGATGGCGGCGGAGGGGACGTCGGTGCTGCGCAACGTCTATGTGATCAACCGGGGTTACGAGGACCTGGCCGAGCGGCTCAACTCGATCGGGGCGCAGATCGAGATCTTCCGGGACATCTAGGCCTACGCGGCGCGGGGCTTCTGCCCCGCGCCGCCGCACGTTGCGTCCCGTCGATCAGGGGCCGTGCAGGACAGCCCGGCGGCCAGGAGGACGCGGATCCGTACGGGGATCCGCGCGGGTGCTGCGGCAACGCGGCTCAGCTGCCGGGGTTGTGAGCGTCTTCTGATTGTGCGGCCGGTCGGGCCAGTTGGCGGGTGGCCGCTTCGATGGCCGTGCGCAGGTCGTCGGCGGAGGTGAGGATGTTCCACCGGTCTCCGGCCTGATCGGGGAGGACCCAGACCCGGTCGCCGAAGTACTTTCCCGGAGGCGGGACGAACAGCTCAGCGCCCTTGGGATACACGGCCACATCCACGATGTCCCCGAACCGACTGCGGGTGGCCAGTGGGGTCAGCCACCACATGACGCGCTCCGCGCCACCCATCAGATACGGACCGATGTGACGGCCATCGGCCTTGAGGTGAGTGACGACGGCCGTGGCCAAGGTGAAGTCGGTACGCACCAGCTCCCACATCCGTCCGACCAGCAGTGGCGCAGTCCTGCCCGCCGCCCAGAGCCGAACGGTGCCTTGCGGATCGTGCGACGCCATGGAAAGCCAGTCGGCGATTCTTCTCATGGCTCTAGGACATCGTCCTTCTCCAACGCAGACCAGGCCACATCCGAGGCCCTCCGAGAGGACACTTTCCCGGACATTTCCCGGGTGTGACAGCAGGAGTCTCACTACGTTGAGCTTCATGGCACTTGCGGAGACATCCAGGCCAGACGTGCCGGGGAACCCGTTGCTCGTACGAGCACGCATCGCGCAGGGACTGCACACCCAGGAGGAGTTCGTCGAAGCATTCGACCGCAAGGCATCCGAGCTGGGCCTGAAGCTGACGATCTCGGTCCGCCAAGTGCGCCGCTGGGAGTCGGGGCGACCAGGCTGGCCCCACCCACCAGCGAGGGCTGTTCTGCAAGCTCTCCTCCAACGGCCCATGGCAGAGCTCGGATTCATCAGGCCAGTTCGCACGGAGACCAGCACAGCCGACCAGGACGCGTCGCACGATGGACCTGTGAAGAGGCGCGAATTCGTGACGTACTCACTCGCTGCTGTGAGCGCGGCGAGTGTGCCCACCTCTGCCGAACTGTTCCTCGCTCAACCAGCAGCCGACCCGCTGGACCGCTTGCGCGATGCACTCACCGGCACCACAGCATGCGCAACTGATCCCCGCGCTCCCGAAGCGCTGGCAAGGGCAACTGCTTCGGCGAAGAGGCAAGTACAACAATGCCGATACTCCGAGCTCTTCAGGAGCCTTCCCCACCTGCTGACCGAAGTCCAGGCGCGACTTGACCCCGTTGCAGAACGGCACTTGATCGATCGTGTTGCCGTCGACGCCTATCACGTAGCGGCGTCGCTGCTCTTGAAGAACGACGATGCACCCTCGGCGTGGATTGCAGCCGAACGCTCCATGGCTGCGGCGTACCGGACGGGTGATCCGCAGATCATCGCCTCTGCAGCTCGCATCCTCACACACGCGATCACTGCCGTCGGCCACCGACGGCAAGGGGTCGCCGTCGCCATCCGACGCGCCGAAGAGGTGTCCCGTGCCGTGTCCCGCTCCAGCCCCGACACGGTCGCGGTCTTCGGAGCCCTGCTGCTCCGCGGGGCGTGGGCTGCATCCACTGCAAACGACCGGGACATGGCCGAGGCGCTCCTGAACGACGCAGAGCGTGCTGCCGAGCTACTGGAGGACTCCAACCGGAAGTGGACAGCCTTCGGGCCGAACAACGTCTTGCTGCACCGAGTTTCCATTGCACTGACACTGGGCGACGCGGGGAGGGCCCTGAGTGAGGCCCGTAAGGTGAACGTCAAGACGCTCGCTGTCGCGGAAAGGCGGGCGGTCTTCTGGACGGACGTATCCCGGGCGCTCCACGCTTGCGGGAGAACGGAAAAGGCCACCGCCGCCCTGCTCGCAGCTGAGCAGGAGGCTCCCGAAGAGGTACGGTCTCGTCCGATGGTCCGCGAGCTGATCGGAGAACTGCTCTTGCGTGATCGGAGCGGACACGTGCCTGTCCTGCGTTCGCTGGCTTCACGGGCACAGGTGACGGTATGAGCCGCGCCCGCGTGCTGTACCTCATCATCTGCGCCGCAGGTCCGGCCGGTGATGCCACACGGCTGGTGCGCGCCGCCAAGGACAAGGGCTGGGACGTGTGCGTCATCGCCACCCCTGCCGCAGCCGACGGCGGATTCATCGACCGGCCCACGCTGGAGGCTCTCACGGAACGCCCCGTGCGCAGTACCTGGCGCCGCTCCGGCGAAGAGAAGCGTAATCCTCCTGCCGACGCCGTCATCGTGGCCCCGATGACGATGAACACCGCCAACAAGTGGGCTGCCGGCATCGCAGACACCTACGCTCTCGGGCTGCTCACCGAAGCCGTCGGGCTCGGACTGCCGGTGGTGGCCCTGCCCTTCTGGTCGACAGCACTCGACGTGCACCCGGCGACGCGTCACGCTGTGAAGGTGTTGCGCAGCACCGGGATTCGTGTGCTCTACGGCGAAGGGGAGTGGATGCCGCATCCCCCAGGCACGGGAAGCGAGCGGCTGAGTTCTTACCCCTGGCAGCTCGCCCTGGAGGCGATCACTACCTGACCCGTGTCCGAAACCTTTCGGTCACATTGCAGCCCCCAGCCCGCTGAAAACGGAACCTGCACCCGGCCCAAGAGCTCCTGCGTATGAGCTGTACAGCTCACAACACCCTTATTGCAAATGGTGATTGCCACCCACGCCAACCGAGGCTGGCCGATTCGCCCCCGCCGGGGTCGACGCGTCGTGCGTGGTCTCCCTAGCTTACTGGTGGCCGGATCACGTCATGAGGGGTCCGGCCATGGAAGTTCACGGCAGTCACCTCAAGGGGGACCATGCGTATGGTGAATGCACGTCGGTATGCGGTCGCCACGGCGGCGTTCGGCCTCGCGGCCGGGCTGTTCGCGGCGGCGCCGGCGTCCGCAGTGGCAGCGGCGCCCTCCGCCCAGGGCCCGTCCGGGGACGTGGAGTTCTCCGTCTTCGACAACGGATCCGGAATTCCCAGAGACTCCTCGTTCCGGCTGGCCGACCTCGGCC
Source organism: Streptomyces sp. AM25 (assembly GCF_058146165.1). Lineage (NCBI taxonomy): Bacteria > Bacillati > Actinomycetota > Actinomycetes > Kitasatosporales > Streptomycetaceae > Streptomyces > Streptomyces sp. AM25. The sequence continues at coordinate 181,780 of NZ_JBKIWN010000006.1, read as the reverse complement.
GGCACGGGGTTCCGGAAGCCGCGGTGAAGCAGCTCGGCGCGGGAAAGGCGCCCCGCGCGGCCGGGGCCGATGCGGAGAGTCACACGATGAGCGGCCCCGACAGCATCGTGGGGCAGTGGAAGGACCGCGACGGCTGGACCGTCTACATGCGGCAGGGCTACTACGACCCCGTCAGGGACAAGGGCTTCGGGCTCACGAAGATCCAGCAGAAGCACAACCTCACCATGAAGGCCGTCGAGGCCACCACGAAGTATCCGCGTCCGGGTGCTGCCGGGAAGCAGAAGTTCGCCGGGTATCCGGACACCTGGAACTACTTCACCGATGTGCTGCACGTGCATTGCAGCGGCTGGTGGATCTTCAAGACCTGCCGCGTCGACAAGGTCCAGGCGGTCCGGGCGGGCGTAGACTTCAGCGCCAAGATCCCGATGCTGCCGAAGGGCGTCATCACCGCCTACTGCGAGGGCGTGCAGGGGCGTTGCCCCGACTGGGTCAAGAACGCCGTCAACATCTGAGCCGCATCCGAGCCGTCTGAAGGGGCTGTTCGATGAGCCGACGTCCTGTCCGGCCGGCCCGTACCCTGCCGGCCGCGGAATGGTGGGCGCCGCTGCTCGTCGATCTGGGTGCCGTGCAGCACGGGAGTGCCGGCCTCGGGCTGTGCGTCCGTGACGTCGACCTCACCACCGGCCGGGCACGGCTGACCGTGCAGTGGCCCGGCACGCCCGGCACCGAGCTCCTTCTGACCGATCCCGAGGCCGGCCGCGACGCGCTCCTGCGGGAGATCGCCGCGGCCGGTCCCGCTCGGCTCCCCGCCGACGAGTTCCCCGAACTCACCGGCCACGCCTGGCTACTCGACGAGCTCGGGCGGCGCAGCGACGCCTGGTACGCGTACCTCGCCGAGCCGATCGAGCTGCTGCGGGTCGTCACCGACGGACACGGCACGACGGACGTCGCCGTACAGCGCACCGATCGCGGGGACGTGGTCGTCGTCCACGTCCCGCTGGCCGGGCTCGGGGCCGACGACGTCGGCCTCGCGTACACGATCGTCGAGCGCGCCGTGACCGTACCGGCGCACGAACTCCGGCCGGCCGGCACCCTGCAGGGCCGACCCGCCTTCGCCGCGCACCTCCCGGGCGAGGGCTAGCGCCCGCAGCAGACGTTCCCGGGGCTCCGCCCCGGCCCAACCAAGGCAGTGCGTCGGCTGCCGGGCCATCAGTGGCTGATCGCGCAGTTCCCCGCGCCCCTTACGGGGCGCCCTCCCTAAGCCACCACCGCCACCCCGTCCAGCTCCACCACCGCCGCCTCGTCCCACAGCCGCGTCACCCCGACGACCGCCATCGCCGGGTAGTCGCGGCCCGCCAAGCGGCCCCAGGCGGCGCCCAGTTCGCGGGCGCACGCGCGGTAGTCCGCGACGTCGGTCGCGTAGACCGTCACGCGCGCCAGGTCGCGCGGCTCTCCGCCCGCCGCCCGCAGCGCCGCCAGCAGGTTCGACAGGGCCTGCTCGAACTGTTCCGGCAGGCCGCCCGGCACCAGCCGCCCCTCCCCGTCCAGTGCCGTCTGGCCTGCCAGGAAGACCAGCCGGCCGCCCACAGCCGTCACCGCGTGCGTGAAGCCGACGGGCGGAGGCAGGCCTTCCGGGTTCAGGCGGTGCAGTGTCATCGGTACAACCCCCTCATCGGTACAGCTCCCTCGCGATGATCGTGCGCTGGACCTCCGTCGCGCCCTCGTAGATGCGCGGGGCCCGTACCTCGCGATAGAGGTGTTCCAGGAGGTGACCATGGCGGAGGGCGCGGGCACCGTGGAGCTGGACGGCGGAGTCGACGACGTACTGGGCGGTCTCGGTGGCGAAGAGCTTCGCCATCGCCGAGCGGCGCGCGATGCCGGGTTCGCCCGCGTCGTGGGCCGCTGCCGCCGCGTACACCAGCAGGGCCGCGGCCTCGGTGCGGGTCGCCATCTCGGCGAGGCGGTGGGAGACGGACTGGAGGTCCTTCAACGGGCCGCCGAAGGTCCGGCGTTGCGCCGTGTGCTCGACCGTCGCGTCCAGCGCGGCGCGCGCCATGCCGACCGCGAACGCGCCGACGCTCGGGCGGAAGAGGTCGAGGGTCCCCATGGCCACCCGGTAGCCCTCCCCCACCGCGCCGATCACGTCGTCCGGACCCACCGGCACCGCATCGAAGGCAAGGGTGCCGATGGGGTGCGGGCTGAGCATCGCGAGCGGTGTGCCGTGCAGGCCCGGGCGGCCGGCGGGTACGAGGAAGGCCGTGATGCCCGAGCGCCGTCCTTCCGCCGTCCGCGCGAAGACCGTGTACACGTCCGCGTCCGGGGCGTTGGAGATCCAGCACTTCTCGCCCGTCAGCCGCCAGCCGCCGCCGGGCGCCGGCTCTGCCCGCAGTTCCAGCGCGGCCGCGTCCGAGCCCGCCCCCGGCTCGCTCAGGGCGAAGGCCGCGACCGCACGGCCGGCCGCCACCTCCGGGAGCCAGCGGGAGCGCTGCGGCCCGGTGCCGTGGCGCGCGACCGGGTACGCGCCCAGGCCCTGCAGGGCGAGGGCCGTCTCGGCCTCCGTGCACTCCCTCGCCAGGGACTCCCGGAGGAGGCAGAGGTCCATGGCCCGGACGGGGCCGCCGTCGGGACGGAACACCCGGCTCAGCAGGCCGAGTTCACCGAGGGCCGCCACCAGGGGCCTGTTCACCCGCCCCGGTTCGCCCTTCTCCGCCAGCGGGCGCAACCGCTCCCTCGCCAGCGCGCGCAGCCGGGCGCACCACGCCTGTTGCTCCGGGTCCAGTGCGAACGGCGTCGGTGTCGTCATCGTTCTCCCTCCCCCTCCGACTCATATCGCGCTCTGTTGACTGTCGTCATCAACTCGATACGCTGACAGCGGATCGGTAGCGACACAAGACCCCCGACGACAGACCCCCCGACGACCTCGCGACCTCGCCCAAGGGGGCGCATCCGCCATGGAGTTCATGCCGTCCGCCCATGTCGACACCTTCACCCGCGACCACCTCCCGCCCCCCGACCGGTGGCCCGGGCTGCGCCCCCTTCCCTGCCCCGCGCGCCTCAACTGCGGTGCGGAGCTGCTGGACGGCACGATCGCGCGGTTCGGAGCGGACCGGCCCGCCGTCCGGGACGGCGCCGGGGGCGTGTGGTCGTACGGGGAACTCAAGGAGAACGTCGACCGGATCGCGCACGCCCTCACCGACGACCTGGGCATCCGGCCCGGCCACCGCGTCCTGCTCCGCGGCCCCACGACGCCCTGGCTTGCGGCCTGTTGGCTGGCGGTGATGAAGGCGGGCGGCGTCGCCGTGACCGTCCTCGCCGCGCAGCGGCCCCGCGAACTCGCCGCGATATGCCGCATCGCGGACGTCCGGCACGCCCTGTGCGACATCCGGTCGACGGACGGCCTGGCGAATGCGCGTATACCACAATTACAGATCACCCCGTACGGGGGCGACACCGCGGACGACCTGCTGTGGCGCGCCGTCCACAAGCCCTCGTCCTACGCACCGGTGGAGACCTCCGCGGACGACGTCGCCCTCATCGCCTTCACCTCGGGAACCACCGGACGGCCCAAGGCCTGCGCCCACTTCCACCGGGACGTGCTCGCCGTCGCAGACACCTTCTCCGCCCACGTGCTGCGCCCGGACCCGGACGACGTCTTCGCGGGCAGCCCGCCCCTGGGCTTCACCTTCGGGCTCGGCGGACTCGTCGTCTTCCCGCTCCGGGCCGGCGCCTCGACCCTGCTGGCCGACTGGGGCGGGCCGGAGCGGCTGCTCGGCGACATCCAACGCCACCGGATATCCGTGCTGTTCACCGCGCCGACCGCCTATCGCAGCATGCTCGCTGCATACGGCCCGCGCTCCCACGACCTCTCGTCGCTGCGCAGATGCGTCTCCGCAGGCGAGCACCTGCCCGCCGCCCTCTGGCACGACTGGCACCGGGCCACCGGGCTGCGCCTCATCAACGGCATAGGCGCCACCGAGATGCTGCACATCTTCATCTCCGCCGCCGACGACGCCGCCCGCCCCGGCGCCACCGGCCTGCCCGTACCGGGCTACGAGGCCTGCGTGCTCGGGCCCGACGGGCGGCCGGTCCCCGACGGACGGCCGGGCCTGCTCGCCGTCCGCGGACCGACCGGATGCCGCTACCTGGCCGACGCGGACGCACGGCAGCGCGACTACGTGCGCAACGGATGGAACATCACCGGCGACACCTACATCCGGGACACGGACGGCTACTTCACCTTCGTCGCCCGCGCCGACGACATGATCGTGTCCGCCGGCCACAACGTCGCCGGCCCCGAGGTCGAGGAGGCGCTGCTGCGCCATCCCGACGTGCGGGAGGCGGCCGTCGTCGGACGGCCGGACGCACACCGGGGCGCGGTCGTGGTGGCATATGTGGTGCTACGGAACGGAGTGCCGCGCGATCCCGAAACCGCCGCGAGGCTACGGGAGTTCACCAAAAAGGAGATCGTTCCCTACAAGTGCCCTCGCGAGATCGTGTTCCTCGATACCCTGCCCCGCACGCCAACCGGCAAACTGCAGCGGTTCCGGCTGCGCTCCGGCCCTTTACAGTTTCCCCGTGACTGACCAGCAACCGCCCCACACTCCACGGTCCCTCATCGTCACCTTCTACGGCGCCTACGGCCGCGGCACCACCGGAACACCGGCCGGACCGGTGCCGATCGCGGCACTGATCCGGCTGCTGGGTTCGGTGGGCGTGGACGCACCCTCGGTGCGGTCCGCCGTCTCCCGCCTCAAGCGGCGCGGGCTGCTCGTCTCCGGCCGCACGGCGTCCGGTGCGGCCGGATACGGGCTGTCGTCCGCCGCCCTGCAGCTCCTGGAGGACGGCGACCGGCGCATCTACGGCCGCCCGTCCGGCCGTTCGGGCCAGGGCTGGCTGCTGGCGGTCTTCTCCGTCCCCGAAGAGGAGCGCCACAAGCGGCACTTGCTGCGCTCCCGGCTCGCCCGGCTCGGCTTCGGCACGGCCGCGCCCGGGGTGTGGATCGCGCCGGCCCACGTGCACGACGAGACGCGGCACACGCTGGAACGGCTGGGCCTGTCGGGGTACGTGGACCTGTTCCGCGGCAGCCACCTCGGTTTCGAGCCAACGGTGGAGTCGGTGGCGCGGTGGTGGGACCTGGAGGCGCTCGCCAAGCAGCACCGGGCGTTCCTGGAGACGCACGAACCGGTGCTGCGGCGCTGGTCCCGGCGGAGGCCGGTGCCGGCGGAGGCGGCGTACCGGGACTACCTGCTGGCACTGGACTCGTGGCGCCGCCTGCCGTACGCCGACCCCGGCCTGCCGGCGGGACTGCTGCCGCCGGACTGGCCCGGGGGGCGGGCGTCACGCGTCTTCGCGGCGCTGCACGGGCGGTTGCGGGATGCGGGGGAGGAATTCGTGACGCCGGTGCTGTGACGGTGGCCGGGACCGGGCCTCACCCCCGCCGCCCCGTCGGCGGCCTGCGGCTCCCCGCCCGGTACGGCAACGGCCACGCCACCCCCGGCCCCGCGTAGTCCTGTTCCGCCGCCGCGTGGAGGGTCCAGTGCGGGTCGTACAGATGCGGGCGCGCCAGTGCGCACAGGTCTGCGCGGCCCGCCAGGATCAGGGAGTTGACGTCGTCCCACGACGAGATCGCCCCCACCGCGATCACCGGTACCGCGGCCTCGTGCCGGATCCGGTCGGCGAACGGCGTCTGGTAGGAGCGCCCGAACGCCGGGCGTTCCTCGGGGAGCACCTGCCCCGTGGAGACGTCGACGGCGTCGGCGCCCCGCGCCGCGAACGCCCGGGCGATGACGACCGCGTCGTCGCCCGTCGTGCCGCCCTCCGCCCAGTCCGTCGCGGAGATCCGTACCGTCATGGGCCGTTCGGCGGGCCACACGGCCCGCACCGCGTCGAAGACCTCCAGGGGGTAGCGGAGCCGGGCGTCGAGGCTGCCGCCGTACGCGTCCGTGCGGTGGTTGGTGAGGGGGGACAGGAAGCCGGACAGCAGGTAGCCGTGGGCGCAGTGGAGTTCCAGCAGGTCGAAGCCGGCCCGCGCGGCCGCCCGGGTCGCGGCCGTGAACTGTGCGCGGATCGCGGCCATTTCGGGCGCGGTCAGCGCGTGCGGGGTCTGGTTGACGCCCGCGCGGTACGGGATCGCCGAGGCCGCCACGACGGGCCAGTTGCCGTCGGGCAGCGGCTGGTCGATGCCCTCCCACATCAGCCGGGTCGAGCCCTTGCGGCCCGAGTGGCCGAGCTGGACGCCGATGGCGGTGCCGGGGGCCCGGTCGTGGACGAAGGCCGTGATGCGGCTCCACGCCTCCTCGTGCGCAGGCGCGTACAGCCCCGCGCACCCCGGCGTGATCCTGCCCTCCGCGCTGACGCACACCATCTCGGTCATCACCAGCCCGGCGCCGCCGAGTGCACGGGCGCCGAGGTGGACGAGGTGGAAGTCGCCGGGGGTGCCGTCGACGGCGGAGTACATGTCCATCGGGGAGACGACCACGCGGTTGCGCAGGGTCAGTCCGCGCAGCCGGAACGGGGTGAACATCGGCGGTGTCCCGGCCGGGACACCGGCCTCGCGCTCGACCGAGGCGACGAAGGCGGGGTCGCGCAGGCGCAGGTTGTCGTGGGTGACCCGGCGGCTCCGGGTGAGCAGGTCGAAGGCGAACCGCCGCGGCGGGCCCCCGATGTGGACGGGGAGGTCCTCGAACCACTCCAGGCTCGCGCGGGCGGCGCGCTGCGTGGACTCGACCACCGGGCGCCGCTCGGCCTCGTACGCGGCCAGGGCCGCGGCGACGTCCGGCTGCCGGTCGAGCCGGTCGGCCAGGGCCACGGCGTCCTCGACGGCGAGCTTGGTGCCGGAGCCGATGGAGAAGTGGGCGGTGTGAGCGGCGTCGCCGAGCAGGACCGTGTTGCCGTGCCACCAGCGGTCGTTGACGACGGTGCGGAAGGCCGTCCAGGCGGAGCGGTTGGAGCGCAGCGGCCGGCCGTCGAGGAGGTCCGCGAAACAGGCGCCGCACCGTTTCAGGCTCTCGGCCTCGTCGCACCGGTCGAGACCCGCCCGCCGCCACACCTCCTCGCGCATCTCGACGACGACCGTGCTGGCCCCGGCGTCGTACGGGTACGCGTGCAGCTGGACGACGCCGTGCTCGGTCTCGGCGATTTCGAAACGGAAGGCGTCCAGCGGGCGTTCGGCGGAGAGCCAGATGTAGCGGCAGCGGTGGGTGGTCAGCGTGGGACGGAAGTGGTCGCGGTGGGCGTCGCGCGTCCGGCTGTGGACGCCGTCGGCGGCGACGACGAGGTCGTGCGAGCGCCCCAGTTCGGCGGCGGGCGGCGCTTCCGTGCGGAAGCGGAGGCCGACGCCGAGGGTGCGGCAGCGCTCGTGGAGGATCTCCAGGAGCCGGTGCCGGCCGAGGGCGGCGAAGCCGTGGCCGCCGGAGCGCAGCACCGTGCCCCGGCGGACGACGTCGATGTCGTCCCAGCGCACGAACTCGCGCTGCAGCGCGGCGAAGACGGCCGGGTCGGCGCTCTCCATGCCGTCGAGCGTCTCGTCGGAGAAGACGACGCCGAAGCCGAAGGTGTCGTCGGGGGCGTTGCGTTCCCAGAGGGTGATCTCGCGTTCGGGTGCGCGCTGTTTGAGCAGGGCGGCGGCGTAGAGGCCGCCGGGTCCGCCACCGATGACGGCGACGCGCTGCGCGGCCGGTGCGCTCATCGGCCCTGCCACTTGGGCGGCCGCTTCTCGGTGAAGGCGGCGTGGAATTCGGCGTAGTCGGCGCCGTTCATGAGCAGCGCCTGGGTGGCGGCGTCGAGTTCGACGGCTGCGGAGAGCGGCATGTCGAGTTCGGCGGTGAGCAGGGCCTTGGTCTGGGCGTGGGCGAGGGCGGGCCCGTCGGCGAGGCGCCGGGCGAGGGTGCGGGCGGCGGCGGGGGCACCGCCCTCGTCCGTCAACTTGCTGATCAGGCCGATGCGTTCGGCCTCGGCGGCCTGCACCGGTTCGCCGAGCATCAGCAGCCGCGTGGCGTGGCCGAGGCCGACGACGCGGGGCAGCAGGTAGGCGGCGCCCATGTCGCCGCCGGAGAGGCCCACTTTGGTGAAGAGGAAGACGAAGCGTGCGGTCGGGTCGGCGACGCGGAAGTCGGCGGCGAGCGCGAGGACGGCGCCCGCGCCGGCGGCCACCCCGTGCACGGCGGCGATCACGGGGAACGGGCAGCTGCGCAGGGCCTGGACGACCTGTCCGGTCATCCGGTTGAAGTCCAGGAGCTGCCGGGTGTCCATGGCGAGGGTGGCGCCGATGATCTCGTCGACGTCGCCGCCGGAACAGAAGCCCGCTCCCTCGCCGCCGAGGACGAGGGCGCGCACGCTTCCGTCGCGGGCCAGTTCGGGCAGCAGGTCGCGCAGGTCGGCGTAGGCGCCGAAGGTGAGGGCGTTGAGCCGGCCGGGCCGGGCGAGGGTGACGGTCGCGACCCCGGCGTCGAGGCCGAGGCGCAGGTGCCGCCATGCCTCGGCGCCGGTACGGGATGCGGAGCCGGTGAACGGACTCATGGGGCGTCCTCCTTCGGGCGAAGGGAGGTGCGTGCCCGCGAAGTTATCACTGATGCGTGACTGTCGTCACGGGTGCGCGATAGAAATCGGGCCCCGTCAGGGGCGCGGGGAACTGCGCGACAAGCCGGAGACGACCCGCACGTCGGGCGAAACGGTCAGTCCCCCAACGTCGCCACCATGAGCGCCTTGATCGTGTGCATCCGGTTCTCGGCCTCGTCCCAGACGACCGAGTGGACGGACTCGAAGACCTCGTCCGTCACCTCCAGCGAGGTCAGCCCGTGCCGTTCGTGGATCTCGCGGGCCACGGAGGTGCCCAGGTCGTGGAAGGCCGGCAGGCAGTGCAGGAACTTCACGGCCTGGTTGCCCGTCGCGTGCAGGACGTCCATGGTCACGGCGTACGGCGCGAGCAGGGCGATCCGGGCGTCCCACACCTCCTTGGGCTCGCCCATCGACACCCACACGTCGGTGGCGATGAAGTCGGCGCCGCGCACGCCCTCCCCGACCTCCTTGGTGAGCGTGATCCGCGCGCCGCTGGTCTCGGCGATCCGCCGCGCCTGGGCCACCACCTCGGCGGACGGCCACAGTTCCTCGGGCGCCACGATGCGGACGTCCATGCCGAGCAGGGCGCCGGTGACGAGGTAGGAGTTGCCCATGTTGTACCGGGCGTCGCCGAGGTAGGCGTAGGCGACGCGCTCCAGCGGCTTGCTGGTGTGCTCGGTCATGGTGAGCACGTCGGCCAGCATCTGGGTGGGGTGCCACTCGTCGGTGAGGCCGTTGAAGACGGGGACGCCCGCGTGGGCGGCCAGCTCCTCGACCGTCTCCTGGCCGTGACCGCGGTACTCGATGGCGTCGAACATCCGGCCGAGCACCCGTGCGGTGTCCCTGACGGACTCCTTGTGGCCGATCTGCGAGCCCGCGGGATCGAGGTAGGTGGTGCAGGCACCCTGGTCGGCGGCGGCGACCTCGAAGGCGCAGCGGGTGCGGGTGGAGGTCTTCTCGAAGATCAGCGCGATGTTCCGGCCCTGGAGCCGGCGCTCCTCGCTGCCCGCCCGCTTGGCGGCCTTGAGCTCCGCGGCCAGCTCGATCAGGCCGTGGAACTCCTTGGCGGTGAGGTCCGTTTCCTTGAGGAGGTGACGGCCCTTGAGGTCTGTCGCCATGGGGTGGCTCCTAGGTCAGGCAACTGCACGGGATGTGGAAGCTCATACAAGTTTTCGCATTATTATGCACGCTCTCCCCTCCCTCTCCTACACCGCGTCCCGCTCGACCGGGCAGCTCATGCACCTCGGCCCTCCCCTGCCCCGGCCCAGCTCGCTGCCCGGGATGGTGATGACCTCGATGCCGTGCTTGCGCAGGTAGGTGTTGGTGGTGGCGTTGCGCTCGTAGGCGACCACCACCCCCGGCTCCAGGGCCAGCACGTTGCAGCCGTCGTCCCACTGCTCGCGCTCCGCCGCGTGCACGTCCTGCCGGGCGGTCAGGACGCGGATCGAGTCCAGCCCCAGGGCGGCGGCGATGGCGCGGTGCATGTGCTCCGGCGGATGGTCGGTGACCTTCAGCTCCCGCTCCCCGGCGCCGGGCTCGATGGTGTACGAGCGGAGCATGCCGAGGCCCGCGTACTGCGTGAACGTGTCGCCGTCCACCATGGTCATCACGGTGTCCAGGTGCATGAACGCCCGCCGTTTGGGCATGTCCAGCGCCACGATCGTCTTCGCCGAACCCGCGGCGAACAGCCCGCGGGCCAGCATCTCCACCGCCTGCGGGGTCGTCCGCTCGCTCATGCCGATCAGCACGGCGCCGCGGCCGATGACGAGCACGTCGCCGCCCTCGATCGTGGACGGGTAGGCCGCCTGACCCTCGGACCAGACATGGAAGTCGCCCGCGGCGAAGAGCGGGTGGTGCCGGTAGACCGCCTCGTAGTGCACGGTCTCGTGCCAACGGGCGGGCCAGCGCATCGCGTTGATGCACACGCCGTCGTATATCCAGGCCGAGGTGTCGCGGGTGAAGAGGTGGTTGGGCAGCGGGTTCAGGAGGAAGTCGTCCAGTTCCATGGCGTGGAAGCGGATGGAGACGGGCTCGGCGTGCCGCTCCAGGAACTCCCGCTTGGTCATGCCGCCGATGAGCCAGGGCGTCAGCTCGGCCTCGGACATCCCGTCGAAGGCGGCCCGCAGGTGCCCGGTGGCCAGGGGGCCGAACTCCTTCTCGTCGAAGACTCTGTCCAGCACCAGTGAGCGGGCCCGGGGCGTCTGCAGGCTCTCCTGGAGCAGGTCCTGGAAGAGGTGCACCTCGACACCGCGCTCGCGCAGCACGTCGGCGAAGCCGTCGTGCTCGGCGCGGGCACGGCGCACCCACAGCACGTCGTCGAAGAGGAGGGCGTCCTTGTTCGACGGGGTGAGGCGCTTGAGCTCCAGGTCCGGGCGGTGCAGGATGACGCGGCGCAGCCGCCCGGCCTCGGAATCGACGTGAAATCCCATGCCTCCATCCTCACCCCGGAGCGGGGCGAATACTCGGCATGGACGGCACGGAGTGCCACGGTGCCCCGCAGGGGGCGCGGGGAAGCCACTCCCCCAGGGGGTGCCCCCAGCGGCTCCGCCGCGTGGGGGCGACAAGCCACGACGCACCCGCAGACGACATCCCGTGCCGCCCCGGGGCTTCGCCTGGGCCTCTGACGCCCTAGGGCAACGGGCGCGCCGGCGCGTACCAGACCTGCTCGGCGGGGACGTCCACCAGCTCGCGCTCGGGCCAGCGCAGCGCGGTCAGGCGGCCGCCGAAGACGGCTCCCGTGTCGAGGCAGAGGGTGTTGTTGAGCCACGTCGCCGTGCGCATCGGGGTGTGGCCGTGGACGACGGCGGCGCGGCCGCGGTAGTCCTCGGCCCAGGGGTGGCGCACGGGCAGGCCGTACGCGTCCGTCTCGCCCGTGGTCTTGCCGTACAGGGCGTGCGCGCGGACCCGGCCCGACATGCGGCCGTGGTACTTCTCGGGCAGCCCGGCGTGGCAGACGACGAGCCGGCCGCCGTCGAGGAGGTAGTGGCTGACCAGCGCGTCGACGAACTCCCGCACCCGCCCGGGGAATTCCGGATCCCGCCGGCTCTCCTCCTCCAGCTGCGCGAGGGTCTCGGCGAGGCCGTTCGTCGCCGCGTTCCCCCGGCCGTCGAGGCGGCGGCCGAGCCTGTTCTCGTGGTTACCGGCGACGCACAGGGCGTGACCGGCGGCGACCATGCCCATCACCAGGCGCAGCACACCGGGGCTGTCCGGGCCGCGGTCGACGAGGTCGCCGACGAACACGGCGGTGCGCCCTGCCGGGTGCACGGCGCCGGCGGGGCGGCCCGCCGCGTCGTGGGTGAGGACGTAGCCGAGCGCGGTGAGCAGGCTCTCCAGCTCGGAGCGGCAGCCGTGCACGTCGCCGATGATGTCGAACGGGCCGGTGAGGTGCCGCAGATCGTGCGGGTTGCGCTCACGGACGACCTCCGCCGCCTCGATCTCCTCGGCACCGCGCAGGATGTGCACACGCTGACGGAAGCCCTCGTCCTCCAACCGGCCCAGGGAACGCTGCAGTTCGCTCCGGTGCCGCTGAAGGGCCTGGCGCGGCGGGGCGACCCGGCCGGGACGGGCGGCATTGCGCTCGGCGCAGACGTGCTCGGGGACGTCGAGGACGACGGCGACGGACGGCACGTCGTGTTCACGGGCCAGCCGCAGGAGCTCCTTGCGGCTCTCCGGCCGGACGTTGGTCGCATCGACGACGGTGAGACGGCCGCGGGCCAGCCGCTTGTCGACGATGCAGTGCAGCACCTCGAAGGCGGCGGCGCTCGCACTCTGGTCGTCCGCATCGTCGCCGACCAGGGCACGGCAGGCGTCGGAGGAGACGATCTCGGTGGGCCCGAAGTGCCGTGCGGCGAAAGTGGACTTGCCGGATCCGGTGGCTCCGACGAGCACCACCAGGCACAGCTCGGGAACCGACAGGACGCGGGGAGCGACACGGGGAGTGCGGACGCCTTCCGCCTCGTTCGTGCTCATGCCGCCTCGCCTTCCTCTCCGGCCTCGCCGCCATCGCGCACCGGATGTGACGGCGACGCCCCGGCGGGGCACGGCGGGCCGCGCCGACGCTGCACAGAACGGCGAAGATCACCTCACGCCCTGCCCACCCTACGACACGGCCTGTGCACCGCCCGCGGCCGGTCCGCCGCCGATCACGCCGGCCAGCGCCGCGATCCGTTCCGGCCCCACGCGGCAGCAGCCGCCCACGAGGCGCGCCCCGGCGGCCACCCACTCCCGGGCGAGCCCGGGCTCGAACGTGGGACGCCCCTGCCAGCCCCGCGCCGCCGCATCCCACCCTTCCCCGCTGTTCGGATACACCACGACCGGCTTGCCCGCGACCCGCGCCGCCGTCTCCACGGCGGGGCCCACGTCGTGCGGATCGCAGCAGTTGACCCCGACGGCGATCACCTGCTCGTTCCCCGCGGCGAGGGCGAACGCCTCCGCCAGCGGCTGCCCGGCCCGGGTGCGCTCCCCGGCGGCGCTGAACGACAGCCACACCGGCACGCCGCACCCCTGCACCGCCCGCAGCAGGGCCTCGGCCTCGACGGCATCCGGCACCGTCTCCAGCGCGAGCACATCCGGCCGGGCCGCGGCCAGCGCCGCGACCCGCGGCCGGTGGAACCGCTCCAGCTCGGCCACCCCCAGCCCGTACCGCCCGCGGTACTCGCTGCCGTCCGCGAGCATCGCCCCGTACGGCCCGACGGACGCGGCGACCCACACCTCGCCCTCCGCCCGCGAGGTCGACCGGGACGCCGCCCGCCGGGCCAGGGCGACACTGCTCCGCAGCAGCGCCGCGGCCTCCTCCCGCCCCGTGCCCCGGCGGGCGAACCCCTCGAACGTGGCCTGGTAGCCGGCCGTGATGAGCACCCGCGCGCCCGCCCGCACATACGCCGCGTGCGCCTGCTCGATCTGCTGCGGATCGTCGGCCAGCAGCCGGGCCGACCACAACGCGTCGGACAGGTCACAACCCTGCGCCGCCAGCTGGTTGGACAGCCCGCCGTCCAGGACGAGCGGACCGCGCGCCAGTGCGTCGGCTAGCAGTACGGAGGGCGCGGGCACCGGGTGCTCCTCTCCTCGGCTTCTCTTCGACTTCTCTTCGCCCTCGGGGCCGGTGGATCAGCCCAGTTGGGACATGACCTGGGAGGAGATCAGCTCCAAGTGGTCCAGGTCGTCCAGGTCGAGGAGCTGGAGGTAGACCCGGGACGAGCCGACCTCCGCATAGCGCCCGATCTTCTCGACCACCTCGGCCGGGGAGCCCGCCAGGCCGTTCGCCTTGAGCTCGTCCACCTCGCGGCCGATGGCGGCGGCCCGCCGGGCCACTTCGGCGTCGTCCTTGCCGACGCAGACCACCAGGGCGTTGGAGTACACCAGCTCACCGGCCTTGCGCCCGGCGGCCTCGGCCGCCGCCCGGACCCGGCCGAACTGCCGCTCGGTGTCCTCGACGGACGCGAAGGGGATGTTGAACTCGTCGACGTACTTCGCGGCCAGCCGCGGCGTGCGCGAGGCACCGTGACCACCGATCAGCACCGGCACCTTGCCCTGCGCAGGCTTGGGCAGCGCCGGGGAGTCGGTGAGCCGGTAGTGCCGGCCGTCGAAGCTGAAGGTGCTGCCCACCTCCGTCTCCCACAGGCCCGTGATGATGGCCAGCTGCTCCTCCAGGCGGCCGAACTTCTCCTTCGGGAAAGGGATGCCGTACGCCGTGTGTTCCTGCTCGAACCAGCCCGCCCCCAGGCCCAGCTCGACCCGGCCGCCCGACATCTGGTCGACCTGGGCCACCTGGATCGCGAGGACCCCGGGCAGCCGGAACGTCCCCGCGGTCATCAGTGTGCCCAGCCGGATGCGGCGGGTCTCCCTGGCGAGCCCGGCCAGGGTGATCCAGGCGTCGGTCGGCCCGGGCAGGCCGTCCGCGGAACCCATGGCGAGGTAGTGGTCGGAGCGGAAGAAGGCGTCGAAGCCCAGATCCTCGGTGGCCTTGGCGACGGTGAGCAGGGTGTCGTAGCTCGCCCCTTGCTGGGGCTCGGTGAAAATGCGCAGGTCCATACCTCCATCCTGCCTGCTCGAACGCGCGTCAACCGACCAGTACCCGACCCGCCCCGCCCACCTCGGTCGGGTGAATTTCCGTCACCCCCGCAGACCGTCGGACCGCCCGCCAGTATCCGGCGCGCCCGGTGATCGTTGGCTCGGGCGGAGCCGGACCGCCCGGCCCCCGCGCCGGTGTCCCCTGCCGGAGGCGACGACCGCAACACCGCCCGCCCGCACCGGGAGGGCCGGGGCCGAGGAGGCCACCATGACCCAGGGAGCCGTGCCCGACGAGGCCGTGCCGAGCGAGGCCGCTTCCCCGCAGCAGGAGGCACCGAAGGGCCTGCTGCAGCAGATGGAGGAGTTGATGGCAGCGCTGAACGCCAACCTGTCGCAGCTCGACGCCGACCTTCAGTCCTCGGCCCAGCGCTTCCCGCCCGCGGCGGAGCCTGCGCACGACGCGGGCGGCTCCGGCCCGGACGGCGCGGCCGGGGACCGCACCGAGGGCTGACCGGCCGCCCGGCGGTGCGGGCCTCATGCGGCACCCCCGTGCTCCCGCAGGGCGAGCCGTCTCAGCAGGGCGCCCACGCGGTCGCTGGTCTCGTCCGCGGCATCGATGGCCTCGATGCACTGCCAGTACACAGCATCCTCCTCGCAGGCGCAGGCGACGCCCACGAGGGCTATGCCCACCTCACCGAGGAGATCGCCCAGTTCCCTCAACGCCTGCCAGGGGTCGCGCACTTCGGAGAGCTGCGACGCCCGTAACACTCCGGCGCGCAGCGCGATCTGCCGCAGCGCGCCGGAGGCCCTGCCGCCGGCCTCGCTGAGGCCGCCGGCCGCGGCCCGGGCCTCGAAGGGCCCGTGGACCGTCAGGTGGCTGCCGATCGCCTCCGCCAGCGCCTGCGTCTGCCATGCCTCGACCACGATCTCGCGCACCGTCCTGGCCTGCGCCAGGGCGGCTTGTGTGCACCTGATCAGCCGCACCGCATCCATGCCCCGTCCCCCACATTTTCCGACTGCGCACTCTCACTACCCAGAGTGATGACTAACTGCCGGAAAAGCCAGGGGAATTCAGAAATCTGTGGATACCAAATCGGGTGTGGATAACTCAATCACTCCGGAGAGTGACGATCGCCTTGATCGCCCCCCGCACCGGACCCCCGGCCGCCCACCGGAAACCGCCGCTCGTTGCGGTCGATCTTCGCGGAGAGCGCGGCCAGCGCGTCGATCCCCAGCACCTCGCAGAACTGCAGCAGGTAGGCCAGCACGTCCGCGACCTCGTCCTCGACCCGCGCCGCCGAGCCCGGATCCGCCATCACCCGGGCCGACTGTTCCGGCGTCAGCCACTGGAAGATCTCGACCAGTTCGGAAGCCTCCACGCTCAGCGCCGCGGCGAGGTTCTTGGGCGTGTGGAACGGCTGCCAGTCGCGCGCCGCGGCGAACGCGGCCAGGCGCTGCTGCAGCGCCTTCACGTCCGGGGCGGCACCGCCGTCGGCACCGTACTCACCACGTCCCTCGCTTCCATCGCGCCCCTCACACCCAACGCGTCCCTCATGCCCAACGCGTCCATCACGCCCATCAAGTCCGTCACGTCCAGCAGATCCCGGTTCTTCACGGTCTTCCATCACACCCCAGATCTACCATCGACACCCCCTCCACCTCCTCCGCCACCGCACCCGCCTCCCCACGCACCGTCCCCACCAACCGGATGTGCCCCCGACGGCACATCCGCCCCGCCAGTTCCAGCAACTCGCGCGCCTGGCGCGGGTCCAGGCACCGGTCCAGCCCGTCCGCCAGCACCGTCAGCACCTGACGGGCCGGCAGCACATCGGCCACCGGCTCCACGGCCAGCACCCCGGGGCCGGTCAGCAGGACCAGGCACAGCGCCAGGTACCGCAACTCCCCGTCGCCCAGCCGGTCCAGCGGCGTGGCCGCCCCCACGCTGCGGGCCAGGACGGCGCGCACGAATCCGCCCTCCAGACCCTGCACCGACAGTCCCTCGACCTGGCCCCGGCACCCCGCCTCCGCCGCCGACACCAGTGCGGCGTGCCGGATGACGCACTCGCTGCGGGTGCGCCCCAGGACCGCGGCAACGTTGTCGCAGGCACTGCGCAGCCGCCCGTCGCGCGCGGCGACGGGTGCGCGCATCAGCTCCGGGCGCGGGTCGCAGGCAAAGACCGAGCGCAGTGCGATCAGGGCCTGCTCGGCCGCGTCGAGCACCATGCGCTGCCCCGCGGTCTTGCCGGCGACGCGCAGCGGCAGCAGCGCCGTGCCGAGCCGGTCGTCGGGCAGAGGTGCGCGGGTGACGGGCACGGACCCGGCCGTGTGCCAGGCCGCCTCGACCCGGGGCTGTTCCGGGTCGCGCAGTGCCGTGGACAGCAGCGTCCGTCCCGATCCGGTCAACCGCTCGCCGACCACGCGCAGTTCGGGCTCGGCCTGCACCGCCACGTCCAGCTTCACCGGCCCCACGGGCCCCTCGACCGTGCAGCCGATCCGGAACCCGCGCCGCCCCTGGGCGTCGGGCCTGGCGTGCTGCGGCACGCACGCGCCGGCGCCACCGGCCACGGGAACCAGCGCTTCCTCGAGGGTGTCGCCGCCGGCGAGCCGCGCGAGGGCTTCGTAGGCCTGGAGAGCGCTGGACTTGCCGCTGCCGCTCGCGCCCCGGAAGAGGGTCAGCGGGGAGAGCGGGAAGACGGCGTTGCGGTGGGACTTGAAAGCGGAGAGCCGGAGTTCGGTGACGGTGGGCCGCTCGAAGACGGCGGCCGGTCGGGCACGGTGTGTGTCCATGCCCGGACCGTATGCGGCGACCGTTCAGCCAAACCGTTTCAGCTGATCACTCTTCCTACGATCGGGGTACCCGGACCCCACCTCGGTCCCCTCGGGTGCGAGCAGGAAGACGTTGGTGTCGATCCGGTGCATCCCGCAGCCCAGGCCGAAGACCACGCCACTGGCGAAGTCGAGGATCCGCCGGGCGACCTCGGTGTCGGCGCTGGTGAGGTCGAGGACCACCGGCACCGCATCCATCAAATGCTCGGCAACTTCACGTATGTCCGCGAAGAACTGCACGCGCAGAACGACCAGACGCCGCCGGTCCCGCGCCGTCTCCTCCTCGGGCAGGGCCCTGTGGTCGGGCCAGGACGGCCAAGCGTGGTGCCCGCGCAGCGGGACCACTTCGGCCAGCCCCTCCCACTGCTCATCTGTGGCTTCGGACCTGTTCACCGGCTCACCCCTCCGGGGAACGTGCTGACTATGTACATCCCGCGATTCTAGGGACAACCGGCCTCATTCGGCCCAATGACACGCGCCGCGGGCGGGGGCCGCCGAACGTGTGCTGCACCGTCAGCTCATGCGCAGAGCAGCGTCCCACATGCTCCCACCATGCTCCCACGGGACTGCCCGGCATACCGCACAGCGGACCTCGTGCGAACGGTCCGACCGGGGCTGCACCGGTCGGACCGTTCCCCCGTAATCCCCCGAATTACGGAGTTCTGGGAGGGGGTTGATCAGGAGTCGAACCAGACGACTCCCTCACCGCCGTCGTTCCCGATGGTCTGTGTCATGACGTTCCCGTCCTGCCAGTACTTGGGGTGCTGAAACAGGAAGCCGCCGATGGACCGGGCCGAGGTGGCGTCGCACACACCGTCGGTGCGGATGCAGAACCGCTGCACCGGAACGCCGTCGAACTTCTCCGGGCCGACGCCGGGTGACGTGAACCCCAGGGCGCTCCAGCCGTTCGGCACCCGGGCCCCGATGCCGGTGCCGGGCTGCATGGGGTCGGCGTACAGCATCCCGTTCACCTGCGAACGGGGTATGGCGGTGCCACCGGCGGCTATCTTCTGGAGCACCTGGTCGGCTATCTGCGCGCCTTGCGAGTAGCCGACGATCGTGAAGCGGGCGCCGGGGTCGCGATGATACGTGTCCTCCGCGGCGGTCAGCAGATTGCGGTAGCCCTCACGGACGCTCGCGTCGTAGCTGGGCGCGGTCACGTCCGGGACGTTGCGGCCGTTGAGCCAGGGGCCGGCGCTCGCCGGGTAGCACACCGGCACCGGGATGCCGCCGTTGAGGTGCTTGTTGGCGAAGGTGTAGCTGTTCGTGCAGCCGGGCGCGGATGCCGCCGAGCCGGTGCCGCCCACTTCCAGGTAGTAGTGGTGCACCGGATCCGCGTGGGCGGCGGGTGCTGCGACGACGGTGGCGGCCACCAGGGCAGCCGCTGCACCGGCAGCGCTCGTCGCCTTCTTCCATCTGCTGGCCAGAGTCATTGCTTTGCTTCTCCTCCAGTCACGGCAGGACCTCAACCGCCTCGGTCTGCAACGATTGTTGGTGACGGCATTGAAATCGAGATGAAGCTGCAGGTGCCGGGGTCAGGGGTGTCCGCCCTCCGTCCGAAGGTGCTCGACGAGGGCGCGGAGGACGAAGAGGTTCGGGGTCGCGGTCGCGGCGGCCTCCGGCCCGTTCCGCGTCCCGGCGACGCCGATGGTGACGGTGCCGTCCCGGACCTCGATCCGTTGCACCTGCGACCACCGCGCGGACACCCTCGCGGTCCAGGCCCCTTCCTTCGTCAGCCAGATGTCCCCGAATCTGAGCCGCTCGCCCTTGCCGAGGCGGGCGAGCGCCAGGGGCAGTTGGGCGTCGGTGACGAACCGTTGGACCTCTGCGACCCATTCCTCTGCTTCGCCGTGCAGCAGCGTGATCCGCTCTCCATCGGCATCGGTGAGCGTCAAGTGCCAGGGGGTGTTCCGGAACACGGCGGTGGTGTCGTAGCGGACGACGTGGATCCACCCACTGACGGCGACCGTCATGCCGTGCTCGTACAGGTCCAGCCGCCCGTCCGGGTCCGCACGCGCCGCGGAGGGCAGGGCGCTGCGCGCGAAGGCCAGCAGGCCCCGGATCCCCCGGCGCTTCGTCGAACCGGTCACGTATGCCCCGTACGTGGCACACCGCCTGCCGAGGCGCGCGCGGCCGGCCGCTGCGGAGATCCTCGCCAGCAGCAGTTCCTCGCCGCGCTTCGGCGGCGTCGCCCCGGTCACGGCGTGGCTCCGGCGAGGCCGAGACCGGCGTCGTACCCGCGCAGGATCATCTGGTGCGTCCGCCGGAGCAACTGTCCCGGGGACACGCCCAGATCATCGGCCAGCCGGCGCCGGGTGCGGTCGAACACGCTCAGCGCGTCGGCCTGCCGGCCGCCGAGGTAGAGCGCGCGCATCAGCATCGCGGCGACCGGTTCGTTCAGGGGCTGCGTCACGGCCAGGGACCACAGTTCCTCGATCGCCTCGGTGTGCTTGCCGAGCCGCAGCTGCCAGTTCAGCTTCCGTTGTGCGAGAGCGGTCTTGCGCTCGGTGAGCCGCAGCCGTTCCAGCTCGGCCAGCGGTCCGGGCAGGCCGGCCAGCAGCTCTCCGCGGAACAGGCCCAGCGCCTGGGAGCACAAGCGGACCGCCTCGGTCAGTTCACCGGCCCGCTCGGCCGTTCCGGCGGCGGTGACGAGTTCCTCCATGCGCGCCATGTCCACTTTGGCCGCCCCGGGGAGCAGCCGGTAGCCGCACCGGCTGTGCTCGATCACCGAGCCCGGGCTGTCCCCGCCGCGCAGGATCTTGCGCAGCCGGTAGATGTACACCGGCACCACGTTCGTCAGAGGCGGTTCCATCCCCCACACTCCGTCGAGCAGTTCCTGCTGGCTGACCGCCCGGTCGGGGCACAGCACGAGCGCGGCGAGCACGGACTGCTGGCGGAGGTGCCCCAGGTCCACCTGCTGTCCGCCGCGCCACGCCTGGAGCGGTCCGAGCACGGATATCCGCAACGGCGGTTCCGGGGACCGGCGGACGGCGGCTCGCGGCGCGGGGACCGTCGCCTGCCTGCGGGGCCCACGGCCCGGTATGACGAGGCCGGAGTCGAAGGCGTGGACGATGGCGGCGGCCCGGTCGCGCAGCCCGAGGGCGGCGAGGATCCGCGTGAGGTGTCCGGCCACGGTGTCCTGAGGGAGGGAGAGTGCGGTGGCGATCTCGGCGTCCCGCATTCCGCAGCCGACTGCGTAGAGCACTTCGCGCTCCTGACGTGTGAGGGTGGTGAGGGTGGGAACGGTCGGCTGGGAGGTGGTCGCGGTCGTCGGCATCGTGGCTCCCCGGACTCCGGACGGCTCGGTGTGCTGGGCGGTCTGACGCATGCCGCCGAGGCTGTCCGCGGGGCCGGCAAACGGACAGGCCATGGGACCGGCCGTATGCGGCCGGTGGCCGCGATAGAGTCCCTCACCTGGGGAAATCGGCATGTCCGGGGGCAATCCGGGGCGGTCCGGGGGCGGAAGGTCGGGACTTGTGACCAGTGAGTTCAGCACGCGGCTGCGGCGGTTCCGGCGCCGGGCGGGGATGACTCAGGAGGCTTTGGCGGAGCGCGCAGGGGTGGGGGTGCGCACGATCCGCGGGCTGGAGACGGGCGAGCGCGCCGACCCGAGGGTGACCACGGTGCGGCTGCTGGCGGACGCGCTCGGGCTGGAGCCCGAGGAGCGCGAGGAGTTGTTGTCGGCGGCGGTGCGGCGGGGAGCGGAAGGAGATCCTCCGGCGGAGCCGCCGGCCGAGCGGGCGCCTGAACCGGTGATCGAGCTGACGGCCGAACCGGCGGTCGAACCGACGGCTGAACCGTCGGTCGAACCGACGGCTGAACCGTCGGTCGAACCGACCGTGGCGCTGACCGGTTCAGCGTTGTCGGCATTGTCGGCATTGGACGAAACCCTCGCCGATGTGGCCGATCAGCTGGCGCAGGCGGTGGCGGCGCGCTGGCAGCGCGAGGAGGAGCAGCGCCAGGTCCACGATCCGTACCCGCTGCCGGTGCGCTGGCGGCCAGTGCCCGAGGAGCTGACGGACCACTGGGCCAACATCCGCCGCCTGCCTGCCGGAAGTGCGGTGCACGGCACGCACGGTCCGTTGGACCTGAGCGGGCGACTGGACGAGATCGTGGGCGTCTACCGGAGGATCCCGTCCGGCCGACTGGTGATGCTGGGCAGGTCCGGATCGGGAAAGACCGTACTGACCGTC
This sequence comes from Streptomyces sp. AM25, assembly GCF_058146165.1. Classification (NCBI taxonomy): domain Bacteria; kingdom Bacillati; phylum Actinomycetota; class Actinomycetes; order Kitasatosporales; family Streptomycetaceae; genus Streptomyces; species Streptomyces sp. AM25. Next base: position 160,196 of record NZ_JBKIWN010000006.1, on the reverse strand, counting down.
CGATTCATCCTCGACTGTCTGAAATCGCGAACCCGTACCGACGCCGTACCGGTCATCGTCAGCATCGGCTCGTGGGACCCCACGGTCATCACGTTCCGCGCGTGGCTGACCGCACAGCTGACGCGGGACCACCCGGGCCTCGCCGCCTCGGCACCGGGCGGCTCGACCCTGGCGGCCGTCCTGGTCGAGACGGGCCGGGTGCTCCCCGTGCTGGACGGCTTCGACGAGATAGCCGACGGCCTGCGCCGCCCCGCTCTGGAGTCGCTCAACGCCACAACCCTCCCCCTGCTGTTGACGAGCCGCCCGTCCGAGTACGCGGCGGCGGTGGCGGAGACGGACGTGCTCACCGCCGCAGCGGCGGTGGAGCTGACCGATCTGGCCCTGGACGACCTGGCGGACTACCTGCCGCGCACCACGCGCAAGTCCCGCGGCGGGGACCCCACGGCGACCGCCTGGGACCCGGTGCTGAACGAACTGCGCGAACGGCCGCACAGCCGGGCCGGTGCCAACCTGGCCGCGGTACTGACCACTCCGCTCATGGTCACCCTCGCCCGCGCCGTCTACAGCGACACCCCCGGGCAGGACCCGGCCGCGCTCCTGGACACGGGGCGCTTCGGCAGCCCCGAGGAACTGGAGGACCACCTCCTCGACAACTTCACCACCACCGTCTACCGGCAACGCCCCGGGGACCGGCGCCCCGGGTTCGATCCCGAACGGGCCCGGTACTGGCTCGGCTACCTCGCCGACCACCTGACGCGGCTCGACACCCCCAACCTGGAGTGGTGGCGCCTCGGCCATGAGGCACGCCGTTCCACGCGCACGCTGGCGACGGCACTGTTGATCTGCATCGTCATCGGCTCGACCGACGTCCTTGTCGGCGCCATCACCGACTCCCTCGCCTTCCAGATCAGGGACGGGCTGCTGGCGGGGCTCCTCGCCGGGCTCGTGTTCGCGATCACGTACTGGTTCACGGTCGCGGCCAAGGGCACGGCGGTGGCGCCGACCAGCATGCGCATGAGGCTGTTCGGCAGAGCGGACAGACCGATACGAAGAACCGTCCACCGTCTGCTGATCGGGTTGCTCTTCGGCCTCGCCTTCGGCTTCAGCTTCGGCGTCGCGCACGGACTGTTCTTCATCCTCAAGGGCGCCGCCCTCACGGCCTGCCTGCGCGTCGGCCTCGGCGACGGAGTCTTCTACGGAGCCGTCTTCGCCCTGGGCGCCGGCCCGGCCTTCGGCCTCCTGGCACTCCTCGAAACCCCTCTCGACATCCGGTCCGCCGTCAACCCGGTCAGCCTCCTGCGCGAGAACAGCCGGACGGTCATCATCCAATTCGCCGTCTGGGCCCCCGCCTTCGGCCTCCTGGTCGGCTTCGGCTCCGGGGTGGTCGTCCGGAACGTGCCGGCACTCTTCGGCCCGTACATCTGGAACCTCGCAGCAGCCTTCAAACTGGGCACGGCCAGCGCCCTGGGCGGCGGCCTCGGCTACGCCCTCGCCCTCACGGCCTGGGGCCAGTGGCTGGTCTTCTCCCGCCTCTGGCTCCCGTTGACGGGACGGTTGCCATGGTCGGTCGTGACGTTCCTGGAGGACGCGTACGAACGGGGGGTGCTGCGGCAGGCGGGTGCGGTGTACCAGTTCCGACATGCACGGCTGCAGGGGCATTTGGCGCGGGGGTATGGGGGGCGGGGCGGGAGGACAGCGAAACCGGTCCCGCCAGCAGCCTGTCCGAACGGTGAGGATTGAGTTCGCGGCATTACATATCCACGCCACGAGTCATCAGACAGAATGACAAGGCAATGACCCCGACACCCGACCCCCCGGCCCCGACCGGATACGCCCCCTTCGCTCATCTCACCGCGCCCAACTCCACCCTCTACCGACGGACGATGCGGACGTTCCTCGCTGCCAAGGAGCGCTTCGCAGTGCATTTGCGTCCCGAGGACGTGCATGCCGCACTGCCCGTCGATGAGCGCCCGGCCGAACTCGACACCGTGGTCAAAGCGCTCGACAGCCTCGTCGAATGGGGGAATCTGCGCGCCGATCCCGATACGGCCCGCGTCACCGCTGTCGAGGACTTCTACCGCAAGCGGCTCGTCTATCAGCTCACCCAGGCGGGAGAGGCGGCGGAGGAAGCGCTCTCCGTGTACGACGAGGCTCTCGGCCGACGAGGCGCGCTGCAGGCAGTCGCGCTGCACGACATCGTCACGCAATTGCGTGCCCTGCTCGTGCTGGGAGCTGAGGAAGATCCGGACCCCGCCAAGACCTATCTCGCACTCGATGCGTTGACCAGCCGGTTCGCAGCCCTCGCCGAGAACGCCCGGGCTTTCATGGGCTCCCTGCAGCGCACCATCGACCTGCACGACGTCGAGGAGGAGGTCTTCCTCGCCTACAAGGACCGGCTCATCCAGTATCTGGAGCGGTTCATCCAGGACTTGATCACTCTCGGCGGACGCATCGCCCAGCTGATCGTGGAGCTGGAGGACGGCGCCGTGATCACGCCACTGCTCCGGACCGCAGCCGCCCGCGAGGCCTCCGACGCCTCTCCGGAGGACACGGAGCAGGCCGAACAGGAGGCGTACGCGCGGTGGACCGGGCGCTGGGACGGGCTCGCCGCCTGGTTCATCAGCAGAAACGGACGGGAATCACAGGTACGGCTGCTGCGCGGCCGGGCTCTCGGGGCGATCCCCCAGCTCCTGGCGGTCATACGGTCGCTCAACGAGCGCAGAGCCGGGCGCTCCGACCGCTCCGCCGACTTCCGTACGCTCGCCCGTTGGTTCGCCGAGGCACCCGACGACGATGCCCGGCATCGCTTATGGCGCACCGCTTTCGGGCTCTATCCCGCCCGTCACCTCACCGTCGACGCCGAAACCCTCGCCACACGCACGGCCCGGCCCGTGCCTGCCGCCACCCCGTGGGCCGAAGCCGAACCACTGTGCATCAGCCCGCAGTTGCGGCGCACCGGCAGTTACGAACGGCGCGGCAAGCCCCGTAAGGTCACGGACCGATCCGACGCACGCCGTCACCTGGCGGAGATCGCCGCCAAACAGGCCGCCGAGACCGCCGCCGCGCGGGCGCGGCTCGCCACCGACGGCGTCGCCCGGCTCTCCGCCCTCGGCGACCTCGACCCGCTGGCGTTCAAACTCTTTCTCCAACTCCTCGGTGACGCCCTCGCCACCTGGCGGCCCGACATGACGCACACGTCCGCCACCAGCAACGACGGCTCCATGGAGATCCGCCTCACAGCACTCGGCGACGGTACGACCGCCGAGATCGCCACCCCAGGGGGCACGTTCCGGGGCCCCGACCACACCGTCGAGATCATCGACCTGACCGGGAGGGACATCAGGCGATGAACACCCCACTCGCCGAAGTCCTGGAGGGGCAGCACTCCGCCGAGCTGCGCAAGGCCGCACGCGCTCTGCTCAAAGAGCCTCTCCTGCTCGCACGCGGGCCTCGTGCGGACGACTTCCGGCTCGTCCGCCGCCATGCTCCGGAGCTGCGCGCGTGGTTCGACCGCAACACGGGCTGGTCCCTCCACGTGGACGCCGAAGCCGCCCGCCTGTGCAAGATCCCCGGCTTCCTCGCCGACCCGACACACCCCGCCCGCGAAGCCAGCCGGGCCGGCGCTGCGTTCACCCGCCGCCGCTACGTCCTGCTGTGTCTGGCCCTCAGCGTCCTTGAACGGGGCGAGGCCCAGGTGGCGCTCGGCCGCCTTGCCGATCAAGTGGTCCTGGAGGCGGCTGATCCGGACCTCACCGCTGCCGGAATCCACTTCACCCTGGACCGCCGCGACGAGCGCCTCGACCTTGCCGCCGTCGTCAAGCTCCTGCTGAGACTCGGGGTTCTGCGACGAGTCGCCGGTGACGAGGAGGCATACGTCAACGGGGCAGGCGACGTCCTGTACGACGTCGAGCGCCGCGTGCTGGCCGGCCTGATCGCCACCCGCCGAGGCCCTTCCACAGTGCGTGCCGACACGTTCGACGAGCGCCTGGCCGAGCTGGTCACCGAGACTGCTCTGGACAGCGAAGACTTGCGGTTCCGTGTGATGCGCCGCTCACTGACCCGGCGCCTGCTCGACGACCCGGTGCTGTACTACGACGAGCTGACCGACGCTGAACTCGCGTATCTCACCCGGCAGCGCGGCTTCCTCACCGCCCGCATCACCGAATTGACCGGACTCGTCGCCGAGGTACGGGCCGAGGGCATCGCCATGGTCGACCCCGACGACGACCTCACCGACGTCCGCATGCCCGAACAGGGCACCCACGGCCACGTCACTCTGCTGCTCACCGAGCATCTCGCGGCGTCTGACGGGCCTGTCGCCTTCGACGATCTCCGGCGCAAGGTCCGTGAACTCGCCGCTGCCTACGGTGGTTTCTGGGCCAAATCCGCCAAGGAACCGGGCACGGAGGGCGAACTGGTCGAGCAGGCGCTCGCCAAGCTCGCCGCGCTGGGGCTCGTTACCCGTCACGGCGATGAGATCGCTCCCCGCCCGGCCCTCTCCCGATACACCGTCGGTGAGACCGTCGTCCTCGAACCCCGTACCCCGCACATGCCCCAGCAGCGAAAGGCGAGCCAGCAGTGACCGCGCTCCCCGTCCCCACACGCTCCCGCTGGCAACCGATGCGCATCGGGCTCGTCGACCTCTTCCACTACGACGAGGAGGAGTTCCGCTTCCGCGACGGGCGGCTGCTGTTGCGGGGCAACAACGGCACCGGAAAATCCAAGGTCCTCGCTCTGACCCTGCCCTTCCTGCTGGACGGAGATCTCACTCCGCGCCGTGTCGAGCCCGACGGCGACCCGGGCAAGCGCATGGAGTGGAACCTGCTCCTCGGCGGCGAACACCCTCACTCCGAACGGCTCGGTTACACCTGGATCGAGTTCGGCCGACGGGACGATGCGACCGGCGAGGCGCACTTCCGTACGCTCGCCTGCGGGCTCAAGGCCGTTACCGGGCGCGGTATCGCTCGCCACTGGTACGCGGTCACCGACCAGCGGATCGGCCGGGACCTCAGTCTGCTCGACGCCACCCGCACCGCCTTGTCCCGTGACCGGCTCGCCGAGGCGATTGCCGGGCACGGCATGGTCTACGACCAGGCCAAAGCCTACCGAAGGGCCGTCGACGAGGCGTTGTTCGGGCTCGGCGAGCAGCGGTACGCCGCCCTCGTGGACCTGCTCATCCAGTTGCGCCAACCCCAGCTGTCCAAGCGGCCCAATGAGGTCGCCCTCTCCCGGGCGCTGACCGAAGCGCTGTCGCCCATGGACCAGGCGGTCGTGGCCGACGCGGCGGAGGCCTTCCGTTCCCTGGACGAGGAGAAGGAGGGACTGCGGGCCGCCTCCGAGGCCGAGAAAGCCGCATCGGCGTTCCTGGACCACTACCGGCGCTACGCCCGCATCGCCTCCCGTCGGCGGGCCCGCCTCCCGCGCAGCGAGCACTCCCGGTACGAGCACCTCCAACGGGATCTCGTCGAAGCACAGGCGCACAAGGCCCGTGCAGAAGAGGACCGGGCGGCCGCCGAGGAACACATCGCCGTTCTGGAAGAGACCGGGACACGGCTGCAGGCTCAGGACGCCGCCTTGCGCGCGGGGCCCGAGATGCGCAGCGCCCGTGAGCTGGAACAGGCGGCCGCGGAGGCAGACCGCACGGCGCGAGAGCGGGAACGCGCGGAAGCCGACCACGAGCAGGCCACACACCTCCACCGGCGGGCGCTGGCGCGGCTCGGTGCGGCCGAGAACCGGCTCGCCTCGGCCCGGCGTCAGGCCGGCACCGTCCTTGCCCGGGCCCGGGAAGCGGCCGGGAATGCTCTGGTTGCCCTGCCCGACGAGCCGACCCGGGAGGCGGCTGAGGAGGAGACGGACCGCAGGCAGCGCACCCTCACCCACGTGGAACGCCTCGCGGACCGGGCCGACCAGGCCGCGAGCGAAGGCCGGGCCGCCTCCCGGCGGCTCGACGAGGCGGAGTCCGACCTCGCGCTCGCGGCCGACGCACAGCAGCAGGCGGAGGAGGCCGCGGCGGCAGCCGGCCGGGCCCTGCTGGATGCCGTACGCCGGCATGCCGAGGAGTGCCGGGAGTTGACGTATCCGGACCCGGTCGGCCTCCTCGACGAGCTCCAGGAGTGGACCCGACACCTCGACGGGCCCTGCCCGGCCCGTACCCACGCCTCGCGCGCGCACCGAGGAGCCTCGGCGCAGCTGGCCGATCACCTGGCCGGATTGGCGCACCGCAAGGCCGAACTCCAGTCGCTCCTGGGTGACATGGAACAGGAGCTGGCCGCGCTCGAGGCCGGGGGACAGCGCGGCCCGAAGGCCCCGTACACCCGCGCCCCGGGGCTGCGGGAGCACGCAACCGGCTCCCCTCTGTGGCGGCTCGTCGACTTCCGGGACGGGCTCGGCGACGCCGAACGCGCCGGGCTGGAAGCGGCCCTGGAGGCATCCGGCCTGCTGGACGCCTGGGTGCACCCGGACGGCACGGCCCTCGACGCCGACGGGCACGATGTGCTGCTCGCCCCGCAGACCGGGCCCGTATCCGGGCCGTCCCTCGCCGATGCGCTGCGCCCGGCCGTGGACCACGGCGACGCGCGCGCCGCGGCGGTCGGTGAAGGGACGGTGACGCGGCTGCTCACGGCGATCGGACTGGGCGAAGAGGGCGATGCGGCCAACTGGGCGGCCGCCGATGGATTTTTCCGCGTCGGTGTACTCACCGGCCGGTGGACCAAGGTCTCCGCGGAATACGTCGGCGAAGGCGCCCGTGAAGAAGCCCGCCGGTCCCACATCGCCGCCCTGCGCACCGAACTCGCCTCGATCCAGGAGGAGCTGGCCGTCGCGGTGGCCGAAACCGAGGCCGTCGTGGCTCGTCGGCGCGCGCTCGACACCGAGCTGGCGACCGTACCCGAGGACGCGCCGCTCAGGCAGGCGTACGCCCGGGTGGCCGCGGCCGCCGAAGTCATGCGCCGGGACCGTGCCCGGTGCGACGAACGGGCCGCCGATCTCACCGAGGCGGCCCAGGAGGCCGAGCAGGCCGCGACAGAACTCGCGGCGACCGCTGCCGGCTTGGGGCTGCCCTCCGAACGCGCCGCGCTCGCCGCCGTGCACCAGGCCCTCACCGGTCTCACCCTCGTCCTCGCCGACCTGTGGCCTGCCCTACGCGAGCGCGCAGAGGCGACCCGTCAGGTGGACGAGGAACGCGACGAGGCCGAACAGGCGGGGCAACGGGCCGCGGGGCATGCGTTGCGTACCGCGGAATCGTCCCGCGAGGCCACCGCCGCCGCCGAGCGCCACAGCACTCTGCGCTCCACGGTCGGCGCGGCTGTCGCCGACCTCCAGCGTCGCCTCACCGAGACTGCCGAGTCCCTGCGCGAGTGCGGGGCCGAGCAACGTCGTACCCGTGAGCAGCGGACGGAGGCCGACCGGCGGGCCAGCCGGGCCGAAGGCCGCATCGAGCAGCTGGAACAAGGGATCGCCGAAGCAGCCGCCGCCCGTGCCGAGGCGATCGCGGGTCTCCAGCGGTTCGCCGGCACCGGTCTGGTCTCGGTGGCTCTGCCCGGTCTGACCGTACCGTCGACCGCGGAAGGCCCGTGGGCGGCCACCCCCGCGATCGTCCTGGCACGTTCCATCGAGACGGAGCTGTCCGGGACGGACGACTCCGACGGGGCCTGGGAGCGGGTGCAGAGGCGACTGAGCGAAGAGCTCAAGACCCTGCAGGACGCCCTGTCCCGGCATGGACACACCGCGTCCGCCCGCATGATCGAGGAGGGAATGGTCGTCGACATCGTCTATCAGGGCCGCGAACGGGCCGTACCCGAACTCGCCGAGGCGCTGGCCACCGAGGTCGGTGAACTCACCCGCATACTGTCCGCACGCGAGCGGGAGGTCCTGGAAACCCACCTCATCACCGAGGTGGCGGGCACCCTGCAGGAGCTGATCGGCGCGGCGGAGCGGCATGTACGGGCCATGAACGCCGAGTTGGAGGAACGCCCGACCTCGACCGGCATGAAGCTGCGCCTGGTGTGGCGGGCCTCCCGCAAGGCCCCGGCGGGGCTCGACCGGGCGCGGGAACGCCTGCGCCAGTCCGCCGATGCCTGGACCCCCGAGGACAGGGCGGCGGTCGGCGAGTTCCTGCAGGCACAGATCGCCCAGCAGCAGACCGGCGACGCCGCCGGCAGCTGGCTCGAACACCTCACCAATGCCCTCGACTACCGCGCGTGGCACGAATTCGGCATCGAACGCCACCAACAGGGCCGCTGGGTCCCGGCTACGGGACCGGCGTCGGGCGGCGAGCGCGTCCTCACCGTGTCAGTGCCCCTGTTCGCTGCCGCGTCCTCGCACTACGCGAGCGCGGTCAACCCGCACGCACCACGCCTGGTCACCCTCGACGAGGCGTTCGCGGGAGTCGACGACGACTCGCGGGCCAAGTGCCTGGGCCTACTGCACGCCTTCGATCTGGATGTGGTCATGACCAGCGAAAGGGAGTGGGCCTGCTACCCGCAGGTGCCCGGCATCGCCATCGCGCAGCTCTCACGGACCGACGATGTCGCGGCAGTCCTGGTCACCCGCTGGGAGTGGGACGGCTCCGTGCGCCTGCGCCGCGACGATCCGGCGTACGAGCGGGACCGGTTCACCGCGGGAGCGGACGACCAGGAGCTGTTGTGGTCATGAGCGCCCTGCCGCCCGGTGGGATCGACCTCGACCGCCTCCGTCGGCTGCTCGGCGACCCCGACCTCGCGTGGCTGGTCGAGCGCGTACGACGGCGTCTCGAACGCGAGCAACCCCTCACCGGACCCGTCTCACTGGCGGCCCCCACCGAAGCCCAGCGCACGGCCGTCGAACGCCTGCTGGGCCGCGCACCGCGCGTCGGCCGGTCGCTGGCCGCCCGGCTCGACGCCGTGGACGACGTCCTGCGCCGCTCCGGCATCAGCCCCGACGGCCTCGCCGCGGCCGTCGAAGCCCTGAACGGCCCCGTCATCCCCCGTCGGCAGGCACTCCAGAGCGAGGTCCGCGCCTGGCAGCAAGCGATGCAGCCCCTCCGAGCATTGGGCTGTGACCTGCCCGAACTCGCCCACTGGACCTCCGAGCCACGTACCGAAAGCCTTGTACGGCGCCTGGCCCGGACTCCCGAAACCGCCGGCCTGCTCACCGCGGACGCCGCGAAGGTGCTCGGGGAACTCCCTGCCGAACCCGCTGTCTCCCTGCCCGCCTTCGCCGCCCGCGCACTCGGCAGCGCCCACGCCCTGGACGACGGGACACCCCTGGCCACGCTCACCCTGTCCGGTATCCGTGCCCTCACCGGCTTCCCCGACGGCAACGGTGCTGCGTGGCGCCGCGACACATGGGCGTCGGCAGGCCTGCTGCGCGACGAGTTGTCCTCGACCGTCCTCACACTGAACCTTCGTGGCACTCCTGCCCTGGACTGGATGGCCGGAACGGGAGAACCCTGTGTCCTGACGCTGCGGCAACTCACTCGCCAGCGCCCCCAGGCCACGCCGCCAGCGGTACGGATCTGCGAGAACCCGGCCGTCCTGGCAGCCGCCGCCGATGCCCACGGCGCCGGCTGCCCGCCACTGGTCTGCCTCCAGGGCCAGCCGTCCGCCGCGGCGCTGGCTCTCCTGCGCCACCTCCACGACGGCGGTGCGCGTCTTCTCTATCACGGGGACTTCGACTGGGGCGGACTCCGGATCGCCAACGTACTGCTGAGTCATGTGCCCTGGAGTCCCTGGCGGTTCGCTGCCGCCGACTACCGCGCTCTGGCCACCACCACACTCCAACTGCCTCCCTTGACCGGCGCACCGGCCGCATCCCCTTGGGACCCGGCCCTGGCGCAGGCTTTGACCGAACTCGGGGTGCGGGTCGAGGAAGAGGTGGCCCTGGCTGCTCTTCTCGAAGACCTTGCCGTCCCGGCCGGGCCGCCGACGACCCGGCCGTGACCGCCCTGTCGAGCCCGGGGCACCGCTCAGCAGGCGGAGCAGATCACGCGTCATGATGCGCCGCAGATTCTGGGCGCGCTCCACCAGCTTGAATGTTCCATCCTGCGACACGGTCACCGGGCTCGCGCGTCTGTTGCCCTCAGCTGCACATCCCACATATATGAGGGGGGAGGATGAGAGGTAGCATAGATAGCATGAGTGAGCCTACCGGCAAGTACTCGATCACGATGCCCCGGGATATCGCGGAAGCCGCCCGCGCCCGCAGCGGCCCTTCCGGCCTGTCCGCCTACGTCGCAGCCGCAGTAGCCCGCCAGATCGAACGCGACAACCTCAATGAGCTCATCACCGTCGCCGAGGCCGAACACGGACCCGTCACCGACGAGGAGATCCAGGCCCTACGCGACCAACTCCACCAGGTGCGCCAGGAGCAGGCACAGAGCGGGGCGAACGCCGCGTGACCCGCACCCCCGCCGCGACGCCGGGCGGCACTCTCATCCTGGACGGTGAGGGACTGGCCAAGACCGTCCTGCGTGACCGCGCGGTCACCACCTGGCTCGCCCTCGCTCGCGCCGACGACCTCCGGGTGATCACATCCGCGGCCACCCTCGTCGAGGTGGTCCACCCCCGGATCAACCGCCCGGCCCTGGAGTGGACACTGTCTCGCCTCATCGTCGAACCGGTCACTGAGCCGATCGCCCGTCACGCCGCCGCGCTGCTCGCCGAAGCCGGCCTCCACGGCCACAAGTACGCGATCGACGCGATGCTCAGCGCCACCGCGCTCGCTGCACCCGGGCCCGTCACGATCCTCACCTCCGACCCGGAGGACATCATCACTCTGTGCGGCGCACGCGCCACCGTGATCAAGGTCTGAGCACCGGCTCACCCCAGCCCGAGGGCACCGCAGGCGGGCCGCCCACTGCGACGGACTGCATGACGGTCATGTACCGAGACCGCGTTCCCCCGGCAAACAAACGGGACCACTGCCGTTGTCCGATGGCACATCCGAGAGGCCGACCAGACACGAGGCACTGCAGGGCTCCCGCTCGGGGTGACATCGCGGCTCTGTCCCGGCAAGCCGTTCGGCAAGGACCCGCCAAGTGAAGGCGTCGTCCTCCCGGATCTGGGCGTGGGCGGGCGCCTGGCCGACATCCACATCGGCGAGAAGCCGCACCTTGCCCCCGGGCATGCGCGACACCTCTGCCTGATCCCAGGCCCCGGCCGACCGCGACGGACGCACCAGCACGGGCTTGCCGTCCAGTGCATCCAGCCACTTCCGGCAGTCGAGCAGGTACTCATGCCTGTTGCCCCCGGTCGATTGCCCGGGTGATCAGGCGTCCTTCGGCACCGGCTTGAGGATCGCCACGCACTCCACATGATGCGTCATCGGAAACAGATCGAACGCCCGCAACGTAACCGGCCGGTACCCCTCCTCCGCGAAGTACCCCAAGTCCCGTGCCAGCGCAGCCGGGTCGCACGCCACGTACGCAATGCGCCGAGCCCCCAACCCAGCCAGCTGCCGCACCGTCTGCTTCCCAGCCCCCGCACGCGGCGGGTCGAGGACCACGACGTCCGCCTGGTCGATCCCCGTCCGCGGCAGCACCGACTCCACCTTGCCGTGCTCCACCCGCACCCGGTCCAGGTCCCGCAGGTTGTGGCGGGCATCCTCCACCGCCCGCTTGCTGGACTCGATGCCGAGCACCGCGCCCTTCTCCCCCACGCGCTCGCCGAGCGCGCCCGCGAACAAGCCCACGCCGCAGTACAGGTCAAGCGCCATGTCGCCCTTGCGCGGCATCAGGCCCTGCATGACGGCCTGCACCAGCGTGTCCGCCGCCTTGGGGTGGACCTGCCAGAAGCCGCCTTCCGACACGCGCCAGGTGCGGTCGGCCGCGCGTTCGCGGACGAAGGGGCGGCCGTGGACGCGGTGGATCTGCTGGTCCTTCTCGCCCACGCGCAGGACCGAGACCGGCTTGTCCAGTTCGACGATCGGCAGGCGGCCGCCCGGCTTGGGGGTGAGGACCACCTGGCGGTCGGTCGAGCCGGTCGCCGCGATCGCCTCGACCGAGGCGATCTGCGGCCACTCCCGCTTCTCGACGCCCAGCTCCGTGACCTCGGGGGCCGCGATCAGGCAGCGGTCGATCACCTGGACCTCGTGCGAGCGGTGCTTGCGCAGGCCCGCGTGGCCCTCCGCGTCGATCGCGTACTGCACGCGCGTGCGCCACGCCGGGACCTCGCCCGCCGGGAGCTTGTCGCCCTCCGCCGGCACGACCGTGCCGTCCCAGCCGGCCTCCTCGGGCGTCAGGCCCGCCAGCCGCTTCAGCTGCTCGGCGACGACCTCGCCCTTGAAGCGGCGCTGCGCGCCCGGCTTGGCGTGCTGCCAGTCGCAGCCGCCGCACTTGCCGGGGCCGGAGAAGGGGCAGGGGGCCTCGACTCGGTCCTTCGACGGCTCCAGAACGCGGACCGCGTCCGCCCGCAGGAAGCGCGACGTCTCCTCGCCCTCCGTCACCCGCGCCACGACCCGCTCGCCCGGCAGCGTGTGCCGCACGAACAGGACGCGGCCCGCCTCCGTACGGGCCACGCAGTGGCCGCCGTGCGCCACCGGGCCCACCTCGACCTCGTACTCCGTACCGACCAGCGACGCGTTGGGTTCTTGCTGCATGACGGTCGGCTCCAGAAGATAAGAGAAGATAAGAAAGGTGCGGCGGGGTCGCCTGGACGGACAACAGCCGTTCAGTTTACGTCCCGCCGCACCTCACCAGCGAATTGAGCGGTCCTACCGCTTCCCCGCCGCCTTCTCCCTCTTCGGCACCGTCACCGGCCCCCGCCGCACCGCACCCGGTGCGCTCCACTCCGCACGCTTGCGCGCCCGCTTCCGGGCGGCCTCCGAGGAGTCGAGCTGCCAGGGGACCGACGTCACCATCACGCCCGGCGTGAACAGCAGCCGGCCCTTCAGACGCAGTGCGCTCTGGTTGTGCAGCAGGTGCTCGTACCAGTGGCCGACCACGTACTCCGGGATGTAGACGCTGACCGCGTCGCGCGGGCTCTCCTTGCGCAGGCCCTTGACGTAGTCGATGACCGGGCGGGTCACCTCGCGGTAGGGCGAGTCGAGGATCTTCAGCGGGACGTCGATGCCACGCCGCTCCCACTCCTCCTGGAGGAGCTTCGTGTCGGCCGGGTCGACGTTGACGCTCAGCGCCTCCAGGGTGCCGGAGGAGCGCATCAGTTTGGCGTACGACAGGGCGCGCAGCGTCGGCTTGTGGATCTTCGAGACGAGGACGAGGGAGTGGACGCGCGACGGGCGGACCATGTCCTCGCCCTCGCTCTCCTCCGCCGCGATCTCCTCCGACACACGGTCGTAGTGGCGCCGGATGGCGGTCATCACCGCGTACCAGCCGACCATGCCGATCACGGCGACGTAGGCGCCGTGCGTGAACTTGGTGAGCAGTACGACGACGAGGACGAGCGCGGAGAAGACGGCGCCGAAGGCGTTGATCGCCCGCGCGCGGTGCATCCGGCGCCGCGCGGCCGGGTCGGACTCCGCGGCCAGGTGGCGGTTCCAGTGCTTGACCATGCCGCTCTGGCTGAAGGTGAACGACACGAAGACGCCCACGATGTACAGCTGGATCAGCTTGGTGGAGTCCGCGCCGAAAGCGTAGACGAGCGCACCGGCCAGCAGGGCGAGCAGCACGATGCCGTTGGAGAACGCGAGCCGGTCGCCGCGGGTGTGCAGCTGGCGCGGCAGGTAGCGGTCCTGGGCGAGGATCGAGCCGAGCACCGGGAAGCCGTTGTAGGCGGTGTTGGCGGCCAGGAAGAGCACCAGGGCGGTGGCCGCGGCCAGGAAGATGAAGGGGAACGAGCCGCCGCCGAAGACCGCCTCCGCGACCTGGGCGATCACGGGGTTCTGGGTGTAGCCGTCGCCGGCCGGCTTGCCGTTTATCAGCAGGTCGGTCGCCGGGTTCTCGGCCATGCGGACCTTGGTGGTCATGGCCAGGATCATGATGCCGACGAACATGACGATGGCGAGGATGCCCATCAGGGACAGCGTCGCCGCGGCGTTCTTGCTCTTGGGCTTGCGGAAGGCCGGGACGCCGTTGCTGATCGCCTCGACACCGGTGAGCGCGGCACAGCCGGAGGAGAAGGCGCGCAGCATGAGGAAGATCAGGGCGATGCCGGCGAGTCCCGCGTGCTCCGCCTTGATCTGGTAGCCGGCCGTCGGCGCGCGCATGACGTCGCCCATGACGAGGCCGCGGAAGCCGCCCCAGAGCACCATGACGATCACGCCGCCCACGAAGGCGTAGGTGGGGATCGCGAAGAGTGTTCCGGACTCCTTCACGCCGCGCAGGTTCATCAGTGCCAGCAGCGCGATGACCACCAGCGAGAACAGCACCTTGTGCTGGACGGCGAAGGGCATGGCCGAGCCGAGGTTCTCGACGCCGGAGGCGACGGAGACGGCGACGGTCAGGACGTAGTCGACCAGCAGGGCGCTGGCCACGGAGAGGCCGGCCTTCTGGCCGAGGTTGGTGGTGGCCACCTCGTAGGCACCGCCGCCGCCCGGGTAGGCGTGCACGGTCTGCCGGTAGGAGGCGACGACCGTGACCATCAGGGCGACGATGGCGAGGGTGATCCACGGGCTGTAGCGGTAGGCCGACGCACCCGCCACGGACAGGACGAGCAGCACTTCGCCCGGCGCGTACGCCACGGAGGAGAGGGGGTCGGAGGCGAAGACGGGGAGCGCGATGCGTTTCGGCAGGAGCGTTTCTCCCAGCCTGTCGCTGCGCAGCGCCCGGCCGATGAGGATCCGTTTCGGCAGGTCGGTCAGTTTGGACACGCAGAGGATCGTAAAGGGTCCGTTAACCCCGCGCCCACCCGCCACCCTCCGGGAGTCGATCCTGTGTACGTTACGCGACCGCTCCCGGAAGGTAAAGGGCGATTCAAGTGGCCGCTCAGGGGTGGAGCCTGACGGGCAGTGCGCGGTGGCCGTTGGAGATGAAGGAATCCACCGGTCGGAGCTGGTCGGGGGCCGCTGCCAGGGACATCTCCGGGAAGCGCTCGAAGAGGGCGGGCAGGGCGACTACCGCCTCCAGCCGGGCGAGCGGTGCGCCGAGGCAGAAGTGTGCTCCGTGGCCGAAGGACAGGTGCTCCTTGGTGGCGCGAGTCACATCGAACCGGCCCCCGTCCTCGCCGTACAGCCCCGGGTCGCGCCCGGCCGCCGCGTAGCCGGCCACGATGGCGTCGCCCTTGCGGAGGGTCACGCCGTTCCCCAGGTCGATGTCCTCCACGGCGTAGCGCAGCGGGAGGTTGGCGACGGGCGCCTGGCAGCGCAGGGTCTCCTCGACCACGTCGTCCCAGCCGGCCTTGCCCTCGCGGACGAGGGCGAGCTGTTCGGGGTGGGTGAGCAGCGCGTGGATGGCGTTGTCGAGGAGGTTGACGGTGGTCTCGTGCCCGGCGCCGATCATCAGCAGCAGGGTGTCGACGAGCTCCTGTTCGCTCAGCCGGCTGCCGTCCTCCTCGTCACGCGCGGAGACCAGGACGCTGGTCATGTCGTCCCCGGGTGTCTCGCGCTTCGTGGCGACGAGCGAGCCGAGCAGCTCGTAGATCGCCGCGTAGTTGGCCGTGACCTCCTCCGGGTCGGCGGAGGTGTGGAAGATCGAGTCGACGCAGCGGCGCAGGCCCTCCCGGGTCTCCTCGTCGTCGACGCCGAAGAGCTCGCAGATCACCTGGATGGGGATCGGGTACGCGTACTCCTCGCGCAGGTCGACGGTCTCGCCGTGCGGACGGGCGGCGAGTCCGTCGAGGAGGTCGGCGGTCATCCGCTCGATGCGGGGGCGCAGGGCGGCCGTGCGGCGCGCGGTGAAGGCGGTGGCGACGAGGCTGCGCAGGCGACGGTGCTCACGCCCGTAGGCGGTGAACATGTTCTGCACGGCCACCCAGGTGTAGAGCGGCCACTCCGGGGAGACCTCCCCGTTGATCCACGCGGGCCAGTGCTGCCGGGGGTCCTTCGAGACGCGCGGGTCGGTGAGCAGCTGTTTGAGCAGGGGCTGGGACGTTATTGCCCACGCCACCACGCCGCCAGGGAGCTCCACAGGGGTCGCCGGGCCGTGGGCGCGGATGCGGGCTGCCTCTCCGTGAATGTCGTGGCCTGAGGGATCGATGGCGACGGATGCGACGGGGCAGATCTGACGTTCCATCGGCTGTCTCCAGAGGTCTCTGCTGCTACGGATGCTGATGTGGATGCGGCTGCGAATGCTGCTGGGGGTGCAGCTGCGAATGCCGCTGTGGATGCGGCAGCGGATGTTGTTCCCGGCGTTGTTCCGGACGGGTCGGGCTGCGGTTCAGCGGTGTAGCCGGGGTGGACGGTCTGCGGCGCGGGCGCCGGTACGGGGAGCGGCACCGGGGGGAAGCGCACGGGCAGCGCGGTGAGGGCCCGGTGGAAGGGGCCGGGGCGCCACACGAGCCGGTCGACGGGGACGGCCAGTTCCAGGTCCGGCAGCCGGTCCAGGAGCCGTTCGACGGCGACGGCCGCGATCAGCCGTGCGGAGTCCTTGGCGGGGCAGTGGTGCGGGCCCGCGCTCCAGGCGAGGTGGGCGCGGTTGCCCGAGCGGTTCTCGGAGTGCAGGGCCGGGTCGGTGTTGGCGGCGGCGAAGCTCACCACGACGGGCTCGCCGGCCCGCAGCCGCGTACCCCCGAAGTCCAGGTCGTCGACGGGGTAGTGGACGCCGTAGTTGGCCATCGGCGGGTCGAGCCAGAGGACCTCGTCCAGCGCGTCCTCGACGGGCATGCTGCCGCCGCTGAGGTCGCCCGCGAAGCGGTCGTCGGCCAGCAGCAGCCGCAGTGCGTTGGCGATCAGGTTCTGCTGGGGCTCGGTGCCGGCGCCGATGAGGACGACGAGCTGGTGGATCATCTCCTCGTCGGTGAGCTCCGCATGATGGGCCATCAGCCAGGACGTCATGTCGGCGCCGGGCTGCTCCCGCTTGTGCGCGATGAGTTCGACGAGGCTGCCGGTGATCAGCGCGTCGGCCCGCTCGGCGTCGACGCCGTCGAAGATGCCGGAGAACCCCTGCACCAGCCGGTCGCCGAGCTCGGGCGGGCAGCCGAAGAGCTGCTGGAAGACCAGCAGGGGCAGCAGCTTGGCGTACGAGCGGAGCAGGTCGGCCTCGCCCTTGGCGGTGAACCGGTCGATGAGGCTGTCGGCGCTGCGCTCGACGTAGCCGCGCAGGGCGTTGGGGTCGATCCGGCCGAGGCTGTCGCTGACGGCCTCGCGGTAGCGGCGGTGCGCGTCGCCGTCGGAGAAGAGGCAGTTGGGGCGGTAGGCCATCATCGGCACGACGGGGTTGTCCGGCGCCACCCGGCCGTCTGCCAGGGCGCGCCAGCGGCGGGCGTCCTTGGCGAACCGCTCGGGGCTGCGCAGCACTTCGAGTGCGGCCCGGTAGTCGGTGACGAGGGTGGCGTGCGCACCGGGCGCCAGTTCCACCGGGGCGGCGGGGCCGTACATGCGCAGCCGCCGGTAGACGGCCTGCGGGTCGGCGGCGAAGTCCGGCCCGTACAGCGGGGTGACGGGCGGGCCCGGTCGGTCCCCCTGGTGCGCGGGGCAGCCGGGCGGCGGACGGTGGGTCACACGTGCTCCTGGACGGTGCGGTGCTGCAGGTATTCCACGAGGGTGATCAGCGCGTGCGTGGAGGAGATCCGGTCCCGGGCGTCACAGGTGATCAGCGGGGTCTCCGGGAGCAGGTCGAGGGCCTCGCGGATCTCCTCCTCCGGGTGCGCGGGGGCGCCGTCGAAGTGGTTGACCGCCACGGCGTACGGCAGGCCCTGCTCCTCCAGCAGGCCCATGACGTCGAAGGACTGCTCCAGGCGCCGGGTGTCCGCGAGGACGAGCGCGCCCAGCGCCCCCTGGGTCATGTCCTGCCAGAGCCGCGTGAAGCGCTGCTGGCCGGGGGCGCCGAAGAGGTAGAGGACGAGGCTGTCGCTGAGGGTGAGCCGGCCGAAGTCCATGGCGACCGTGGTGGTGGTCTTGCCCTCGATGCCGTCCAGGTCGTCGACGAACGCGCCGGCCTGCGTCATCGTCTCCTCGGTGCGCAGCGGCCGGATCTCCGACAGCGAGCCCACGAAGGTGGTCTTGCCCACCGCGAAGTGCCCGACGACGAGGATCTTCACGGCGGTCTGCACGGTCCGTCGCAGATAGAGGTCTCCGTCAGAGGCGAGCACGGAGTCCATCGAGCACCTCCTGCAAGATCTGGGCCTCGGGCAGTTGCGCCGAGGGAATGGGAGCCCTGGTGGACAGGTGGCCGCTGTCGACGAGATCGCCGAGCAGCACCTTGGTGACGCTGACGGGCAGCATCAGGTGGCCGGCGATCTCGGCGACCGACAGGGCGCCGCCGAGGCAGAGTTCCATGAGCCTGCGCTTCTCCGGGCTGAGGCCGCCGAGCGGCCGGTCCTCGTGCGCCATGACCAGGGTGACCAGGTCGAAGGTGTTGCGGGTCGGGTGGGAGCGGCCGTCCGTGACGACGTACGGGCGCACCAGCCCTCTCTCGTGCCTCGGCGCAGGAGGGGTCATGCCCGGTTGCCCTGCCAGCTGTCCTGCCGCGGCGGGCTGACGAGTTCCTTGCCGAGCCGGTCGACCGTCTTCTGCATGCGGTAGGTGACGGCCTCCATGTCGACGTTCTCGCCCGCGGAGACGGCGAGGTAGGCGCCGGGGCCGGCGGCGATGAGGAAGACGTAGCCGTGGGCGAACTCCACCAGCGTCTGCTGCCAGGCGCTCTCCCGGTGCGCCGGGTGGGTGCAGAAGTCGCTGGTGGAACGGCTGATGGACTGCAGCCCGGAGAGGGCGGCGGCCTGCCGCTCGGCCTCGTCCCGGTCGATGCCCTGGGAGTGGGCGCGCAGCATGCCGTCGGCGGAGAGCAGGATCGCGTGGCGCGCCTCCGGCATCTTGACGACCTCGTCGAGCATCCAGCCCAGCTCTTTGTTCATGTGGTCGTTCACGCGTAGGGGTTCCCTTCGTCTTCTCCGGGGGCCCGGTCGGGGTGCCGGGCGGGGCCTTCGGGCCGGTCATGTCCTGGGTGGCGGGCGGCGCGGCCGCTGCGGGTGCCGCGCGCGAAGGCGCCCATGCGCCGGGCGGTCTCCTCCGCGGTGCGCTCCTGCGGTGCCTCGGCGGCCGGGGGCATCTCCCGGGCCGTCGGGGCCGTGGGGGACGGCGCCGGGCCCGGCGTCCGGCCGTGGTCGGCGGCGGGCTGCCGACGGCGGCGCTTGGGCAGTCCGCCCGTGGTGGACCCGGCGGCCGGCGGCGGGGCGTCCGGCGCGGGCGGCACGGGGTCGGGGTGGGTGCGCTCCGCGGGGCGCGGGTGCGGACGGCCGCCCGGGCGCGGGCTCCTGACGGTCTGTCGGGAGGGCGGGGCCAGCGGCGTGGTGTCCGGTCCGTCGACGTCGAGCTGGGTCAGCAGGGCGCTGGGCAGGAAGACGACGGTCCGTACGCCGCCGTAGGGCGAGCGGGTGTCGACGGAGACGCTGAAGCCGTAGCGGGCGGCGAGCACGCCGATGACGGGGAAGCCGAACTGGGGCGGGTCGCCGAGCCGGGAGACGTCCACGGTGCGGCGGCCGGAGAGGAAGGCGACGGCCTGCTGGACCTCCTGGCCGTCCATGCCGACACCCGCGTCGTCGATGACGATGCAGGCGCCGTTGTGCACCGGCTGGAGGCTGACCTCGACGGTGGTGTTCGGCTGGGAGTGCCGGGCGGCGTTGTCGAGGAGTTCGGCGACGGCCAGCACCACGGGCTCGACGGCCCGGCTGACCACGGCGATCTCCGCCTGGCTGTGCACCCGGACGCGCCGGTAGTCGCGGATGCGCGAGGTCGCGCCGCGGACGACGTCGGTGAGCGGCGAGGCGACGCGCTGCCGGCCGGGCCAGGAGCCGCACAGCACGGCGATGGCCTGGGCGCGGCGGCCGAACTGGGAGTTGGCGTGGTCGATCTCCAGCAGGTCGCGCAGCACGTCGGGGTTGTCGTGCCGGTCCTGCATGTCGGAGATGGCGAGCTGCTGTTCGTGGGCCAGTCCCTGGAGGGCGCGCATGGACGCCTTGAGCGCGGCCTTGGCGGACTGGTCCGCGCGGGCCTGCGCCTTGTCCACGGCCCGGGTGAACAGTTCCATCACGGACTGCATGCCCTGGGCGAACACGGTGCCGGCGAGCCGCTCGTCGAGCAGCCCGGGGAGCGGCACGGACTGGTCCGCGGAGTCCGCGACGGCGGGCAGCCGGACCCGGACCAGGTGTCCGATCTCCTCGTCACGCGCCCGGAGGCCGTCCTCCAGCTGGGCGGCGTGCCTGCGCACACCGGTGGTGATCGTCCGCTGGCGCATCAGGAGCACGACCGTAATGGTCAGGGCGATGGCCAGGCACCAGATCACCACCTCCGGTATGTGATGTGACATCAATTCCTCTTGGACGACGGGGGCATTGGGGACGGCGGGACAGGGGAAGGTCCTGACGTCCCGTCCAGAAGCGGAATACGCGGATCATCCTAACCACGCGGGTGACCGTGTGTCCGATCTTCGTCACGAAAGACGAACAGGCTTCCGTTTTCGGGTCGTCCGGCACGGACCGCCCCCGAAGGAAAGGTCAATTCCGGACGTTCGCAGCCGTGTTGACGGTGCCGGTCCGGACCATTACCCCTAGTGAGCCCCCGCGGGGGCCATGGCCGCGGTGGCCGGTCCTCGACGATCACCTCCGGCCGCAGGCCCGGGCGGGTGCGGACGGGCGCGAGCCAATTCACCGAGCGAGGAAATACGCCCGGCGCCCGGTCGGCCGTCCTGGCCTCCGGTCGGCGCGGCACAACGGATACGGTGGAGTCGTGCACCGATTCGGACGAGCTCCGATGGGGGTGCCGCAAACCGGAGCAAGGAAGTGTGAGCAGGGTGTTGGTGCAGGTCAGCGCGGTATTCCGGAATACGGGGGCATCGACGTGCACGTGGTGATCATGGGGTGCGGGCGGGTCGGCTCGGCCCTCGCGCAGACCCTCGAGCAGCAGGGCCACACCGTCGCCGTGATCGACCAGGACCCGACGGCCTTCCGTCGCCTGGGCTCCGGCTTCGGCGGGCGGCGGGTGACCGGGGTCGGCTTCGACCAGGACACCCTCCGCGAGGCGGGCATCGAGGAGGCGGGTGCCTTCGCCGCGGTCAGCAGCGGTGACAACTCCAACATCATCGCGGCCAGGGTGGCCCGCGAGATGTTCGGCGTCGAGAACGTGGCGGCGCGCATCTACGACCCGCGCCGCGCCGAGGTCTACCAGCGTCTGGGCATCCCGACCGTGGCCACCGTGCGGTGGACGGCCGACCAGATGCTGCGGCGGCTGCTGCCCTCCGGGGCCGAGCCGCTGTGGCGCGACCCGAGCGGCGGCGTCCAGCTCGCCGAGGTGCCCGTCTCCGAGGCCTGGGTCGGCCACAAGGTGAGCCGGATCCAGGAGGAGACCGGGGTGCGGGTCGCGTTCCTCACCCGGCTGGGAGAGGCGATGCTGCCGTCGTCCTCGACGGTGCTTCAGGAAGGCGATCTGGTGCACGTGATGATGCGCACCGACGAGGTCGAGAAGGTCGAGGCCGCGTTCGCGCAGGGCCCTGAGGAGGCGCACCGATGAGGGTTGCCATTGCCGGTGCCGGTGCCGTCGGCCGCTCCATCGCGGGCGAGCTGCTGGAGAACGGGCACGAGGTCCTGCTGATCGACAAGGCGCCGTCCGCCATCTCCGTGGAGCGGGTGCCGCTGGCCGAGTGGCTGCTGGCCGACGCCTGCGAGATCACCTCGCTCGACGAGGCCGCGCTGCAGCGCTGCAACGTGGTCATCGCGGCGACCGGTGACGACAAGGTCAACCTCGTCGTCTCGCTGCTCGCGAAGACCGAGTACGGGGTGCCGCGGGTCGTGGCCCGCGTGAACAACCCCAAGAACGAGTGGCTGTTCAACGAGTCCTGGGGCGTGGACGTCGCCGTCTCCACCCCGCGCCTGATGTCCGCGCTGGTCGAGGAGGCCGTGAGCGTCGGCGACCTGGTGCGGCTGCTGCGCTTCAGCCAGGGCGACGCCAACCTCGTGGAGCTCACCCTCCCGCCGGAGGCGGCCCTGGCCGGCACCCGGGTCGGGGACGTGGACTGGCCCGAGGACACCTCGCTGGTCACCATCATCCGCGGCAACCGCGTGCTCACTCCGAACAAGGAGGACGCGCTGGAGGCCGGCGACGAGCTCCTCTTCGTCGCCGCCCCGGCGCGCGAGGAGCAGCTGGAGGACCTGCTGTCGGTGCGCCGCGAGGACGCCTGAGCGGCTCCGCTGAGGGGCGGTGCTTCGGCTGCGGGCCGTCCGTGGTTGGTCGCGCAGTTCCCCGCGCCCCTTCGGGGCACGGAAGACACGGAAGGGCCCGGGAACCGTTTCGGTTCCCGGGCCCTTCGGCTTTCTGCGGTTCGCTAGGCCTGCGCCTTCTCCCGCTCGGCCGCCTCGGCCGCCTCCATCTCCGCGAAGACGTCGATGGGCGCGGGGGCCTTGGCCAGGAAGATCCAGGTCAGGTAGACCGACAGCAGCATCGGCGGGATGCCCAGGGCCACCTTCACCCAGCCCAGCTGGGTGGCGTCGCCCCACCAGTAGAGGGGGAACAGGATCGCCGACTTGGCGAGCAGGATCAGCCCCCAGGCCCAGCTGGCCTTGGTGTACGCCAGCTTGCGGCCGGGGTTGCGGGTGCGCCAGGAGAGGTTCTCCTTGAACAGCGGGCCCAGGATCACGCCGAGCAGCGGGAAGCCCGCGAGCGAGGTGACGATGTACGCCACCGCCAGCCCGAGGGTGTAGAGCATGCCCGGCAGGTAGAAGTTCTTGGCGTCGCCGGACATCATCGCGAAGACGGCGCCGAAGGCCACCCCGAAGACGCCGCTGAAGGCGTGCTTGAGGGTGTCCCGGGACACCAGCCGGGACACGCCCAGCACCAGGGACAGGGCCAGCGCGGCGATCGCCGCGAGGTGGATGTCCCGCTTGACCGTGTAGAAGGCGACGAAGACGAGGCCGGGGACGGTGGTCTCCACCATGCCGCGCACCCCGCCGAAGGCCTCGAACAGAGCGGCCTCGGTGGCTGCTCTCGCATCGCTGCCGGGGTCCTGCTCCTGCCGGTCCACCGGCTTGTCGAGAGACGTCAACGGCTACTCCTGTCCGACGGGTCGGAGTTCGTATCGGGGGTTGAACAGCACCCGGCGGCCACGGCTCATGGAGATCCGGCCGGAGGCGATCAGCTTGCGGCCGGGCTCTATCCCGGCAATGGACCGCCGTCCCAGCCAGACCACGTCCAGCGGGGCCGAGCCGTCGAACAGCTCGGCCTCCAGTGCGGGGACCCCGGCGCGGGGACGCAGTGTGACGGTGCGCAGCGTGCCGGTGACCTTGACGATCTGACGGTCGTCGCAGTCACAGATCCGGGTGCAGCCCGTGGCCTCCGTGTCCTGCTGCAGCTCGGCGTGGTGCAACTCTTCCTGCGAGCTGGACAGCCGGTCGAGCATCCGGCGGAAACGGCCGGTCGGCTTGTCGGAACGTGGTGCGGCGCTCATGAACCCAGCGTACCGGGGCGGGCCCCGCCCGATCCCCTCCCGTGACCACCTGCGTCACACCTCGAACCGGTATCCCATCCCCGGCTCCGTGATGCTGCAATTCCCGGAGGCAACCCCCGGACCCCCGGCCGGAGGCCACCGGGACGCTCAGACCTCGAACCGGTA
>NZ_JBKIWN010000006.1:105962-136503 GCF_058146165.1 Streptomyces sp. AM25 | reverse complement strand
GCAACCCCCGGACCCCCGGCCGGAGGCCACCGGGACGCTCAGACCTCGAACCGGTATCCCATCCCCGGCTCCGTGATGAAGTGCTTCGGGTGCGAAGGGTCGCGCTCCAGCTTGCGGCGGAGCTGGGCCATGTAGACGCGGAGGTAGTTGGTCTCGGTGCCGTAGGACGGGCCCCAGACCTCCTGGAGGAGCTGCTTCTGACTGACGAGACGGCCCGTGTTGCGGACCAGGACCTCCAGCAGGTGCCACTCCGTCGGGGTCAGCCGGACGTCCCGCCCGTCGCGGTTGACCTTCTTCGCCGCGAGATCGACCGTGAAGACCTCCGTCTCGACGATCGCGTCGTCGCCCGTGGCCGAGGGCCCCGTCGGCTCGGCGCGCCGCACGGCGGCCCGCAGCCGGGCCAGCAGCTCGTCCATGCCGAACGGCTTGGTGACGTAGTCGTCGGCGCCGGCGTCCAGCGCCTCGACCTTCTCGTCGGAGGTCTGGCGGGCGGAGAGGACCAGGATGGGCACCCGGGTCCAGCCGCGCAGACCCTTGATCACCTCGACACCGTCCATGTCGGGCAGACCGAGGTCGAGGATGACCACGTCGGGGTGGCGGGCGGCGGCGAGCTGGAGTGCGGTGGCGCCGTCGGGCGCGGCGTCGACCTCGTACTTCCGCGCCTTGAGGTTGATGACGAGCGCGCGGACGATCTGCGGCTCGTCATCCACCACGAGCACCCGGTTCATGCTGAACCACCTCTGCTGTTCATGCGGCCCATCAACTGGGCGCGCGGTCTCGGTCTGTCGGTCTGTACGTGCTGTGCTGTGCGTGCGGCGGTGTGCCGAGGGATCATGTCGTGACCTGCGCCGGCAGGTCGGCGCGCACGGGCGCCAGGCCGGCGGCGGCCCGCAGGGTGAGGACCATGGTCATGCCGCCGCCGGGGGTGTCCTCGGCCGCGAGCGTGCCGCCCATCGCCTCCGCGAAGCCGCGGGCGACGGCCAGGCCCAGGCCGACCCCGGCGCCGCGCGGCGCGTCGCCGTAGCGCTGGAACGGCTCGAAGATCCGGTTCTTGGCGCTGTCCGGCACGCCGGGGCCGGTGTCGGCCACCCGGACCTCCACCCGGTCGCCGAGGGCGCTGGCGGAGACCATGACGGGCACGCCGTCGGGACTGTACTTCACGGCGTTCTCGACGATGTTGGCGACGCTGCGCTCCAGCAGGCCGGGGTCGACGGCGACCATCGGCAGCGTCTCCGGGATGTCGAGCGCGACGCTGCCTTCCGGGACGCCGCCCAGGGCCATCGGGACGACCTCGTCGAGGTCGATCTCCCGGATCAGCGGGGTGACGGTGCCGGTCTGCAGGCGGGACATGTCGAGCAGGTTGCCGACGAGGTGGTCGAGCCGGTCGGCGCCGTCCTCGATGCCGGCCAGCAGCTCGGACTCGTCCTCCTCGGACCAGGCGACGTCGTCGGAGCGCAGGGAGGTCACCGCGGCCTTGATGCCCGCGAGCGGGGTGCGCAGGTCGTGGCTGACGGCGGCGAGCAGGGCGGTGCGGATGCGGTTGCCCTCGTCCAGCTCGCGGGCCCGCTCGGCCTCGCCGACCAGCCGCTGCCGGTCCAGGACGACGGCGGCCTGGGCGGCGAAGGCGGCCAGCACGCGGCGGTCCTCGGCGGGCAGGACGCGGCCGGAGAGCACGAGGGCCATGTTGTCGCCGACGGGCATGTCGACATCGCCGTCCTCGGGGCGCAGCAGCGGCCTGCCGGAGTTGGTCACCTCGCTCGCCGCGCACGTCCACGGGTCCACCTCGCTGGCCCGCTCCAGCAGGGCCACGGAGTCCATGGCGAAGGTCTCCCGGACCCGCTCCAGCAGGGCCTCCAGGCTGGTCTCGCCGCGCAGGACGCTGCCGGCCAGGAAGGAGAGGATCTCCGACTCGGCGCGCAGCCGGGCCGCCTGGTGGGTGCGGCGGGCGGCGAGGTCCACCACGGAGGCCACGGACACCGCGACGAACACGAAGATCACGATCGCGACGATGTTCTTCGGGTCCGTTATCGTCCACTGGTGCAGCGGCTCGACGAAGTAGTAGTTGAGCAGCAGCGAGCCGACGGCCGCCGAGGCCAGGGCCGGGAGCAGGCCGCCGAGCAGCGCCGCCCCGACCGTCAGGCACAGGAACAGCAGCATGTCGTTGGCGAGGCCGACATCGGGGACGACGGTCGTCAGCAGCATGCTGAGCGCCACGGGGGCGACCACGCCGACCAGCCAGCCCGCCAGGATCCGGCCGCGCCCCAGCCGGGCGCCGCGGGCCACGGGCAGGCCCCGGCCCTTGGCGACCTCGTCGTGGGTGACGATGTGGACGTCCAGGTCCGGCCCGGAGTCGCGGGCCACGGTGGCGCCGACGCCGGGGCCGAAGATGTACTGCCAGGTCTTGCGGCGGCTGGAGCCCAGCACGATCTGGGTGGCGTTGACCCCGCGCGCGAACTCCAGCAGCGAGGCGGGCACGTCGTCGCCGATGACGTGGTGGAACGTGCCGCCGAGGTCCTCGACCAGGGTGCGCTGGACGGCCAGTTCCTTGGGCGAGGCCGAGGTCAGGCCGTCGCTGCGGGCGATGTAGACGGCGAGGATCTCGCTGCCGGAGCCCTTGGCGGCCATGCGGGCGGCGCGGCGGATGAGGGTGCGGCCCTCGGGGCCGCCGGTGAGGCCGACGACGATCCGCTCGCGCGCGTGCCAGATGGTCGAGACGCTGTGGTCGGTGCGGTACTGGCGCAGGTACTCGTCGACGCGGTCGGCGGTCCACAGCAGGGCCAGCTCGCGCAGCGCGGTGAGGTTGCCGGGCCGGAAGTAGTTGGAGAGGGCGGCGTCGACCTTGTCGGGCTTGTAGATGTTGCCGTGCGCCATGCGGCGGCGCAGGGCCTGCGGCGACATGTCGACGAGCTCGATCTGGTCGGCGCGGCGCACGACCTCGTCGGGCACGGTCTCGCGCTGCCGCACGCCCGTTATGGACTCGACGACGTCGCCCAGCGACTCCAGGTGCTGGATGTTGACGGTCGAGACGACGTCGATGCCGGCCTTGAGGATCTCCTCGACGTCCTGCCAGCGCTTGGTGTTGCGCGAGCCGGGCACGTTGGTGTGGGCCAGCTCGTCGACGAGGACGACCTTGGGGCTGCGTGCGAGGACGGCGTCCACGTCCATCTCCGTGAAGACGGAGTCGCGGTAGACGATCTCGCGGCGCGGCACCTCCTCCAGGCCGTGCAGCATCACCTCGGTGCGCGGCCGGCCGTGGTGCTCGACGAAGCCCACGACGGCGTCGGTGCCGCGCTCCACGCGGCGGTGGGCCTCGGAGAGCATGGCATAGGTCTTGCCGACGCCCGGTGCCGCGCCGAGATAGATCCGGAGATTGCCGCGTCCCATGGCCTCATTGTCTTTCATCATGCGCAGCCGTGTTCGGAGCGGTTTTCCGCCGCGAGGTGCAGCACTGCCGCGCGCACGTCGACCTTACGACCAAGGTTCAGGACATATCGGGCGAGAGACGATCGCAGGTCGGGTATTGACGCAGTTCTGACGCCTTCTGCCGTGTCCTTCTGCGAAGATGCCCCGATGCACAGGGCATCCACGGCTCACACGTCCGAATTCACATCTGCCGGGCTGGAGGAGATCCGGGCCCTGCTGGAACTCGCCTTCGACGGCAATTTCAGCGCCGAGGACTGGGACCACACCCTCTGCGGCATCCACGCCACCGTCCACCGGCGCGGCGAGCTGCTCGCCCACGGTTCGCTCGTGCAGCGGCGGCTGCTGCACGGCGGGCGGGTGCTGCGCACGGGCTACGTGGAGGCCGTGGCCGTCCGCCCCGGCCACCGCAGGCAGGGCCTGGCGAGCGCCGTCATGGAGGCGCTGGAGCGCGTCCTGCGCTCCGGCGGGTACCACATCGGCGCACTCGGCGCCGCGGAAGCGGCGGTCCCGCTCTACACGGGCCGCGGCTGGCACCAGTGGCGGGGGCAGACCGCGGCGCTCACCCCGGACGGCATCGTGCGCACGCCGGAGGAGGAGGGCCACATCTACGTCCTGCCCATGCGCACGGCGCTGGACCTGGACGGGGAGCTGGTGTGCGACTGGCGTCCGGGAGACGTCTGGTGATCGCGCAGAAGCCCCGCGCCCCTGACGGGGCGCGGGGCTTCTGCGTGATCGGCCACAGACAACCGTCAGTTCTTCACAAGCTCGCGCAGTGCGACGTTCAGCTTGAGAACGTTCACCCGAGGCTCCCCCATGAAGCCCAGCTGACGCCCGTCGACGTGGTCCTCGACCAGCTTGCGGACCTTGGCCGCCGGCAGGTGGTTCACCTTGGCCACACGGTCCGCCTGCAGCCGCGCGTACTCCGGGGAGATGTCGGGGTCGACACCCGAGCCGGAGGCGGTCACGGCATCCGTCGGGACGTCCTTCGGCTCGACGCCGTTGAAGGCGGCGATGTCCGCGCGGCGCTGCTGGATGCTCGTCAGCAGGACCTTGCTGTCGGCGGCGAGGTTGGAGGCCCCGGAGACCAGCAGCTTGTACTGCATGTTCTCGGTGTTGGGCCCGGCCGCCGACGGCCGCGGCTGGAAGTACTGCGGGTCGGGCAGCGGGTTGCCGTCCTTGTCCTTCTTGTCCAGCGAGAAGCTCTGGCCCAGGAGTTCGGAGCCGACGGACTTGCCGTCGACCTTGATCTCGGAGCCGTTGGCCTTGTCGTTGAAGGCGGCCTGGGCGATGCCGGTGACGACCAGCGGGTAGATCACACCGCAGACGACGGTGAGCACCAGCAGGGCCCGGAGACCCGCCATCAGCAGCCGTGCCGTGCTGCGTACGGAGTTGTTCATGACGTCACCCGATGCCAGGGATGAGGGAGATGAGCAGGTCGATGATCTTGATGCCGATGAACGGGGAGATCAGGCCGCCCAGTCCGTAGATCAAGAGGTTGCGCCGGAGCATCGCGTCCGCGCTCATCGGCCGGTAGCGCACGCCCTTGAGGGCGAGCGGCACCAGGGCCACGATGACCAGCGCGTTGAAGATGACGGCCGACAGGATCGCGGACTGCGGCGAGTGCAGGCTCATGATGTTGAGCTTGTTCAGGCCGGGGTAGGCGACCGCGAACATCGCGGGGATGATCGCGAAGTACTTGGCGACGTCGTTGGCGATGGAGAAGGTCGTCAGGGCGCCGCGGGTGATGAGCAGCTGTTTGCCGATCTCGACGATCTCGATGAGCTTGGTGGGGTTGGAGTCCAGGTCCACCATGTTCCCGGCCTCCTTGGCGGCCGAGGTGCCGGTGTTCATGGCCACGCCCACGTCGGCCTGGGCCAGCGCCGGGGCGTCGTTGGTGCCGTCGCCCGTCATCGCGACCAGCTTGCCGCCGGCCTGCTCGCGCTTGATGAGGGCCATCTTGTCCTCGGGCGTCGCCTCGGCCAGGAAGTCGTCGACCCCCGCCTCCTCCGCGATCGCCTTGGCCGTCAGCGGGTTGTCACCCGTGATCATGACGGTCTTGATGCCCATGGCGCGCAGCTCGTCGAACCGCTCGCGCATGCCCTCCTTGACGACGTCCTTGAGGTGGATGACGCCCAGGATCCGGGCGCCCTTCTCGTCCTCCAGGGCGACCAGCAGCGGCGTGCCGCCGGCCTGGGATATGTCGTCGGTGAGCGCACGGGCGTCCTCGGCGACGCTGCCGCCGCGCTCCTCGACCCAGGCGATGACCGAGCCGGTCGCGCCCTTGCGGACCTTGCGCCCGTCGACGTCCACACCCGACATACGGGTCTGGGCGGTGAAGGGGATCCACTCGGCGCCCACGAGCTCGCCCTCGTGGCGCTCGCGCAGGCCGTACTTCTCCTTGGCGAGGACGACGATCGAGCGGCCCTCGGGCGTCTCGTCGGAGAGCGACGAGAGCTGGGCGGCGTCGGCCACCTCGGCGGCCATCGTGCCCTTGACCGGGACGAACTCGGAGGCGCGGCGGTTGCCGTAGGTGATGGTGCCGGTCTTGTCGAGCAGCAGCGTGGAGACGTCGCCGGCGGCCTCGACCGCACGGCCGGACATGGCCAGGACGTTGCGCTGCACCAGACGGTCCATGCCCGCGATGCCGATCGCGGAGAGCAGGGCGCCGATGGTCGTCGGGATGAGGCAGACCAGCAGGGCCGCGAGCACGATCATCGTCTGCTCGGCCTTCGCGTAGATCGCGAAGGGCTGCAGCGTGACGACCGCCAGCAGGAAGACGATCGTGAGCGAGGCCAGCAGGATGTTGAGCGCGATCTCGTTCGGCGTCTTCTGCCGGGCCGCGCCCTCGACCAGGTTGATCATCCGGTCGATGAAGGTCTCGCCCGGCTTCGTCATGATCTTGATGACGATGCGGTCGGACAGCACCTTCGTACCGCCGGTGACGGCCGAACGGTCGCCGCCGGACTCACGGATGACCGGAGCCGACTCACCGGTGATCGCCGACTCGTCCACCGACGCGACGCCTTCGACGACGTCGCCGTCACCGGGGATGATGTCGCCCGCCTCGCAGACGACCAGGTCGCCGACGCGCAGCTCGGTGCCGGGGACCGACTCCTCGGTGTCGCCGTTCAGGCGGCGCGCGACGGTGTCGGTCTTGGCCTTGCGCAGGGTGTCGGCCTGGGCCTTGCCGCGGCCCTCTGCGACGGCCTCCGCGAGGTTGGCGAAGACGACCGTCAGCCACAGCCAGACCGTGATGGCCCAGCCGAACCAGTCGCCCGGGTTCTTCAGCGCCAGCACGGTGGTCATCACCGAGCCGATCTCGACCACGAACATCACGGGGGACTTGACCATCACCCGGGGGTCGAGCTTGCGGAAGGCGTCGGGCAGCGACTTGATCAGCTGCGCGGGGTCGAAGAGACCGCCGGAGACCCGGCCGGCCCCTGCGGAACCGTGTGCCTGGTCGTTCTCGGGGTCCCCGGACTCCGTACGGACAGGGGTGGTGGTGCTCATGAAAGTCCCTCCGCCATCGGGCCAAGGGCCAGGGCCGGGAAGTAGGTCAAGCCGGTGATGATGATGATCGCGCCCACGAGCAGACCGGCGAAGAGCGGCTTCTCGGTGCGCAGCGTGCCGGCCGTCTCGGGGACGGGCTTCTGCTCGGCGAGCGAGCCCGCCAGGGCCAGCACGAACACCATCGGCAGGAAGCGGCCGAGCAGCATGGCCAGACCGGTCGTGGTGTTGTACCACTCCGTGTTGGCGTTCAGGCCGCCGAAGGCCGAGCCGTTGTTGTTGGCGGCGGAGGTGTACGCGTACAGGACCTCGGAGAAGCCGTGGGCCCCGCTGTCGTTCACGGAGTTGGCCGCGGTGTTGAGGATCGAGTTCGGCGGGGTGTGCATCACCATCGACACGGCGGTGAAGCCGAGGACCAGGGTCGGGGTGATGAGGATGTAACACGCGGCGAGCTTGATCTCGCGGGTGCCGATCTTCTTGCCGAGGTACTCGGGCGTACGGCCGACCATCAGGCCCGCGATGAAGACTGCGATGATCGCCATGACGAGCATGCCGTAGAGGCCGGAGCCGACGCCGCCGGGCGCGATCTCGCCGAGCATCATGCCCAGCATCGCGATGCCGCCGCCGAAGCCGGTGAACGAGGAGTGGAAGCCGTCCACCGCACCGGTCGAGGTCAGCGTGGTGGAGGTGGCGAAGATCGAGGTGGCCCCGATGCCGAAGCGCTGCTCCTTGCCCTCCATCGCGCCGCCGGCCGCCTGGAGCGCCGCACCGTGGTGGGCGAACTCGCTCCACATCATCAGCACGGTGAAACCGAGCCAGATCACGGCCATGGCCGCAAGGATCGCGTAGCCCTGCTTGACGTTGCCGACCAGCTTGCCGAACGTGCGGGTGAGCGCGAACGGGATGAGGAGGATCAGGAAGATCTCGAAGAGGTTGGTGAAGGCGTTCGGATTCTCGAACGGGTGGGCGGAGTTGGCGTTGAAGTAGCCGCCGCCGTTGGTGCCGAGCTCCTTGATGACCTCCTGCGAGGCCACGGCGCCGCCGTTGACCTGCTGGGTGCCGCCGGCCAGCTGCCCGATCTCGTGGATGCCCGAGAAGTTCTGGATGGAGCCGCAGGCGACCAGGATCAGCGCGCCGATCACCGAGATCGGGATCAGGATGCGGATCGTGCCGCGCACCAGGTCGGCCCAGAAGTTGCCCAGGTCGCCGGTGCGGGACCGGGCGAAGCCCCGGACCAGGGCGACGGCGACGGCCATGCCCACGGCGGCGGAGACGAAGTTCTGCACCGCGAGGCCGAGCGTCTGGACCGCGTGGCCCATGGACTGCTCGCCCGAGTACGACTGCCAGTTGGTGTTGGCGACGAACGAGGCGGCGGTGTTGAAGGCCTGGTCCGGGCTGATCGCGTGGAATCCGAGCGACAGCGAGTGCGGCAGCACGCCCTGGACCCGCTGGAGCAGGTAGAGGAAGAGCAGGCTCATCGCGGAGAAGGCGAGAACGCCGCGCAGATAAGCCGGCCAGCGCATTTCCGCGTTCGGGTCGGCGCCGATGAGGCGGTAGAGCAGCTTTTCGCCGCGCAGGTGCTTGTCGGAGGTGTAGACGGCGGCCATGTAGTCGCCGAGCGGACGGTAGACCAGCACGAGCGCCGCTATGAGCGCGATCAGCTGGAGAACGCCGGAGAGGACGGGGCTCATATCGCTGCTCAGAACCTCTCCGGGAAGACGAGGGCGAGGATCAGGTAGCCCAGCAGGGCGACGGCCACGACCAGGCCGACGATGTTCTCGACGGTCACAGCTTGGTCACCCCCTTGGCGACGAGAGCCACCAACGCGAAAACCGCGATCGTGGTGACGACGAAGGCCACATCGGCCATCGTGTGCTCCTAGAGAGGTTCGGATGAACGGACCTCTAGAGGAAACCTCCGTTACCGCCGGGTACAGGTTCTGTTGACGCCTCCCTTACGGCCATTAGCGCCCCCTTGACGGGATTCATACGCGGATGGCCTGGACCTGCGGAAACGCCGCTGGGCCGGAACCCGCTATACGGGTTCCGGCCCAGCGAAACGGCTTGTTCAAGCCGTACTGCGCACGTTTTCGGGCCGTTGTTTCCGGCCTTTTCAGCGGACCTCGGTGATCTCCGGGCCACGCTGCAGACGGTCCACACCGCCCGCGAAGCGCGAGCCCTGTTCCTCCTGCTGCAGGCCCTCGGCGACCATCTGGGCGTCGTCGGGGAGCTTCAGCACGACCGGGTCGCGGGGCGCCATCGGGGACTGGCCGCGCACGACGACCGTGTCCCGGAAGATCTGCTCCAGCAGCCCGGCGGTCTGCGGCTGCACGGCCCCCTGGCCGGAGATCACGCCGCGCAGGAACCAGCGCGGACCGTCACAGCCGATGAACCGCACCAGCTGCACGCCGTTGGTGCCGTCGGGCAGCGCCACCGGCACCTGGGCCCGCAGCTCCCAGCCGAGCGACCCCTCGACCTCCTCCACGGCACCGCCCTGCTGGGTGATGCCGTCGGCGATCTCGGCGCGCACCTCGCCCCAGATGCCCTCGTGCTTGGGCGCGGCGAAGGCCTGCAGCTGGACGGCGCTGTCGCGCAGCACCACCGTGGCCGCGACGATCGCGTCGCCGGCCACCTCGACCCGCAGCTCCATGCCCTCGACGCCGGGCACGAACAGGCCGCCCAGGTCCACCCGGCCCTCGGCGGGCTCGGGCACCTCGGAGACGTCCCACGGCCCGTCGGGGCGCGGCTCCGGCTCCAGCCGGACCGGGGCGGCGGCCACGGCGTCCGCGGTGGTCTCCCCGCTCTCGGCCAACTCCTCGGAGGTCACGCCGTCGACCTGGTCGACGGCGTCCTCGCTGCGCTTGCGGCGACGACCGAACACGTCACTGTCCTTCCCGGTCGGCTACGACCGAAGCGAATCCATTCCCCACGACAGCGTGGCCACCGGTGGACCCGAAGCCCCCATCACCCCGCGCCGAGCCGGGAAGCTCCGCCACCTCGTGGAAGCGGACCTTCTCGACCTGCTGGACAACCAACTGGGCAACGCGGTCGAACCGTTCGAACCGCACGCTCTCGCGCGGGTCCAGATTGACCACAATCACCTTGATCTCTCCACGGTACCCGGCATCGATGGTCCCCGGGGCATTGACCATGGAGACCCCGCACCGGGCGGCCAGCCCGGAGCGGGGGTGCACGAAGGCCGCATAGCCGTCGGGCAGCGCGATGGAGATGCCGGTGGGCAGCACCGCCCGCTCCCCCGGCGCCAGCACCGCGGGCTCGGTGGTGACCAGGTCGCACCCGGCGTCACCGGGGTGCCCGTACGCGGGAAGCTGCACCTCGGGGTCCACGCGGCGGATCAGGACGTCGACGGGCTCACGCGTCACGGGTTCACTTCCAGGGCTCGTGCGACCTTCACCTGGTCGGGGTCGGACAGCACGGCCTGGATCTCGGCGGACCGGCCGTTCTCGATGAAGTGGTCGATCTTGACTTCGATGAACACCGCGTCGGCGCGCACCGCGACCGGGCCCTCGGGGCCGCCGATCCGGCCGGTGGCCGTGCAGTAGATCTTGCGGCGGTGCACCGCGAGCACCTCGGCGTCCAGGTGCAGCACGGTGTCCACGGGGACGGGCCGCACGAAGTCGGTCTCCAGCCGTCCGGTCACCGCGATCACCCGCAGCATCCAGCCCAGCGCGCCCAGCGTCTCGTCCAGGGCCGTGGCCAGCACGCCGCCGTGCGCCAGGCCGGGAGCGCCCTGGTGGGCCTCCTTGACCCGGAACTCCGCCGTGACGCGCACGCCCTCCCGGGCCCGCGTCTCCAGGTGCAGCCCGTGCGGCTGGCCGCCGCCGCAGCCGAAGCAGTGTTCGTAGTGCGACCCGATGATCTCTCCGGGCGCGGGGGCTTCGGGGTGCCGCACCGGCGGCCGGGCGCCGGCCGGCGGTGTCAGCGCTGTCGTTCGTCCACTCACAGGGGCTGACCTTACCCGCGCCGACGGCACCCGGTCCCGTCCGTGCCAAGCTTGGGCGCATGCAGCCTTACGAAGAACGCCTGACCGCACCCCGTTCCTGGTGGTTCATCGCGGTCCTCGTCGGGGTCGCCCTGGCACTGATCCTGCTGCCCCTGGGCCCACTGCCGATGCTCGGCGGGCTCATCGGCGGCGCGGCCCTGGCGACGGTGGCGGTCAGCTCGTACGGCTCCGTGCGGATCCGGGTGGTGGGGGGTGCGCTCGTCGCGGGCGAGGCGCGCATCCCGGCGGAGGCGCTGGGGGCGCCCGAGATCCTGGACGCGGAGGAGGCGCGGGCCTGGCGGACGTTCAAGGCCGACACCCGGGCGTTCATGCTGCTGCGCGGCTACATCCCGACGGCGGTGAAGATCGAGGTCACCGACCCGGCGGACCCCACCCCGTACGTGTACCTCTCCACCCGCTCCCCCCAGCGGCTGGCCGCGGCGCTCGAGGCGGTCAGGGCCGGGCGGTAGGCGCGTCCCAGGGGACCTGGTGGGCGCGCAGGTCCTTGCGCACCTTCTCGGCGAGCCGCCTGGTGTCCCGGCGGTTCATGACCGCGCCCACGGTCGCCCCGATCATGAAGGGGGTGACGTTGGGCAGGCTGCGGAACGTGCGCTTGAGGACGCGCTGCCGCAGCTCGCGGCGCATCTGCACGCCGAGCGCCGCATTGATCGTCAGCGGGGCCGTGACGTCGATGCCCCGCTCGTCGGCCCAGGCGCCCAGATAGGCCATGGACCGCTGGCCGAGGCTGCCGGGGGCCCGCAGGCCGTACACCTCGTGCAGCTCGGCGATCAGTTTGAATTCCACGGCGGCGACGCCGATGACCTCCGCCGCCAGCTCGGCCGGCAGGGCGGGCGGTACCGGGAGCATGGCCGCTGCGCCGACTCCGGCGCCGACGGTGGAGGTGCCGTGGGCGGCACCGGCCACCAGCTTGTCCGCGAGCTCCTCCGGGCCGAGGCCGGGGAACTGGGCGCGGAGGGTCGCGAGGTCGCGCACGGGGATGCGCGGGGCGTTCGCGATGATCCGGTCGGCGACGGCGGACAGGCCCGCCCGCGCTCCCCGGCCGCCCTTCCTGGCACCGCGGCCGACGGCTGCGGCGAGCGAGGCCGTGCGGCCCCGCCCGGCGTCCGCGTCGGCCGGGCCGCCGGTCACCGCTGCGGGGACGATGTCACCCGTCGGCGAAGCGGCGCCCCCGGCGGCCCCGGTGGTCGGGCCGGGCCTGCGGGAGCGCCGTTTCCGGAACGGGATCGAGCCTGCCATGGCAGACCCTGCCTCAATCGCAGTCGCGGCAGATCGGCTGGCCGTTCTTCTCGCGGGCCAGCTGGCTGCGGTGGTGCACCAGGAAGCAGCTCATGCAGGTGAATTCATCGGCCTGCTTGGGCAGGACCCGGACGGCCAGCTCCTCGTTGGAGAGGTCCGCGCCGGGCAGCTCCATGCCCTCGGCGGCCTCGAAGTCGTCCACGTCGACGGACGACGCCGACTTGTCGTTCCGCCGGGCCTTCAGTTCTTCAAGGCTGTCGGAATCGACGTCGTCATCGGTCTTGCGTGGGGTGTCGTAGTCCGTTGCCATGTCGCTCTCCCCCTCTGGGTGGTTGCGGTATCTCCAGCGCACGTAACGCATGAGAGGCCGGACTTGTGCCCGACCCGAGGCGGAGATTTTGCCTCACATCAAGGTCTGTTACTCAATCGACACCCAACCGCACACCTGAAGAGGTGATCGGGCGGGGTGGCGAAGGGGACCGTACACGGTCCCGGTACCGGGTGCTGCCACGCCATCCCGTGTACTTCCCGTGATCAAGGCTGCCGGAAACCCGCATTTTCCCGGCGTTCCGGCGGCCGATATGGTCACGGAGAGTAGATGGCCTGAACCGGCCGCATGTGATCGATCACACACATCCACAGCGCCGGGCGGACTGGATGAATTCCGCCCAAAGCGAACCTGCGGGTGCCCTATTCTCCCAGAGAACTAGAGCGGGAACACCACTCGCATCACCAGCCCGCCCCCTTCGCGGGGCTCCGCGGTGATCCGCCCGCCGTGCGCGCGGGCCACGGAGCGCACGATGGAGAGCCCCAGGCCGACGCCCTTGTCGCTGCCGGTGCGCTCGGTGCGCAGCCGGCGGAAGGGCTCGAAGATGTTGTCCACCTCGTAGGCCGGGACGACCGGGCCGGTGTTCTCCACCACCAGCACCGCCTGACCCGGCCGGATCTGCGTGGTGACCTCCACCCAGCCGTCCGGGACGTTGTAGCGCACGGCGTTCTGCACGAGGTTCAGCGCGATCCGCTCCAGCAGCACGCCGTTGCCCTGGACGACCGCGGGCTGCCGGGTGCCCCGGAGCTCCACGCCGCGCTCCTGGGCCTCGCTCCGGGTCTGGTCCACGGCCTGGGAGGCCACCTCGGCGAGGTCGACGGGCTTGCGGTCGACGATCTCGTTCTCGCTGCGGGCGAGCAGCAGCAGGCCCTCCACGAGCTGCTCGCTGCGCTCGTTGGTGGCCAGCAGCGTCTTGCCGAGCTGCTGGAGCTCCGAGGACGCGCCGGGGTCGGAGAGGGTGACCTCCAGCAACGTGCGGTTGATCGCGAGTGGGGTGCGCAGCTCGTGCGAAGCGTTGGCCACGAATCTCTGCTGTGCGGTGAAGGCCCGCTCCAGCCGGTCGAGCATCTCGTCGAAGGTGTCCGAGAGCTCCTTCAGCTCGTCGTCCGGGCCACCCAGTTCGATGCGCCGGGACAGGTCCGTGCCGGCCACCCGGCGGGCCGTCCTGGTGATCTTGCCGAGCGGCGAGAGCACCCGGCCGGCCATCGCGTAGCCGAAGGCGAAGGCGATCACGGCGAGGCCGAGGAGCGCGAACAGCGAGCGCCGCCACAGGCCCTCCAGGGCCAGGCTGCGCTGGTGGGACATGCAGGCGTTCAGGATGCTGTTGGCCTGCTCCGCGGTGAGACCGGGGCTCTTGAGGTCCGGGCAGGTGTCACCGGTGACCTGGACCTTGCTGCCCTCGATGAGCTTGATCACCGGCTGGCTGCCGGTGCTCAGCGCGTTCGCGGCCAGCAGGTAGATGATCGTCAGCAGCAGCACGCCCGCCATCAGGAACATGCCGCCGTACAGCAGCGTGAGCCTTATGCGGATCGTCGGGCGCAGCCAGGGGAACGGCCGGACGACCGGCTGGCGCGGGTCCCAGGTCGGCTTCGGGGGCGGCGGCGCGGTGGGCGCCCCGGCCGGCGGGGCGGGGGTGGGGGGTGTCGTCGGCATCGCGGATCAGATCCGGTATCCGGAACCGGGCACGGTGACGATGACGGCGGGCTCGCCCAGCTTGCGGCGCAGGGTCATGACGGTGACCCGGACGACGTTGGTGAACGGGTCGGTGTTCTCGTCCCAGGCCTTCTCCAGCAGCTGCTCGGCGGAGACCACGGCGCCCTCGCTGCGCATCAGCACCTCCAGCACCGCGAACTCCTTCGGCGCCAGCTGCACCTCGCGGCCGTCGCGGAAGACCTCGCGGCGGTTGGGGTCCAGCTTGATGCCGGCCCGCTCCAGGACGGGTGGCAGGGCGACGGTGGTACGCCGGCCCAGGGCCCGCACCCGGGCCACCAGCTCGCTGAAGGCGAACGGCTTGGGCAGGTAGTCGTCGGCACCGAGCTCCAGGCCCGCCACGCGGTCGCTGACGTCGCCGGAGGCGGTCAGCATCAGGACGCGGGTGGGCATGCCGAGCTCGACGACCTTGCGGCAGACGTCGTCGCCGTGGACGACCGGCAGGTCGCGGTCGAGCACGACGACGTCGTAGTCGTTGATCTCGATCCGCTCCAGTGCCGCGGCCCCGTCGTAGACGACGTCGACGGCCATGGCCTCCCGGCGCAGTCCGGTGGCGACGGCATCGGCGAGCAGCTGCTCGTCCTCGACGACGAGTACGCGCACGGCGCAGGTCCTTCCTTCGATACTCCTGTAGGTCCCTCCATCCTGCCCTGAACGTCGATAAACCGGCCGTAAGAGGCCCCGTTCCGGATTGCCCGGCGGCCGCAGGTTTCCCGTCGGGCGGGGGTGGGGAAGACGTCTGCACACCCGCGATCACGCTCCCCCCGGGGTACACGCGTACCCGGAAACCTCTCGCGTGATCGTTTCTGCCGTGGCACACCCCCGTGCCGCCGACCCACGACAAGGGGGCGCAGCACCATGGACGCGTTCACCGCTGGCATTCTGCAGCGCATAGAGAACACCCGGACCGACCTCGACCGAGCCCGCCGCAGCGGCGACGACTTTCTCGCCGATGTCGAGGAGGCCGAACTGGCCGACCTCCACCGCCTGGCGGCGGAACACGGGGTACGGGTCAGTGCCTGACCCGTGACTTCCGGGCGCCCCTGGTAAACCCGGGGGCGCCCGCCTTTTTCGTCCTGTCGGGGGCGCGGGGCTGTTACTCCCCCAGCTACCGCTGGGGGTGCCCCCAGGAGGTACCCCCAGCGGCTCCGCCGCGTGGGCGCGACCAGCCCCCACCGACCCGCGGACGGGCGTCAGTCGTGCCAGGCCCCCAGCCCGTCCAACCGCCCTTGCAGCAGCTCGAACAGCCCCGGCGCAGCCGCAACCGTCAGCTCCCCCGACTCCCGGACCCCCGGCCGACCGCCCGTCAGGGCACCGGCCTCCCGCGCGATCAGCGCGCCCGCCGCGAAGTCCCAGGGATTGAGCCCCCGCTCGTAGTACCCGTCCAGCCGGCCGCAGGCCACGTCGCACAGGTCGATCGCCGCCGACCCCCCGCGCCGGATGTCCCGCACCTCCGGCAGCAGCGTGCGCAGCACCTCCGCCTGCGCGGCCCGGCGCTCGGTGAGGTAGCCGAAACCGGTGCCGATCAGCGCCTGGGCGAGCCCGTCCGCGGGCGCCGGCCGCACCCGCAGCCGCCGGTCCCCGGCGAAGGCGCCCTCGCCGCGCACGGCGCGGTACGTCTCGCCGCGCATGGGGGCGGCCACGACGCCCACGACCGCCTCGCCGTCGATCTCGGCGGCGATGGAGACGGCCCAGGAGGGCAGCCCGTAGAGGTAGTTGACGGTGCCGTCGATCGGGTCGACCACCCAGCGCACCCCGCTGGTGCCCTCGGTGCTGGCGCCCTCCTCGCCCAGCAGTCCGTCGTGCGGGCGCCGCTCGGCCAGGAAGCCGGTGATGAGCTTCTCGGCGGCGATGTCCATCTCGGTGACGACGTCGATGGGGCTGGTCTTGGTCGCGGCGACGCCCAGGTCGGCCGGGCGGCCGTCCCTGAGCAGGGTTCCGGCCAGGTCGGCGGCCTCCAGGGCCACGGCGAGCAGTTCGGCGTTCACGGTCACGTGCGGGGTGCTCCTTGCGCGTACGGGCTGTCGGCGCCGGCGGCGGCCGGGCGCGGGGCCCGGGCCGGGCAGCAGCCGACGGGACAGAGGTCGTGGGACGGGCCGAGGGCGCCCAGCGCGCACCGCTCCGGCCGCTCGCCGCGCTCGCTCGCGGCGCGCTCCAGCACCAGCTCGCGCACGGCTGCGGCAAAGCGCGGGTCCGCCCCGACGGTGGCCGCACGGGCCACCGGCAGGCCCAGCTCCTCCGCCTTGGCCATGGCCTCGGTGTCGAGGTCGTACTTGACCTCCATGTGATCCGAGACGAAGCCGATGGGGACCATGACGACGGCCGGTGCGCCCTCGGCGTGCACGGCCTCCAGGTGGTCGCAGATGTCGGGTTCCAGCCAGGGGATGTGCGGGGCGCCGCTGCGCGACTGGTACACCAGCTCCCACGGCCGGTCGGTGCCGGTGGCCTCACGGACGGCGTCGGCGATCAGCCCCGCGACCTCCAGGTGCTGGGCGACGTAGGCCCCGCCGTCGCCGTGGGCCTCCACCGGGCCGGAGGTGTCGGCCGCGGCGGTCGGGATGGAGTGCGTGGTGAAGGCCAGCCGGGCCCCCGCGCGCACGTCCTCGGGCAGCTCGGCGAGGGCGGCCAGCGTGGACTCGACCATCGGCTGCACGAAGCCCGGGTGGTTGAAGTAGTGCCGCAGCTTGTCGATGCGCGGCAGCGGCAGGCCCTCGGCCTCCAGGGCGGCCAGTGCGTCCGCCAGGTTCTCCCGGTACTGGCGGCAGCCGGAGTACGAGGCGTAGGCGCTCGTGGCGAGGACGAGCACGCGGCGGTGCCCGTCGGCCACCAGCTCGCGCAGGGTGTCGGTCAGGCAGGGCGCCCAGTTGCGGTTGCCCCAGTGGACCGGCAGGTCCGTGCCGTGCGCGGCGAACTCCTTGCGCAGGGCGGCCAGGAGCTCGCGGTTCTGGTCGTTGATCGGGCTGACGCCGCCGAAGAGGAAGTAGTGCTGCCCGACCTCCTTGAGCCGCTCGCGGGGGATGCCCCGGCCGCGCGTCACGTTCTCCAGGAACGGGACGACGTCGTCCGGGCCCTCGGGCCCGCCGAAGGAGAGCAGCAACAGGGCGTCGTACGGGGCATGGGCTGGCTGATCCGGCATGGCTCCGATCCTGCCACCCGGCACCGACAGCCGGGAAATGCCGTGCGTCGTACGGACGTACGGACGTAAGCTGTATCGGCCACCTACGCGCCTTACGGCACCCTCGTCACGTCCCTCTCGTCCACGTCTGCGGAGCCGGTCTTGTCCAGTCCCTACAGCGCGATATTCACCGCCCCCGGAGCCAAGGGATTCTCCGCGGCAGGCCTGCTCGGCCGGATGCCGCTGTCGATGCTGGGCATCGGCATCGTGACCATGGTCTCGCAGCTCACCGGACGGTACGGGCTGGCCGGCGCCCTCTCCGCGACCCTGGCGCTGGCCGCCGCGCTCATGGGCCCGCAGGTCTCCCGGCTGATCGACCGGCACGGGCAGCGGCGGGTGCTGCGCCCGGTGACGCTGGTCGCGCTGACCGCGATCGCCGGGCTGCTGGTGAGTGCTCAGCAGCGGTGGCCCGACTGGACGTTGTTCGTCTTCGCAGCCGGCGCCGGCTGCGTGCCGAGCGTGGGCTCGATGGTGCGTGCCCGGTGGGCGGCGATCTTCGCCGGGTCCCCGCGCGAGCTGCACACCGCCTACTCGGCCGAGTCGGTCGTCGACGAAGTGGTCTTCATCGTCGGGCCGATCCTGTCGATCGGGCTGTCCACGGCCTGGTTCCCGGAGTCCGGGCCGCTGCTGGCCGCGTGCTTCCTCGGCATCGGAGTCTTCTGGCTGACCGCGCAGCGCGCCACCGAGCCCGTCCCGCACCCGCGCAGCGAGCACACCGGCGGCTCCGCGCTGCGCGCGCCGGGGCTGCAAGTACTGGTGGTGGCCTTCGTCGCCACGGGTGCGCTGTTCGGCTCGATGGAGGTGGTGACCGTGGCCTTCGCCGACGCGCAGGGACACAAGGCCGCATCGAGCCTGGTGCTCGCCGTCTACGCGCTGGGCTCCTGCCTGGCGGGCGCGGTCTTCGGGCTGCTGCATCTCAAGGGCGATCCTGCGCGCCGCTGGGTTCTGGGCGTGTGTGCGATGGCCGTGAGTATGATCCCCCTCCAACTGGTCGGGAACCTGCCGCTCCTGGCCGTGGCGCTCTTCGTCGCGGGCCTGTCCATCGCACCGACGATGGTGACCACGATGGCCCTCGTCGAGCAGCACGTACCGCGCGCGAAGCTGACCGAGGGCATGACCTGGACGAGCACCGGGCTCGCGGTCGGCGTGGCACTCGGGTCGTCGGCCGCCGGATGGGTGGTGGACGCCGCCGGCGCCCGCGCGGGGTACGCGGTGCCCGGCGCGGCGGGTGTGGTCGCGGCGGCGGTCGCGTTCCTCGGATACCGCCGGCTGCGGCCGGCGCCGGAGCGGGCGGAGGCATCCGTACCGCTGGCAAGGGGAGGGTCCGACGCGCATGACGGGAAAGACCGGCACCACCGCACCGAACAGAGCGAGCGCAACGAGCAGCACCTGGCGTAACTGGGCGGGGAACGTCACCGCCCGGCCCCGGCGGACGGCGGCCCCCGCCTCGGCGGAGGACGTGGCCGCGGCGGTCGCATCGGCCGCCGCCGACGGGCTGCGGGTGAAGGCGGCCGGCAGCGGCCACTCCTTCACCACCGCGGCCGTCACCGACGGGCTCCTGATCCGCCCCGACCGGCTGACCGGCGTCCGCGCCGTCGACCGCGCCGCCGGAACGGTGACGGTCGCCGCCGGCACCACGCTCAGACGGCTCAACGAGACGCTGTCCACGCACGGCCTGTCGCTGACGAACATGGGCGACATCATGGAGCAGACCGTCTCCGGCGCCGTCAGCACCGGCACCCACGGCACCGGCCGCGACTCCGCCGCCATCGCCGCCCAGATCCGGGCCCTGGAGCTGGTGACGGCGGACGGCTCCGTGCTGACCTGCTCGGCGCAGGAGAACCCGGACGTCTTCGCGGCGGCCCGGACCGGCCTCGGCGCGCTCGGCGTGATCACCTCGGTGACCTTCGCGGTGGAGCCGGAGTTCCTGCTCCGGGCGCAGGAGGAGCCGATGCCGCTCGGCCGGGTCACGGCGGAGTTCGGACAACTGACCGACGAGAACGAGCACTTCGAGTTCTTCTGGTTCCCGCACACCGAGAGCTGCCTCACCAAGCGCAACAACCGCAGCACGGGCCCCGCGGCCCCGCTGGGCCGCATCGGTGCCTGGGTGGAGGACGAACTGCTCTCCAACGGGCTCTTCGCCGCCGTCTGCGCCCTCGGCCGGGCCGTCCCCGCCACGGTTCCGGGGCTGGCGCGGGTCAGCGGGAGCGCCCTGTCCGCCCGCAGCTACACGGACGTCCCCTACAAGGTCTTCACGAGCCCGCGCCGCGTCCGCTTCCTGGAGATGGAGTACGCGGTGCCGCGCGAGGCGGCGATGACGGCGCTGCACGAACTGCGGGCCGCGATCGAGCGGATGCGGCTGCGGATCGGCTTCCCCGTCGAGGTGCGCACCGCCCCCGCCGACGACATACCGCTGTCCACCGCCTCCGGCCGGGACACCGCCTACATAGCCGTCCACATGTACCGGGGCACCCCGCACCGGGCGTACTTCGCGGCCGCCGAGCGGATCATGACGGCCCACGGCGGGCGGCCGCACTGGGGGAAGCTGCACACCCGGGACGCCGCCTATCTGACGGAGGCCTACCCGCGCTTCGCGGAGTTCGCCGCGGTGCGGGACCGGCTGGACCCGCACCGCGTCTTCGGCAACGACTACCTGCGGCGCGTCCTGGGCGACTGAGCGCTACGAGACCGGGCCCGTGCCCGTGCCGGCCGCACCGGCAGCGGCGTTCTGCCCCTGCGCGGGCGGCTGGCTCGCCCCGCCCTGGCCGCCGGTGCCCTGCCCACCGGTCGAGCCGCCGCTCTTGCCGTCGTCCTTGCCGCCGCCCTGGGAACCGCTGGGGTCGGGAGTCGGCTGCAGCGGCGACGGCGAGGAACCGCCGCCGGAGGACGGCGTGGGCGTCGGGTCCGGGCTCTGTTTGCCCGAGCCGCCGCCCTGCGGGGAGGCGTCGGGGGACGGTGTCCCGCCGCCGCCCCGGCCGTCGCCCGAGTCGTCCTGCGGGTGGTGCGGCGAGGGCTTCGACGGGCCCGGGTCCTGCTTCTTCCCGCCCGAACCCGGATTGAAGATCTGCCCGACCGACGTGCCGTCCCCGCCGTCCGCGCTGGAGCCCGAGACCAGCTCGACGGCGGTCACGGTGCCCATCGCCAGCACGAAGATCGCACCGGCGGCCAGCGCCGGGCGCCTCCAGCCGCGCAGCCTGGTGCCGTGCGTTGTGCCGTCCGTGTAGTCCTCGGAGTAGTGATCGGTGTACGCCGTGTCCTGCGCGCCGGGGCGCGCACCCGCGTGCGCC
Source organism: Streptomyces sp. AM25 (assembly GCF_058146165.1). Taxonomy (NCBI): domain Bacteria; kingdom Bacillati; phylum Actinomycetota; class Actinomycetes; order Kitasatosporales; family Streptomycetaceae; genus Streptomyces; species Streptomyces sp. AM25. The sequence continues at coordinate 115,814 of NZ_JBKIWN010000006.1, read as the reverse complement.
CCGAGCTGCGTCGCGTCGACCTGGCCGAGGAGCTGGGTGCGGTCGGGATCCCGCCGGTCGTCCCGGTCCGGACCCTGCCCGGGCCCGGGCCCCGGCCTGGGCCTGGCCGCCTGGGTCGTCGCCTCCCGCACCTGCTCGCCCGTACGCCTGAACACGTGCTGGAAGACCGTTCCGCCCGTGGTGGCGACCACGCTGACGACACCGGCGCCGATCACCGTGCCGTAGACGCCGAGCTTGCCCGCGAGCATGGCGGCTATGACCGCCGCAAGGGCACTACCGGCCACCTGCGCAACGCTCAGGTCCAGCCGCTTGCCCTTGGCTTTTGCCTCACTTTCGGCTTTGTCGTCCATCTCCGCCTCTGCCGGTCCTTTCATGCCGTCTTGCAGCTAGAAGGGACATTCGAGGGTAACGAACAGTTCCGAATCGGGCGATTGTGTGAACCTCGCCACCTGCGGCGACGTCCTCCGGTCCGAGGGACGCGCTCAACTCCCTTGAGGCACGTGAACTTCGCTGGCGCGCCGATCCACGCCCAGTGGCCCGAATGGAGTACTGTGACGAGCCCTGGCCCCAATATCCCGTCCGGCTGCCCGGACCCAACGGGAGGGGGCCCGGGCGGCTCTCGCCCCGTCAACTCGGCAATGTTGTGGCAGGCTGCTACCCGGGCAGGCCACACTCGACTAGCGGAAGCAGCGACGCAGGTGACGTCGGCAGGCACCACCCGGGAGGTCCCCATGCCCGAACTGCGTGTCGTGGCAGTCTCCAACGACGGCACACGTCTGGTGCTCAAGGCTGCGGACAGCACGGAGTACACGCTTCCCATCGACGAGCGGCTGCGCGCCGCCGTGCGGAACGACCGTGCACGGCTGGGCCAGATCGAGATCGAGGTGGAGAGCCACCTCCGGCCCCGCGACATCCAGGCCCGCATCCGGGCCGGTGCCACGGCGGAGGAGGTCGCCCAGCTCGCCGGCATCCCCGTGGAGCGGGTCCGTCGCTTCGAGGGCCCCGTGCTCGCCGAGCGCGCCTTCATGGCGGAGCGGGCCCGCAAGACGCCGGTCCGCCGCCCCGGCGAGAGCACCGGGCCGCAGCTGGGCGAGACGGTCGCCGAGCGGCTGATCGTGCGCGGCGCCGACAAGGACACCGCGCAGTGGGACTCCTGGCGGCGCGACGACGGCACCTGGGAGGTGCTCCTCGTCTACCGCGCCTCCGGCGAACCGCGCGCGGCGAGCTGGACGTACGACCCGCCGCGCCGGATCGTTCAGGCGCTGGACGACGAGGCGCGCGCCCTCATCGGCGAGGCCGAGGACACCCCCGAGCCGAGCTTCCCCTTCGTGCCGCGCATCGCACGGCTGCCGCGGGACCGGCCGCTGGACCGCCAGCCGGCACCCGCGTCGGAGGCGGATGCCGGGACCGTGCCGGAGGCTCCGCCGGAGAAGGAGCGGGACTCCCTGACGAGCCTGCTCGAAGCGGTGCCCAGCTTCCGGGGCGACATGGTCGTGCCGGAGCCCCCGTCCGCCGCGCCCGAGTCGCCGACGGACGAGCCGGAGGCCGCGGAGCCGCCGGCCCCGGCGGCCAGCGCGGGCTCCGCCTATGCGGACGTGCTCATGCCGCGCTCCGTCGCCGGGCACCGGGATCGGCTCGTCGGCACCACGGACCGCCAGGCCGAGGCGGACGGCGTCCGCCCCGGGCGCCGGGCGGCGGTGCCGAGCTGGGACGAGATCGTGTTCGGCACCCGGCGCAAGAAACCGGAGTGACCTCCGGTCGGGTCACCGAACGACGGCCCTGAGCCGGGCCGCCGGCGTGGAGCCACGGCTTGCCGGGCCGCTGCCGGTTCGGCACCGCCGGACAGGTCTGTCCGGCTCCTCGCCGTTGCGGCGGAGGCACGGAACACGGCGCTGTTGCCGTTACGGGCGCCAAGTTTCCCCCCGCCGCGACGGCGAGCAGCCGACGCGGCGCAGCTGGGGGATGTGCCGAACCGGCGTCGCCCCGGCGGGCCCGGCGGGGGCGCCAGCGTGCTTCTCCCCCGCCGCGACGGCGAGCAACCCACGCGGCGCAGCTGGGGGTACCCCCAGCGGTAGCTGGGGGAGGTGCCGGACCGACCCCCGCCCCGGCCGGCGGCAGCCGATACGGCGGCACCGCCGCCAAGGCCCTCAGCCCCGCTCGGCCCCCGTGGAGACCGGCCGCCCCGCGGCCGACCACTCGCTCCAGGAGCCCACGTACAGCGCCGCCGGCACCCCGGCCACGGTCAGGGCCAGGAGTTCGTGGGCGGCCGAGACCCCCGAGCCGCAGTAGACGCCGACCTCGGCGTCCGGGCCGGCGCCCAGGGCGGCGAAGCGGGCGGCGAGGTCCGCCGCGGGGCGCAGGCGGCCGTCCGCGGCCACGTTCTCCGTCGTCGGGGCCGAGACCGCGCCGGGGATGTGCCCGGCGACCGGATCGACCGGCTCCACCTCGCCCCGGTACCGCTCCCCCGCCCGCGCGTCCAGCAGCACGCCCCGCCGCGCCAGCGCCGCCGCACCGTCCGCGTCGAGCACGGGCAGTGCCCCGGGCCGGGGCGTGAAGTCGCCCTCCGGCACCGCGGGGACCTCGGTGGTCAGCGCACCGCCGGCCGCGGTCCACGCGGTGACGCCGCCGTCGAGGACGCGGACGTCCGGGTGCCCCGCCCAGCGCAGCAGCCACCAGGCGCGCGCCGAGGCCCACCCCTGGCCGCCGTCGTGCACGACGACCGGCCGGTCCGCGGAGACCCCGGCCCGGCGCATGGCCGCGCCGAACGCCCCGAGGTCCGGAAGCGGATGACGCCCCTGCGGCCCGGGAGGGCCGGCCAGTTCGGCGTCCAGGTCCACGAAGACCGCACCGGGCAGGTGCCCGGCCTCGTACGCGGCCCGGCCCGTCGGCCCCGCCGGCTGTCCGCCCGCCTTCGCGAGGGTCATCTCCCAGCGGACGTCCAGGAGCACCGGCGGCCGCTCCCCCGTCGCCTCGTCCACCCATCGGCTTGCCGTGATGATCGCATCCATGGCCACCATCCTGGCGCAGACGGACCGGAGGTCTCTACGCCTCACGGCCCCCTGGCGGGACAGCGCATGACGGACCGATACTGGACGGCAATGCCGCGGAAACGGAAGCGAAACGCGATTTCGGGCATTCTCCTGCGCGAACCCGTGACATTCGGCGCGGCCGGGGAGCGCGCCGCGACGGGTGGTGCAAGCATCTGGTCGGGCACCGTCCCGTACCACCCCCGCGCGCCGCGGACCGCCGCGGTCGCGCTGCCGCCGCGAATGGGCCGAGGAGAGAGTGACGATGACCGAGGTATGGGGATTCTCCGAGAGCCGCGAGGAGGAGACGCGGCACGCACCGGGCACACCGTGCTGGACCAGTCTCCTGGTGCACGACCTGGAGGCCACCAAGGACTTCTACAGCGGCCTGTTCGGCTGGGACTACTACCACCCGGGCCCGCGTCAACTGGGCCCGTACGTACGTGCCACGATCGACGGACGTGACGTGGCCGGCATCGGCGAGCTGCCGCCGGACCGTCAACTCCGCATCGCCTGGACCACCTATCTGGCGAGCGACGATGCGGACGCCGCCGCGGAGTGGATCCGCTGCTGCGGCGGCACGGTCGGCGTGGGTCCGCTGGCGGCGGACGACGCCGGGCGGCTGGTGCTGGCGTCCGACCCGGCCGGTGCGCTCTTCGGCGTCTGGCAGGGGCAGGACCTGGTGGGCCAGGGCCCCGCGGGCACACCGGGCGTACCGGTCTGGCACGAACTGGTGACCCATCAAGGCGCCAGTGTGGTCAAGTTTTACCAGTCGCTCTTCGGCTACGAGACCAAGGCCTCGGGCGGCCTGGAGTCCGACACGCTCACCCTGCATCTGGACGGCCGCCCGGTCGCGGCGATCCGCAGTGCGGGCCCGGAGCTGCGGATGCCGCTGTGGATGACGTACTTCGAGGTGACGGACGTCGAAGCCGCCGCCCGCCGGGTCGTGGAGCTGGGCGGCCGGATCGACGAGGCCCCGCACCGGGGCCCCGCGGGGCATCAGGCCACGGTCGAGGACCTCGAGGGCGCGGTCTTCACCCTTCTGCAGTCCGGCCGCTGACCGTGCGGAGCGTCAGGCGGCCGGCCCGTCGGGGTCCACCGGCAGCACGTCGGGCGAGAGGGCGGCGGCATGGGCCGCGGCCGCCGTCATCCGGCGGCGGTGGTGGCGCCGGCACAGCACCTCGTAACCGACCTCGGCCTGCGGCTGGTTGACGTCGCCGACGACGACCTGCGCGCCCTCCACCACCATCTGCCCGCCGACCGTACGGGCGTTGTGGGTGGCCCGCGCCCCGCACCAGCACAGGGCCTCGACCTGGAGGACCTCGATCCGGTCGGCGAGCTCGACGAGGCGCCGGGAGCCGGGGAAGAGCCGGGTGCGGAAGTCGGTGGTGATGCCGAAGGCGAAGACGTCGAGTTCGAGGTCGTCGACGACCCTGGCCAGCTGGTCGATCTGCTCGGGGTCGAGGAACTGCGCCTCGTCGGCGATGACGTAGTCGGCCCGGCCGCCCGCGGACAGCACGCCCACGACGTGCGCGTAGAAGTCGAACCCCTCGCCCGCCTCCACGGAGTCGGTGACGAGGCCGAGCCGGGAGGACAGCTTCCCCTCGCCCGCACGGTCGTTGCGGGTGAAGATCAGGCCCTGCAGGCCGCGGGCCGAGCGGTTGTGCTCGATCTGCAGAGCGAGGGTGCTCTTTCCGCAGTCCATGGTTCCGGAGAAGAACACCAGCTCGGGCATGGGAAGGCCGACTGCCTTTCGGTTGAGGGGGGGGAAGCGTTCGCAGGAAGGTGCGTGGGGGGATCAGGAGCGCACTTCGAGCAGCGGTACGAGCTGTTCGACGGGCGTCATCGAGCCGTGCAGCCCGACCATCGCGGACTCGTTGGGCTCGGTCTCCGTGGCGACGACGGCGACGTCGTCGCGTGCGGCGGCGACCACGTCGCCGATGCGGGCGTACACCCGGTCGTCGACGCCCGCGCCCGGTGGTCCGAACCACCCGGCCTCGATGGCCTCGTCGCGCCCGGCGACCCACATCTGCTCGCCGAGGACGTCGCGCCACACGGCCAGCACGTCCGCGGCCGCGCCGGGCACCGCATAGACGTGCCGGGCCCGGGCCTCGCCGCCCAGCAGGGCGACGCCGGCGCGCAGCTCCCAGTCCTCGTCGTAGTCGATGCGCGACTCGGGGTCGAACGGGATGTCGATCATGCCGTGGTCGGCGGTGACGTAGAGCGCCGAGCGGGGCGGCAGCTGTTCGGCCAGCCGCTGGGCGAGCAGGTCGACGTACATCAACTGCCCGCGCCACTCGTCGGAGTCGACGCCGAAGCGGTGCCCCTTGCCGTCGACCTCGCTGTAGTACGTGTAGACGAGCGAGCGGTCGGCGGCCGCCAGCCGGTCGGCGGCGAAGTCCATCCGCTCCTCGCCGGAAAGGCGGCCGTGGAAGGTGCCGCCGCTCAGCGCGATCTTCGTCAGCGGGGTGTGCTGGAAGTCCGGTGCGGAGACCTGGCAGGTGGCGATCCCGGCCGCGTCGGCGAGCTGGAAGACCGTGGGGTAGGGCTGCCAGACGTGCGGGTCGGTCCAGGGCCGCCAGCGCAGCTGGTTCATCAGCTGCCCGGTGCCGGGGTCGGCGACCGTGTACCCCGCCAGGCCGTGGGCACCGGGCGGCAGACCCGTGCCCACCGAGGCGAGCGAGGTGGCCGTGGTGGACGGGAAGCCGGCGGTCATCGGCGCGCCGGTGCCGTTCATCGAACTCGCCATCAGCGAGTGCAGGAACGGCGCCTCGTCCGGGTGCGCGCGCAGCAACTCCCAGCCCAGGCCGTCGATCAGGAACACGCAGACCCGGTCGGCGGGCGCCAGCTCCAGGCCCGTCGTGAACCCGGGCACGCCCATGCCGGACACGGCGGCCGGCAGCAGGTCCGCGAGCGCGCCGGTGCCGTAGCGCGGCAGCGGGGCGGTGCGGGGGTCGAGCGGGACCGGCTCGTGCCAGGCGGAACCCGCGGTGGTGGGCTGATGCATCAGCGGGCGGTCACCACGGTCGCCTCGGACAGGGCCTGGGCGAAGGCGAGGGTCTGGCGGACGCTGTCCGGGCCGTCACCCGCCTCGCTGACCCGCAGGCTCAGGTCGTCGGCGGTGGAGGAGCCGGTGTAGCCGTGGTCGGCGTCGCAGTTGGGGTCGCCGCAGGCGGCGGGCTCCAGGTCGATCCGGGAGACCGCGCCCCAGCCGATGGTCAGGACGACCTCGCGGGGCAGCGTGCCCGGGGTGTAGGACTCGGGGTTGGCGACGACGCGGCTGACCACGACCGAGGAGATCCGGTCGAGCTTCACGGACTCCGTGGACGTGGTGGCGTACGGCGAGGGCGAGGTGTTGTCGGCGGCCTGCTCGTCGGTGTGGCTGACGATGAAGCGGGTGCCCGTGAGGACCAGGACCGTCACATGGCGGCGGACCTCGTTCGCGTCGAAGGTCGTCTCCTGGTGGACCAGGTACGACACGACCGGCTCCCCGCCCACGGCGGCCTCCACCGCCTCGGCCACGAGGGCCGGGTAGTAGCCGCTGCGCTCAATGGCTGCGCGCAGCCCCTGGGTCGTCGTACCGGTCTTCGCCATACGCCCATCCTACGGGGCGTACGGGGCCCGGCCGCCGGGCCCTTGCCGCCGACGGGCGTCAGTAGTGCGGCAGACTGCGCGGGCCCAGGTCCGTCCGGGCGGGCGGCCGGGCGAGCCGGAGGGAGGCGCCGAGGACGTGCACCCCGCGCGGGGCGACGATCACGGGCTCCAGGTCCGCGCCGACGACCTCGGGGTGGTCGTCGACCAGGCGCGAGACGCGCAGCAGCAGCTCCTCCAGGGCGGCGGTGTCCACCGGGGCGGCACCGCGCCAGCCGAAGAGCAGCGGGGCCGTGCGGATGGAGCGGACGATCTCGGCGGCGTCGCGGTCGGTGGCGGGTATCAGCCGGTGGGCCGTGTCCCCGAGCAGCAGGGACGGCGCACCGGCCAGGCCGAAGGAGAGCACGGCCCCGGCGGCGGGGTCGATGGCGGCCCGGACCACCGTGTCGACGCCGCGCTGCGCCATCGCCTGCACGACGAGCCGGGACTGCTCGCCCGGGCCGAACAGCCCGGTCAACTCGTCGTAGGCGCGGCGCAGTTCGACTTCGCTGCCCAGGCCGAGCCGGACGCCGCCGAGGTCGGCGCGGTGCCGCAGGTGCGGGGCGGTCGGCTTGAGGGCGACGGGGAAGCCGAGGCGCTGCGCGGCGCGGACGGCGCTCTCCGGGTCCGGCGCGGGCAGGGCGGGCAGGGCGGCGATGCCGTAGCGGGCCAGGAGCCGCTGGGTGTCGGCGGCGGAGAGGGTGACGGCCCGCTCCGCACCGGCCCCGTGCGCCTCGAGCAGCACCTCGATGTCGGCGGCGGCCCCCGCCTCGTCGATGTCCTCGAACTCCGGCACCCGGCCGGGCTCGGCGGCCTGCCGCCGCCACCGTCCGTACCCCACGGCCTCCGCGAGGGCCCGGACGGCGCGCTCGGCGGCGGGATAGGCGGGGATCCGTACGGAGCCGTCCCCCTCGGCGGCCGGCGGGGCCGCCAGCGCCTCGGCCAGACCCGCGATCTCCAGGTGCACCACGGCCACCGGCTTCGCGGCCGGGGAGGCGGCCACCGCCGCGCGCACGGCGCCCGCCAGGTCGGCGGCGGAGGTGTCCCCGACCCAGGGGATGGCGGTGACCACGACCGCGTCGCAGTCGGGGTCCACCAGGGCCTCGGCCAGGGCCGAACGGAAGTTCTCCGGGGTGGCGGCGGTGGTCAGGTCGTACGGGTGCAGCGGGCGCAGGCCCTCGGTGAGGCAGGAGTCGTAGGTGAGGAGCGCGAGGGACTCGGAGTTGCCCAGGATGGCCACGCGCGGGCCCTCGGGGAGCGGCTGGGAGGCGAGCAGCAGTCCGGCGTCGGCCAGCTCCGTGACGGTGTCGACGCGGATGACGCCCGCCTGCCGCAGCAGGTCGGAGACGGTGGCGTCGGGGATGCGGGTGGTGGGCACGGTGTGCCCGGCGGGGGCGGCGGCGCCGTGCCGGGCGCCCTTGACGACCACGACCGGCTTGCGGGCGGCGGTGCGCCGGGCCAGGCGCGTGAACTTGCGGGGGTTGCCGATGGATTCCAGGTACATCAGGACGACGTCCGTCTCCGGGTCGTCGTACCAGTACTGGAGGAAGTCGTTGCCGGAGACGTCCGCCCGGTTCCCGGCGGAGACGAAGGTGGAGATGCCGACCAGCCCGGCGGCGCGCCGGTGCAGCCCGCCCAGCAGGGCGATGCCGATGGCGCCGGACTGGCTGAAGAGCCCCAGCCGCCCGGCGGCGGGGAGCTCGGGCGAGAGGGAGGCGTTGAGCCGGACGTCCCCGGCGGTGTTGATCAGGCCGAGGGCGTTGGGCCCGACGATCCGCATCCCGTACGAGCGCGCCTGCCGGACCAGCTCGCGCTGCCGCTCGCGGCCCTCGTGGCCGCTCTCCGCGTACCCGGCGGAGAGGACGACGAGGCCCTGCACCCCGTGCTCCCCGCAGTCGGCCACGACGGACGGCACCTGCGCGGCTGGCACGGCCACGACCGCCAGGTCGACCGGCTCCGCGATGCCGCGCACCGACCGGTGGGCGGGGACGCCCTCCGGCTCCAGCCGGGAAAGCCCTTCGGGGAAGGCGTGGTTGACCGCGTACGTGCGCCCGGTGAAGCCGCCGGCGAGCAGGTTGCGCAGGACCGTGCGGCCCATGCCGCCGGGCTCGCGGCCGGTGCCGACGACGGCGACGGAGCCGGGGGCGAGGAGGCGCTGGACGGACCGGGCCTCGGCGCGCTGCTCGCGGGCGCGCTGGACGGCCAGGGAGCGGTCGGTGGGCTCCAGGTCGAGCTCGAGGCGCACGACACCGTCCTCGAAGCTGCGCTTCTGGGTGTAGCCCGCATCCGTGAAGACCTTGATCATCTTCGTGTTGGCCGGCAGCACCTCGGCCGTGAAACGCCCGATCCCGCGCTCGCGCGCGACGGCCGCGACGTGCTCCAGGAGGGCGGAGGCGAGGCCGCGGCCCTGGTGGGCGTCCTGTACGAGGAAGGCGACCTCGGCCTCGCCCCCGGCGCCCGCCGCGGGCACGCGGTCGTAGCGCACGGTGGCGATGAAGTCGCCGTGGACGGTGGCGGCGAGGCCGACGCGGTCCACGTAGTCGTGGTGGGTGAAGCGGTGCACGTCCCGGTCGGAGAGCCGGGAGTAGGGGGCGAAGAAGCGGTAGTACTTGGACTCGTCCGAGACCTGCTCGTAGAAGCTGACCAGGCGCTGCGCGTCGCCGGGGGTGATGGGGCGGATCTGCGCGGTGCCGCCGTCGCGCAGCACGACATCGGCTTCCCAATGCGCCGGGTACGCGTGCTCGGACGGCGTCTGCATGGGGCCAGAGTACGGCGGAGCCCTGACAACGCGACCAGCGCGACCGGTGCGACCGAGCACCGCGCGGCCCGTGCGACACTGGTCTAGACAACCGCTCACGACTCGAAGGGCAACACCATGGTTGAGCGCCGCGTAAACGTCGGCTGGGCCGAGGGCCTGCACGCCCGCCCGGCGTCGATCTTCGTCCGTGCGGCGACCGCCGCGGGCGTCCCCGTGACCGTCGCCAAGGCGGACGGGAACCCCGTCAACGCCGCCTCGATGCTGGCCGTGCTGGGCCTGGGCGCCCAGGGTGGCGAGGAGCTCGTCCTGGCCTCCGAGGCGGACGGTGCCGAGGCCGCGCTCGACCGTCTGGCCAAGCTGGTCGCTGAGGGACTCGAGGAGCTCCCGGAGACCGTCTGATCCGCCGGTTTCCCTGCAGTGGGGGGGGGGGGGGGGGGG
>NZ_JBKIWN010000006.1:0-105898 GCF_058146165.1 Streptomyces sp. AM25 | reverse complement strand
CCCCCCCCCCCCCCCCCCCACTGTTCTTTCCGGCGGGCGGCCGTCAGGAGCGGGCGCCCGCCGTGTTCTCGGGCTGTTTCGCGCCCGGCACGGTCTGCCGCACCGGGCGGCGCAGCCGGTAGGCGCCGGGCGCCCGGTCCAGGCGGGCGGCGGCCAGCGCCCGTGCCCGCTCCGCGTCGCCGCGGGCGACGGCGTCCACCAGGGCCCCGTAGGCCTCCCAGGTCTCCGCCGGGCGCGTCGGCGGCTCGGCCGCGTACACCCAGGCGATCTTGCGGCGCAGCTGGGTGAGCAGCGTGGTGATGCTGGGGCTGCAGGAGGCCTGGGCGAGGGTTTCGTCGAACCAGTCGGCCAGCGGCCGCAGTTCGCCGGTGCGCCCGGCGCGCGCCCGCTCCTGGCCGAGGCGCACGAGGCCGCGCAGCACCTTCAGATGCGCCTCCGTGCGGCGCTGTGCGGCCCGCGCGGCGCCCAACGGCTCCAGCAGGGCCCGTACTTCGAGCAGGTCGGCGGCCTCCTGGGCGGTCGGCTCGGCCACGCACGCCCCCGCGTGCCGGCGGGTGGTCACGAAGCCTTCGGAGGCCAGCGTGCGCAGGGCTTCGCGCACGGGGACCCGGGAGACGCCGTAACGGCGGGCGAGGAGTTCCTCGATGAGCCGGCTGCCGGGCGGGAAGACGCCGGAAACGATGTCGTCGCGGATCGCGGTGCAGACCGCATGCGTGGAAACACGGCCGCCCTCGCGCGTCCCTCCGCCGTCATCGTTCATGTCCGGCGACTCTATGGCAATCGCATCCGGTTTCCGATGGCACCGCCGTCGCCATGGATGTGTTTTGGCCAGCCGGACTGCACACAACGCAGAGGACCCCGGCCGGAGCCGGGGTCCCTGAAGTCTGCGGAGCGGGCCGTTACAGGCTGACGCCGTGGGCGCGCAGGTAGGCGACCGGGTCGATGTCCGAGCCGTAGGTCGGGGCCGTACGGGCCTCGAAGTGCAGGTGCGGTCCGGTGACGTTGCCGGTCGCGCCGGAGAGGCCGATCTGCTCGCCGGCGGAGACCGTCTGGCCGACGGAGACGCCGATGGACGACAGGTGACCGTACTGGGTGTACGTGCCGTCGTTCATCTTGATGACGATGTTGTTGCCGTAGGCGCCGCCCCAGCCCGCCTCGACGATGGTGCCCGAGCCCACGGCGTGCACCGAAGTGCCGGACTCCGCATGGAAGTCGACGCCGGTGTGGCTGCCGGAGGACCACAGGCCGCTGGAGGCCTTGTACGCGGTGGAGACGTAGGAGCCGTCGATCGGGATCACGAAGAGGTTGAGGCGCTTGCGCTCCTCCTCGCGGGCGGCGCGCTCCTTCTCGGCACGCTCGGCGTCGGCCTTGCGCTGGGCCTCCTCGGCGCGCTTCTTGGCCTCGGCGGCGCGCTGCTTGGCGTCCTTCTCGGCCTGGTGCCGGACGTTGGCCTCGTCCGCCGCGCTGCGCTGCGTCTGGGCCTGGGCGTCGACGTTGCCGGAGATGGCGTCGCTCATCACGATGGCCTGGGTGAGGCCCGTGTCCTCGGTGCGGTGCGCCTCGTCCGCGGCGGCCATCGCCGGTGCGGCGAAACCTGCGACCACGCCGCCTGCGGTGAGGGTGGCTATGCCCGCGAGATTGGCGCCGGAACGGACGGCGCGGCTCGGACGGCGGTGCTTCCCGGTGGGACGGGTGAACGCCATGCTGCGGCTTTTTCCTTTCCTTCCTTCTCGCCTACCGGGTTAGCTGACGGGTTCGGAGCAGGAAGGTCTCCTACGGCTCCCTCGCGAGAGGGACCCGATTCACCCCAAGGGAACGGTGGTTCCCCGGCTCCCCTGGCTCGCGCCGTACGGGGACTCGGCGATGGCGGTCCGGGAGCCGCGGTTGCGGTTCCGGCCTGACGGACTGCCGCCCCGACGCTAATCGCCGTCAGATTCGAACGGCAAACAGAAGCAGGGTTTTATGACGTACGCCACATCGTCACCGTGGAACCTCTGCCTGAAATTGGACATAAGGGAGGCGTGTAAGTCCCTGCGGGCCCACACGCCTCCCTCGCTGCGGCTATTCCTGACGAACCGTCAGGCGGAGATCACGGTCACCTCGCCGATGCCCAGCGCCCGGACCGGCTCCTCGATCTGCGCAGCGTCGCCGACGAGAACGGTCACCAGACGGTCGGCCGGGAAGGCGCTCACGACGGCCGCCGTGGCCTCCACCGTGCCGGTGTCCGCGAGACGTTCGTACAGCCGCGCCTGGAAGTCGTCCGGCAGGTGCTGCTCGACCTGGTCCGCCAGCGTGCCCGCGACGGCGGCCGCCGTCTCGAACTTGAGCGGTGCGACGCCGACGAGGTTCTGCACGGCCGCGTCCCGCTCGGCCTCCGTCAGGCCCTCCGCCGCGAGGGTGCGCAGCACCGTCCAGAGGTCCTCCAGCGCGGGGCCGGTGTTGGGGGTGTCCACCGAGCCGCTGATGGCGAGCATGGCGGCGCCCGTCCCGTCCGGCCCCGAGCGCAGTACCTGGCCGAAGGCGCGCACGCCGTAGGTGTAGCCCTTCTCCTCGCGCAGGACGCGGTCCAGGCGGGAGGTGAGGGTGCCGCCGAGGCAGTAGGTGCCGAGCACCTGGGCCGGCCAGACGCGGTCGTGCCGGTCCGGGCCGGTGCGGCCGATGAGCAGCTGGGTCTGGACGGCGCCGGGGCGGTCCACGATCACCACGCGGCCGGTGTCGTCCCCCGCGACCGGCGGCACGGGCCGGGGCGCGGCGGCGGCGCCCGTCCAGGCGCCGAGGGTGTCGGCGAGGGCCTGGCCGAGGTCGACGCCGGTGAAGTCGCCGACGACCACGACGGTGGCGGCGGCCGGGCGCACGTGGGCCTCGTAGAAGGCGCGCACGGCGGCGGCGTCGATGCGCTCGACGGTCTCCTGGGTGCCCTGGCGGGGCCGGGACATCCGGGAGCCGGCCGGGAAGAGCTCCGCGGAGAGCGCCATGGCGGCCCGGCGGGCGGGGTTGGCCAGCTCGTGCGGGATCTCGTCCAGGCGGTTGCCCACGAGCCGCTCGACCTCGTCGTCGGGGAAGGCCGGGGCGCGCAGGGCGTCGGCGAGCAGGCCGAGGGCCTTGGCCAGCCGGGAGGCGGGGACCTCCAGGGAGAGCCGGACGCCGGGGTGGTCGGCGTGCGAGTCCAACGTGGCGCCGCAGCGCTCCAGTTCGGCCGTGAACTCCTCGGCACTGAGCTTGTCGGTGCCCTCGGAGAAGGCGCGGGCCATGATGGTGGCCACGCCGTCGAGGCCCTCGGGCTCGGCGTCCAGGGGCGCGTCCAGGTTCACCTCGACGGCGACGACCTGCTGGCCCGGGCGGTGACAGCGCAGCACCGTCAGGCCGTTGGGCAGCGCCTCGCGCTCGGGGGCGGGGAAGGCCCAGGGGGTCGCCTTGCCCGGCGCGGGCCGGGGGTGGAACTCCATCGTGGGTGCTGCGGTGTCCGTGCCGTTCGCGGCTGCGGTGTCGCTCACCGGTCCGTCTCGCTTTCGGTTGCGGGTGCGTCTGCGGTCTCGTCTGCCTCGCCGCCGGCCTGGCCGGTGGGCTCGTAGACGAGCACGGCGCGGTTCTGCGGGTGCAGCCGGGCCTTGGCGACCGCCTGCACCTCCTCGGGGGTGATCTCCAGGACGCGCTGCACGGCGGTCAGGGCGAGCTGCGGGTCGCCGAACAGCACGGCGAAACGGCACAGTTCGTCGGCCCGGCCGCTGACGGTGGCCAGCCGGTCCAGCCACTCGCGCTCCAGCTGGGCCTGCGCGCGCTCCATCTCCTCCGGGGTCGGCCCCTCCAGGGCGAAGCGGGCGAGCTCCTCGTCGACGGCCGACTCGATCGCGGGCACCTCGACGCCGCCGGAGGCCTTGACGTCCAGCCAGCCGAGCGAGGGCGCACCGGCCAGCCGCAGGATGCCGAAGCCGGCGGCGACGGCCGAGCGGTCGTGCCGCACCAGGCGGTTGTGCAGGCGGGAGGACTCGCCGCCGCCCAGGATGGTCAGCGCCAGGTCGGCGGCGTCGCACTCGCGCGTGCCGTCGTGCGGCAGCCGGTAGGCGGCCATCAGCGCGCGGGCGGGGACCTCCTCCACCACCACCTGGCGCACTTCCTCGCCGATGGTGTCGGGCAGGGCGCCGTCGCGCGGGGGCTGCTTGCCGTCGTGCGACGGGATGGAGCCGAAGTACTTCTCGATCCAGGCGAGCGTCTGCTCCGGGTCGATGTCGCCGACGACCGTCAGCACGGCGTTGCCGGGCGCGTAGTACGTGCGGAAGAACGCGCGGGCGTCCTCCAGGGAGGCGGCGTCCAGATCGGCCATGGAGCCGATGGGCGTGTGGTGGTAGGGGTGGCCCTCGGGGTAGGCCAGGGCCGTCAGCTTCTCGAACGCCGTGCCGTAGGGCACGTTGTCGTAGCGCTGGCGGCGCTCGTTCTTGACGACGTCGCGCTGGTTCTCCATGGACTCGTCGTCCAGGGCGGTCAGCAGCGAGCCCATCCGGTCGGCCTCCAGCCACAGGGCCAGCTCGACCTGGTGGGCGGGCATGGTCTCGAAGTAGTTGGTGCGCTCGAAGCTGGTGGTGCCGTTGAGCGAGCCGCCCGCGTTCTGCACCAGCTCGAAGTGGCCGTTGCCCTGGACCTGGGCGGAGCCCTGGAACATGAGGTGCTCGAAGAGGTGGGCGAGGCCGGTGCGGCCCTTGACCTCGTGGCGCGAGCCGACGTCGTACCAGAGGCAGACGGCGGCGACCGGGGTCAGATGATCCTCGGAGAGCACCACCCGCAGGCCGTTGGCCAGGCGGTGCTCGGTCGCTTTCAGGCCGCCGGAACCGGCCTGTTGCGTGGCCGTGTGACCCATGGGCATGTACGTCCCTTCGATTGCTCGAAAATCCCGCGGTGCCTCGCGGCGGCGCGCGTGATGAACAGTCCTGTCACTGTATGCAAGCGCGTCGGCTTCTGGCGAAGTTCCCGGACCGCTCACTCCCTGCGGACGGGTCGCGGTCGGCGTTGTCGGTGGCGCGGTCCACAATGGTCGGCGTCAGCACACCCGCCCCGGCAAACCGATCGAAGGAGCCGCAGCCGCGATGGCCCGCCGCAGCACGAAGACCCCGCCGCCGGAAGAGTTCGAGGAGCGCATCCTCGACATCGACGTCGTCGACGAGATGCAGGGCTCCTTCCTCGAGTACGCCTACTCCGTCATCTACTCCCGCGCCCTGCCCGACGCCCGCGACGGGCTCAAGCCCGTCCAGCGCCGCATTCTCTTCCAGATGAACGAGATGGGCCTGCGCCCCGAGCGGGGCCACGTGAAGTGCGCCCGCGTCGTCGGCGAAGTGATGGGCAAGCTCCACCCGCACGGCGACGCCTCGATCTACGACGCCCTGGTGCGCATGGCGCAGCCCTTCTCGATGCGGCTGCCCCTGGTCGACGGCCACGGCAACTTCGGTTCGCTGGGCAACGACGACCCGCCCGCGGCCATGCGGTACACCGAGGCCCGCATGGCGGCGCCCTCGTCGCTGATGACGGAGTCGATCGACGAGGACACCGTCGATTTCGCGCCGAACTACGACGGCAGCGAGCAGGAGCCCGTCGCCCTCCCCGCCGCCTACCCCAACCTGCTGGTCAACGGCTCGTCCGGGATCGCGGTCGGCATGGCGACGAACATGCCCCCGCACAATCTGGGCGAAGTGGTCGCCGCCGCCCGGCACCTGATCAAGCACCCGGGCGCCGACCTCGACACCCTGATGAAGTTCATCCCCGGTCCGGACCTGCCCACCGGCGGCCGGATCGTGGGCCTGAGCGGCATCCGCGACGCGTACGAGACGGGCCGCGGCACGTTCAAGATGCGCGCGACGGTCGCCGTGGAGAACGTGACCGCCCGCCGCAAGGGCCTGGTCGTCACCGAACTGCCCTTCGCGGTCGGCCCGGAGAAGGTCATCTCCAAGATCAAGGACCTGGTCGGCTCCAAGCGGCTCCAGGGCGTCGCCGACGTGAAGGACCTCACCGACCGCGCCCACGGCCTGCGGCTGGTCATCGAGGTCAAGAACGGCTTCAACCCCGAGGCCGTGCTGGAGCAGCTCTACAAGCTGACGCCGATGGAGGAGTCCTTCGGCATCAACAACGTGGCGCTGGTCGACGGCCAGCCGCTGACGCTGGGCCTCAAGGAGCTCCTGGAGGTCTACGTCGACCACCGCTTCGAGGTGGTCCGCCGGCGCAGCGAGTTCCGGCGCGGCAAGCGGCGCGACCGGCTGCACCTGGTCGAGGGCCTGCTGGTGGCGCTCATCGACATCGACGAGGTCATCAGAATCATTCGATCGAGCGAGAACGCCGCGGAGGCGAAGGCCTCACTCATCGAACGTTTCTCGCTCTCCGAGGTGCAGACCCAGTACATCCTCGACACTCCGCTTCGCCGTCTGACCAAGTTCGACCGGGTCGAGCTGGAGGCGGAGCGGGACAGGCTCAACCGCGAGATCCAGGAGCTCACCGAGATCCTGGAGTCCGACGCCGAGCTGCGCAAGCTGGTCTCCGCCGAACTGGCCGACGTGGCCAAGAAGTTCGGCACCGACCGGCGCACGGTGCTGCTGGAGTCGGCGGGGGCGCCGGTGGCCGCGGTGCCGCTGCAGGTGGCGGACGACCCGTGCCGGATCCTGCTCTCCTCCACGGGCCTGCTGGCCCGTACGGCCACGGGCGAGCCGTTCGCGGGCGCCGAGGAGGCCAGGCGCGTCAAGCACGACGTGATCGCCTCGGCGGTTCCGGCGACGGCCCTGGGCGAGGTCGGCGTCGTCACCTCGACCGGCCGGCTGCTGCGGCTGCGGGTCATCGACATGCCGCAGCTGCCGGAGACGGCGGCCGCGCCGAACCTGTCGGGCGGGGCCCCGGTCTCCGAGTTCCTGTCCCTGGAGGACGGCGAGCGGGTGGTGTGCCTGACCACGCTGGACGAATCCTCGCCCGGCCTGGCGATCGGCACGGAGCAGGGCGTCGTCAAGCGCGTGGTCCCCGACTACCCGGCGAACAAGGACGAGCTGGAGGTCATCACCCTCAAGGACGGTGACAGCATCATCGGCGCGGTCGAACTGCGCACGGGCGAGGAGGATCTGGTCTTCCTCACCGACGACGCCCAGCTGCTGCGCTACCAGGCCTCCCAGGTCCGGCCGCAGGGCCGTCCGGCGGGCGGCATGGCGGGCATCAAGCTGTCGTCCGGCGCGAAGGTCATCTCGTTCACGGCCGTCGACCCCGCGGAGGACGCGGTGGTGTTCACGGTGGCCGGCGCCCGCGGCGGCCTGCCCGGCGCGGCCTCGATGGGCTCGGCGAAGCTGACGCCGTTCGACCAGTACCCGCGCAAGGGGCGGGCGACGGGCGGCGTGCGCTGTCAGCGCTTCCTCAAGGGCGAGGACTGCCTGGTCCTGGCCTGGGCTGGCACCACACCGGCCCGCGCCGCGCAGGCGGGCGGCGTCCCGGCCGAGCTGCCGCCCCTCGACCCGCGCCGCGACGGCTCGGGCGTCCCCCTCCCGAAGCCGGTGATCTCGGTGGCGGGGCCGGTGTAGGTTCTCCGCGAATTCCCGCGCCCCGCAAGGGGCGCGGGCAACTACGACGAATCAGGACTGCGCGTACCGCAGAACCCCCCACATACTGTGGGCGTCCTGCGGTACGTCCCCCCGGCACGCATCGAGCCGCTCCCGCAGGGCCCCGGCATCGATCCCCCGCCCGATCATCACCAACTGCGTGACACGCTTCTCCCCGCGCGGCCACGGCGACGGGTAGAAGCGCAGAAAGTCGCCCACGGCGTGAACGGCGAAGCGCTGCCGGTGACCGGGTATGCCGAAATAGACGAAGCCCTTGATCCGGTAGAGCCCCTCCGGCCTGCTGTCGAGGAACTCCATCAGCCGGCGCGGGTTCACGGGCTCGTCGGAGACGAACTCCACGCTCTCGTAGGCCGCGTGGAGGTGACCGTGGTGATCATGCCCGTGGTCCCCGTGGCCCCCGTCGTCCCCGTGGTCTCCGTGGCAGAGGTCCTCGAAGGACAGCTGGCGGACCGCCTCCAAGTGCTCCTCGCGCGGCTTGCGGTCGAAGAGCAGCCCGGGGTCGACGCGCCCGTAGGAGGCCGGGACGACGGGCGTCCCGGGGCTCATCTCCCCCAGCGTCTCCAGGAGCCGGTCACGGGCCTCGTCGGCCACCCGGTCGGCCTTGTTGAGGACCACGAGGTCGGCGATGGCCACGTGCCGGTCGAGCTCCGGGTGGGTGGCCCGGGTGCGCTCGAACTCCGCCGCGTCGACCACCTCGACCAGGCCGCCGTAGACGATGTTCCGGTTCTCGCTGGCGAGGATCATGCGGATGAGCTCCTGCGGCTCGGCCAGTCCGCTGGCCTCGATGACGATGACGTCGAGGCGGGCGGACGGGCGGGCCAGCTTCTCCAGGAATCCGTCCAGTTCGCTGGTGTCCACGGCGCAGCACAGGCAGCCGTTGCCGAGCGAGACCATGGAGTCGACCTGGCCGGCGATGCTCATGGCATCGATCTCGATCTTGCCGAAGTCGTTGACGACGGCGCCGATCCGGCTGCCCCCGCTTCTGCTCAGCAGGTGGTTGAGCAGGGTGGTCTTGCCCGATCCCAGAAATCCTGCGAGCACGATGACCGGGATCTGTCGCTTGGCCACGGGGGCGCCTCCTCGTCGTGCGGGCGTCGTCAGCCGAGCACGGCGGGCACCGGCTGCGGCGGGGGCGGGCCGACGTAGCGGGCCGCCGGGCGGATGATCTTCGAGTCCTCCGCCTGCTCCAGGATATTGGCGCTCCAGCCGACCATCCGGGCCGCACAGAACGTCGGGGTGAACATCTCCCGGGGCAGTCCGCACAGCTCCATGACCACCCCGGCGTAGAACTCCACGTTGATGTGCAGCTCGCGCCCCGGCTTGAGCTCCGCCAGGATCTCCTCGACCTGCCGTTCGACCTCGACGGCGAACTCCACGAGCGGGCCGCCGAATTCCTGCGCGATGCCGCGCAGCATCCGCGAGCGCGGGTCCTCGGTGCGGTAGACGGGGTGCCCGAAGCCCATGATCCGCCCGCCGGCGAGCACCTGTTCGCGGACCCAGGGGCCGATGCGACCGGGGGTGCCGATGGCGTCCAAAGTGTCCAGGGCCCGGCTGGGGGCGCCGCCGTGCAGCGGGCCGGACAGCGCGCCGACCGCTCCGCACAGACAGGCGGCGAGGTCGGCTCCGGTGGAGGCGATGACGCGGGCGGTGAAGGTCGAGGCGTTGAAGCCGTGGTCGACGGTGGAGATCAGGTACTGCTCGACGGCACGGGCGCGCCGCGCGTCCGGTTCCTCGCCGGTGAGCATGTACAGGTAGTTGGCGGCGTACGGCAGGTCGTCGCGGGGCTCGACGGGCTCCAGGCCGCGGCCCAGCCGGTGCAGCGCGGTGAGCAGGACGGGCACGGCGGCGCAGGCGGCCAGGGCGTCGGTGGAGCGCTCGGCGGGGCCGATGTCGTACAGCGGGCGCATCCCGTGGGCGCCGCCGAGCAGTGAGAGCGCGGCGCGCAGTCCGGCGAGCGGGCCCGCCCCGGCGCATGCGCGGGCGATGCCGGGCAGGGCCGTGCGGACCTCCGTGGGGAGCCGGCGCAGCGCGGCGGTGCGGGCCGTGAAGGCCGCGGACTCCGCCGCGTCCGGCAGCCTGCCGTGGCACATCAGGTGCCAGACGTCCTCGAACGTGCGGCTCTGCGCGAGCTCGACGGCCGAGTACTGGCGGTAGTGGTAGAAGCCCTCGTCGCCCCGGACGTCGCCCAGGGCGGTGTCGGTGACGACGACGCCCGCGAGCCCGCGGGGCACCTCGGTGAGGGTCATCTCGTGCCTCCTTGCTTCCTCGAACTTGATGACGACTGTCCATGCTTGACTTCGTCGATGTCAATATTGACTGAATCAATATGAGGACATGGATTACCGTGGGCGCATGGTGGATCAAGGGACGGGACCGGAACCCCCGGGCAGGGAGCGGCTGACCACGCGCGAGGTCGCCGAGCGGCTCGGGGTGAAGCCCGAGACGGTCTACGCGTACGTGAGCCGGGGGCGGCTCACCGCCCGCCGCGGCCCGGGCGGCAGGGGCAGCACCTTCGACCCGCGCGAGGTCGAGGCGCTGGCGCGCCGCGGCGGCACCCGCCGCGAGCCCTCCTTCGGCGGCGAGAGCGCGATCCGCACGGGCGTCACCCTCATCACCGCGGACCGGCACTACTACCGCGGCGTGGACGCGACCGCGCTCGCCGGGCGGTACGGCTACGAGGAGGTCGCCGACTGGCTGTGGACGGGGGAGCTGCACCACGGCGTCCGGTTCGTCTCCCCCGCCGAGACCCTGGCGGCCGCCCGCAGCGCGGTGGCGGCGCTGCCCGCGCACAGCGGGACCGTCGACCGGCTGCGGGTGGCCGCGATCGCCGCGGCGGCGGCCGATCCGCTGCGCTTCGACCTGTCGCCCGAGGCCGTGCTGGGCACCGCCCGCGGCCTGATCCCGACGCTGGTCGACGCGCTGCCGCCCGCCGGGCAGCCGCACCGCGGCGACGGGCGCCTCGCGTGGCGGCTGTGGTCACGGCTCAGCGCGCAGAAGCCCGACGAGGCCTCACTGTGCGTACTGGATGCGGCACTCGTGCTGCTCATCGACCACGACCTCGCCACGTCGACCCTCGCGGCGCGCGTGGCGGCATCGGCGCAGGCCCACCCGTACGCCGTCGTCTCGGCCGGGCTCGGCGCCCTCGACGGCCCGCTGCACGGCGCGGCCAGCGGCCTGGCACACCGGATGCTCACCGAGGTACTGCAGCGGGGCAGCGCGGCCGCGGTGGTGGCGGACCACCTGCGCGGCGGCCGACGGGTGCCGGGCCTCGGCCACCGGCTCTACCCGGGGCCGGACCCGCGGGCACAGGCGCTGTTCACCCGGCTGGAGTCCGTACCCGCCGCGGCGCAGGCCCTGGCCGCGGCCCGCGAGGTCGAGACGACCACCGCCCGGCACACGCCCCTGCACGCCAACGTGGACCTCGCGCTCGCCGTCCTGTCCGTCTCCGCGGGCATGCCGCCCGAGGCGGGGGAGACGGTGTTCGCGGTGGCCCGCACGGCGGGGTGGATCGCCCACGCGCTGGAGGAGTACGCAGAACGCCCGATGCGGCTGCGCCCGTCCGGCGAGTACTGCGGGCCCCGGCCTCCGCAACCGCTGCCCTGAGGTCCGGCACGGCAACTCCGCCGGGCCAGGTTAGGCTCACCTATGTGAGCACTTGCGCGAGCGCCTCCCGCCTCCTGGCCGAACCCCTGGCCGGCACCGCCGCCACCGCCCGGACATGGCTGCTGATCGAGCAGCCCGGGCCGTGGGGCGCCGACGCGCTCGCCTCCAGCCGCCTCGACCCGGCCGTGGGCCGCGCCCTGGACGAGGCGACCGCGGGAACCGGCGTGCGGATCGCGCTGATCCGCCGCCCCGGACGGCACGCCGACTGCCACGACCCGGCCGGCCGGCGCGTCTTCGCCGCGCACACCGCACCCGGCGGCTCCTGGATCCGCACGGCGGACATCACGGACCCCGCGCAGCTGCCCGGCCTGGACTTCGCGGCGCTCGGCGCGGGCCGGCACGGCGGTCTGTGGGAGCCGTACGAGGGCGATCCGCTCGCCCTCGTGTGCACCAACGGCAGGCGCGACCGCTGCTGCGCCCTGCTCGGCCGGCCGCTCGCCGCGGAGCTGGCCGCCTCGGGCTGCGGCGAGGTCTGGGAGATCACCCACCTCGGCGGCCACCGCTTCGCCCCGACCCTCATGATCCTCCCCTACGGCTACGCGTACGGGCGGGCCACCGCGCAGGACGTCAAGGAGGCCCTGGAGGCGGCCCACGACGGCCGCATCGCGACCGCGGGCTGCCGGGGCCGCTCCACCTGGGAGCGGCCCGCCCAGGCCGCCGAGCTGGCCGTCCGCGACCTGACCGGCGAGGAGCGCGCGGACGCCCTCGACGTCACGGCGGCCGAGGGCGCCGCTCCTCGCTGGACCGTCACCGTCGCCCACGCCGACGGCCGCGCCTGGCAGGCCGTCGTCGAACAGGGCGCGGCCGAGACGCCGCGCCCGGAGAGCTGCGGCAGGGCGCCGGGCTCGCCGGCCCGGATGGACGTCGTGTCCGTCGCCCCGCTCACCCGGTCTCAGCCCGCGGCCTTCTTGGCGAACTCCGTGGTGTAGGTCTTCTCCAGATCCACCGAGGCGCCCTTGACGGTGGGGTTGAAGGACTTGAGGACCTCCAGGACGGTCTTCGGCCCGTCGGCGGGCATCACGCCGTCCTTGGTGAACATCGGCAGGGTGCTCTCGATGGACTTGACGTAGAGCTCCTTGCCGCCCTTCGCGTAGTCCTCGGGCATCTTCGCCGCGATCTCCTCGGGCGAGTGCGAGGACATCCACTTGAGCGTCTTCACCAGCGCGTTGGTCAGCTTCTGGACGGTGTCCTTGTTGTTGTTCACCCAACTGGTGTTCATGTAGAGGCTCGACGACGGGTAGAGCCCGCCGAGCGCCGCGCGCGAGCCCTCCGGGGTGCGCATGTCGACGAGCACCGTGCCGAGGCCCTTGGCGAGGGCCTGGGCGACGGTCGGGTCGGTGGTCATGCCGGCGTCGATGGAGCCCTGTTGGAGTGCGGCGAGGAACGTCTGGCCCGCGCCGACGGCGACCGGGGTGATGTCGCCGGTGGTCAGCCCGTTCTTCACGGCCAGATACTTCGTCAGGAAGTCGGTGGAGGAGCCGAGTCCGGTCACCCCGAGCTTCTTGCCCTTGAAGTCCTTCGGCGAAGTGACCGCGGATGACGCCTTCTTGGAGACGATCTCCACCTCGCCCGGCGTCTGCGCCAGCTGCACCACGGACTCCACCTGCTTGCCCTTGGCCTGCAGGTCGAGGGTGTGGTCGTAGAAGCCCACCGCGCCCTGGACGTCCCCGGAGACGAGGGAGGTCGTGGCCTGCACGCCGGCCGGCTCGGTCAGCAGCTTGACCGTCAGGCCCTCCTTCTCGAAGTAGCCCAGCTGCTGGGTGAGCACCACCGGCAGGTAGATGACCTTGTCCAGGCCGCCCACCATGATCTTGACGGCGTCGCCCTTGAGCGCGTCGTTGCCGGCGTTGCCGCCGGCCGACGCGTCGTCGGCACAGCCGGACAGCGCGAGACACATCACCCCCGCGACGGCCGCCGCGGATACCTTGGTGCACTTGCCGAACGTACGCATCACACGTTCCTCACGGTCAGAAAGTCGGTGGCAGTTGCCCGTACAGGGGGGTGGGGTGGATCCGGCCGGTGGGGTGGTCGGTGGAACCGTTCAGCGTGCGTCGCCCGGCGCGCCGGGCTTCCAGCGGAAGAGCCGCCTCTCGGCGAAGGTCAGCAGTCCCTCGGCGAGCAGCGCCACGACGGCGAGGATCGCCATCGCCGCGTAGACGCCGGCCGTGTTGAAGGAACCCTGGGAGGCCGAGACCAGCAGCCCGATGCCCTTGGACGCGCCGAGGTATTCGCCGACGATGGCGCCGATGAGGGCGAAGCCGAAGCTGACGTGCAGGCTGGTGAAGATCCACGACGTGGCGGACGGGACCACGACCTGCAGGGTGACCTGGCGGTGACTGGCGCCCAGGATGCGGGCGTTGGCCACCAGGTTGCGGTCCACTTCGCGGGCGCCCTGGAAGGCGTTGAAGAAGACCGGGAAGAAGACGAGCACCACGGCCGAGGCGACCTTGGAGGCGGGCCCGAGGCCGAACCAGATCACGAAGATCGGGGCCAGCACGATCCGCGGCAGCGCGTTGAGGACCTTGATGTACGGGCCGAGGACGTCGGCCAGGAAGCGCACCCGGCCGAGCGCGATGCCGAGCACCACGCCGCCCGCCACACCGATGACCCAGCCGAGCAGGGCCTCCTGGAGCGTGTACCAGATCTGCTCCCCGAGCGATCCCTGAGCAGTGCCGTGGGTGGTCCACTGGACGATCTGGTCCCAGATCCTGGACGGCATCGAGAAGTTGAAGGGGTCGATGACCTCGGTACGGGCCAGGACCTCCCAGGCACCGAGGACGACGGCCAGCAGCAGCACCCGGGCGCCGAGGACCAGCAGCCGGTACTGCCGGGCGGCCCGCGCCCGGGCCTCGGTGCGGCCCTCCCTCCTTCCCCGGACGGCCGCGGCGGCGGAGACGGCTTCAGGCGACACGGGCGGCACCCCTTTCGCGGGTGATGCGGACTTCCTCGCCGAGGCAGGCCCAGATCTCCCGGTAGATCTCGATGAACTGCGGTTCCAGACGCACGGATTCGACCTTGCGGGGGCGCGGCAGGCCGATGGGGAAGACCTGCTTGACGGTGGCCGGGCCCGCGGTCATCACCACGACCTTGTCGGCCAGCGCGATCGCCTCCTCCAGGTCGTGGGTGACGAAGACGACGGAGGCGGCCTGTGCACCGGGGCGGGAACCGCCCCACAGCTCCAGCAGTTCGTCCGACATCAGCGCGCGGGTCTGCACGTCGAGCGCGGAGAAGGGCTCGTCCATGAGCAGGATCGCCGGGTCGTTGACGAACGTCTGGGCCAGGGCCACGCGTTTGCGCTGGCCGCCGGAGAGCTGGTGCGGATAGCGGTCGGCGAAGGCCGCGAGCCCGACCCGGCCGAGCCAGTCGCGGGCGCGCGCCCGGGCCTCCGCCTTGGGCACGCCGCGGAAGCGGGGGCCCGCCGCCACGTTCGAGAGCACCGTCCGCCAGGGGAAGACCGCGTCCTGCTGGAAGACGAAGCCGACCTCCGGCCGGATCCCCTCCACCGGCGCGCCGTCGATCAGCACCTCGCCCTCGGTCGGCTCCTCCAGCCCACTCACCAGGGTGAGCGTGGTGGACTTCCCGCACCCCGTGGGACCCACGACGGCCACGAACTCGCCCCGCCCGACGGTCAGATCGAGATCGCGCACGGCCGTGTGCACCCCGCCCGACGGCGTCCGGAACACCTTGCTCGCACCGCGCAGCTCGATCGCCGGGACACCGCCCGGCAGATTGCCGCTGTTCACCGTCCGCCTCCTTGCACTTGCGCCTTGCACCGGCCGTCCGTCCCCGCACTCCGTGGCGGGGCAGCCGGAGGTGGAGGCTAGGAGTGACCCAGGGCACAGGGGCAGCCTTGTGAGCACTGTGCGGCTTGAGTGCACGAACCCTGTTCTGCTCGTTTTGCGCGCGTTAGAACAACAGTCAGGACAACAAAGCGCCACGGGGGCTGAGCAAAGCGGCGTGATCCGGCTACGTTCGGTTCATGCCGCTGCATCGCAGCGCAACAGGACGGATGGAACGCGACACCCTGCAACAACCGCTACGGGGTGGTGCCGAGACGAAAGGGACCGACATGCGCCCCCGGTGGCCCCGCCGCGTCTTCGCCCATGTGCTGTCCGTGCACCTGCTGATCACCACCGGGGTCATCGCGCTCACCACCGGACTGCTCCTGGCGCCGCTGGAGGCACAGCTCGACGAGCAGGCCAAGCGCCGGGCGCTGGCGATCGCGCAGGCCACCGCCGCCCAACCGGGCATCGCCCACGACATCCTGGCCGGGCAGCCGGACCCCGACGGCCCGGTGCAGGCCGCCGCCGAACGCATCCGCCTGGCCACCGGCGCCCGTTACGTCGTGGTGGTCGACTCCCGGGGCATCCGCTGGTCGCACACCACGCCCGGGGAGATAGGCCGCCACGTCGGCAGCGACCCGGGGCCCGCGCTCGCCGGAAGCGAGTGGACGGGCGTCGAGAACGGCAGCCTGGGCCGCTCCGCGCGCGGCAAGGTGCCGCTGCGCGACACCGAGGGCGCCATCGTGGGTGCCGTGTCGGTGGGCATCGCCTACGACGACGTGCGCGGCGGGCTGATCCGGGCGCTGCCCGGCATCCTGACGTACGCGGGCGCCGCGCTCGCGGTCGGCGCACTGGCCGTGTTCGCCGTCTCCTGGCGGCTGCGCTCCCGGACGCACGGCATCGAACTCTCCGAGATCTCCGCCCTCCTGGACGAGCGCGAGGCGATGCTGCACGGCATCCGCGAGGGCGTCGTCGCACTCGACCGGCGCGGCCGGGTCCGGCTGGTCAACGACGAGGCGCAGCGGCTGCTCGGCATCAGCTCCGCGGCCACCGGACGGCCGATCGACGCCGTCCTGCCGCCCGGCCGGGCCGCCGACGTGCTGGCGGGACGGGTGTCCGGGACGGACCTGCTCACCGTCTGGAACGGGCGGGTGCTGGTCGCCAACCGGATGGAGACCCGCGACGGCGGCACCGTGGCCACCCTGCGCGACCGCACCGAACTGGAGCAGCTCGCCCGGGAACTGGACGGCACCCGGGGCCTGGCGGAGGCGCTGCGCGCGCAGGACCACGAGCACGCCAACCGCATGCACACCATCGTGGGACTGCTGGAACTGGGCCTGTACGAGGAGGCCGTGGACTTCGTTGCCGAGGTGACCGGCGCGCACCGGGCCACGGCCGAGCAGGTCCTCGAAAAGGTCCACGAGCCGCTGGTCGGCGCCCTGTTGGTGGGCAAGAGCGCGGTCGCGGCCGAGCACGGGGTGGCCCTGCGGGTGAGCCGGTCGACACAGCTGCCCGAGCAGGTGGTGGACCCCGGGGACCTGGTCACGGTGCTGGGCAATCTCGTGGACAACGCACTGGACGCGGCCGCCGGGCGCGCCGGGGCATTCGTGGAGGTGGAGGTGCGGACGGTGGGGACGACGGTCGTGATGCGGGTCGCGGACAACGGGCCGGGGGTCCCCGCCGCGGCGCGGGAGCTGGTGTTCGCCGACGGCTGGTCCACCAAACAGGCCGCCCCGAACCGGCCGCGGGGGCTGGGGCTCCCGCTGGTGCAGCGGCTTGCGGAGCGGTACGGCGGATCGGCCCGGGTGGGCGAACGGGACGGCGGAGGCGCGGTGTTCACGGTGGAGCTGCCGGAGGCGCTCGGAGTCGCGGTACCGCTGCAGGAGGTGGCCCGGTGATCGAAGTCCTGGTCGTGGACGACGACTTCCGCGTTGCGGAGATCAACGCCGCCTATGTGTCCCGCGTCCCGGGCTTCCGCGTCCGTGCCACCGCCCACAGCGCGGCCCAGGCACTGGCCGAACTCGCGGTCGGCGGCGTCGACCTGGTGCTCCTCGACCACTACCTGCCCGACGAGACGGGCCTGTCCCTGGTCCGCCACATCCGCCAGCTCGGCCACCACACGGACGTCATCATGGTGACCGCCGCCCGCGACATCACGACCGTGCGCACCGCCATGCGCTACGGCGCCCTGCAGTACCTGGTCAAGCCGTTCACCTTCGCGGGGCTGCGGGTGAAGCTGGAGGCGTACGCCCAGCTGCGCCGGGCCCTGGAGGGCACTCAGGAGGCCGAACAGGACCAGGTCGACCGGATCTTCGGCACCCTGCGCACCGCCGCCGTCACCGCTCCCCTGCCCAAGGGCCACTCCGCCCCGACGGCGGACCTGATCCGCCGGGTGCTCTCGGACGCGGCCTCCCCGCTCTCCGCACACGAGGTCGCCGAACGCTCGGGCCTCAGCCGCTCCACGGCCCAGCGCTACCTCAAACGGCTCGAGGAGTCCGGCCGGCTCGACCTCACCCTCCGCTACGGCGAGACGGGCCGCCCGGAGCACCGCTACACCTGGGCGGGACGGAGCTGAACTCCCCTGCCGGCACGCTCAGGTGACCTGCGCGCCCGGGGGCCGGGCGATGCCGTGGTGGTAGGCATAGCGCACGGCCTGGGCGCGGTCACGGACCCCGGCCTTGGCGAAGAGGTTGTTGATGTGCGTCTTGACCGTCGCCGTGCTCACGTGCAGCCGCCGGGCGATCTCGGTGTTGGACAGCCCGTCGGCCACCAGGGCGAGTACTTCCGCCTCACGGACCGTCAGCCCGTCCGGCAGCTCCCGGGGAGCCGCGGACGCCGGCCCCGGCACCTCGGCCACCGGCGTGGACAGCCTTTCCAGCAGCCGCATCTGCACCTTCGGCGACAGCCCCGCCTCCCCCGACATCACCTGCTCGACGGCCCGGACGATCTCCTCCGCCCCCGCGTCCTTGGTGAGATAGCCCCGCGCCCCGGCCCGCAGCGCCGGGAACAGCGAGTCGTCGTCGCCGAACGTCGTGAGCACCACGACCTGGGTGCCCGGGTGCTCCCGGCGGATCCGGCGCGTGGCCTCCACCCCGTCGCAGCGGGGCATCCGCAGGTCCATCAGCACCACGTCCGGGGCCTGTTCGGCGACCAGTTGCACCGCCTCCAGACCGTCCGCCGCCGCACCGACGACCTCGATGCCGGGCAACAACCCCAGCAGCATCACGATGCCCTCACGCACCACGGTCTGGTCGTCGGCGACCACGACCCGCGCCCGCCGGCGCTGCTCACCCACGGCACCGTCGTCCGTGCCCCCCGTCATGCCGGCACCCGCAGACGCACCACGAACCCCTCCTGATCAGTCCCGGCCGGCCCGGCCTCCAGCGTGCCGCCCAGCAGCTCGGCACGCTCCCGCATCCCGATCAGACCGTACCCGGCTCCGGAGACCGCGAGACCGCCCACGGGCCGACGTGCCCCGCTGTCACGGACCAACAGCTCCACCTCACCCTCCAGATAGGCGAATCTCATCTCCACCCGTGCCCCCGGGGCGTGCTTGCGCACATTGGTCAGCGCCTCCTGCGCCACCCTGCGCACCGCCAGCCCCGCCTCGGCCGGCAGCCTCCGGGGCTCGCCCGTCACCTCCAGCTCCGCCCCCTCGGCAGCCGCCACCTCCCGCAGGAAGTCCTCCGCCTGAGCGATCTCGCCGCGCAGGGCGGACAGCGCCTGCCGCGTCTCCGCCAGCCCCGAACGCGCCATGCGCCGGGCCGCGGTGACCCGCTCCAGGATCTGCTCCCGCTCCCCTCGCCCCTCGATCAGCAGACGCGCCGCCTCCAGGTGGACCATCTGCGCGGAGAGACTGTGCGCGAGTACGTCGTGGATCTCCCGCGCGATCCGGGCCCGCTCCGCCAGCGCCGCCGACTCGGCCTCGGCACTGCGCGCGGCCCGCTCCTGGGCCAGCAGCCGGAACCCGGCCCCGCGCGCCTCCTCGTCCAGCCTCAGCGTGTACCCGATGAGCCCCACCAGCCCCACCGTGAGAGCCGTCCCCGCCGGGCTGTCCGGACTCACCAGGGCGTACGTCCCCATGGCGGCGGCCGCGACGGCGAACCCGTACGCCAGGGGAAGCCGCTCGATGGCGATACCCCCGCACAGGCACCACATCCCGGTGGCCGCGAGGTGCGCCCCGCCGGCCTCGGCGAGCGCACCGACCGCGAACAGCACGCCCAGCCACCCGACCGACGGCCACAGCCGCTGCCCGAGCGTCGTGAGCCGGTACCGCCAGACCGCGACGACGCCGAGCAGGACACCCGCGGCGAGGGCCCCGTAGCCCCATCCCCGGAACACGCCCTGGTGCAGCAGGCTCCACAGGAACATGCCGACGAAGACGATCCGGACCGCCCACGAGATCATTCTGCGCGCCTGCGGAACCCCCACCGGGGCCAGCGCTTCACGGGCCGGCCACACGGTCCAGCTCTGCATCGGCACGTACGGTCCTTCCGCCACGGCGCCGGTCTCAGCCACCGGCAGGGACACGGTACGCCGGGGCCAGCCCCCGGGCCCGGTGGGCAAGGACCCCCGTGCGGGCGAGGAGCAGCGCCGCCACGGTGATCATGATGCCCGGCCCGCCCTGGTGGACCCCGGCCAGCGTGCCTATCCCGTACAGCACGAGCCGCAGCACCAGGCCGCCGGCCCACACCGCCGCGGTCGCCTTGCCGCCCTTGGCCCAGACCGTTCCCGAAGCATCGGTCCATATGCGGCTGGTCCAGGCCCAGGCCGCTCCCGTGCCGAGCCCGGCCAGCACCCCGGCGGCCAGCAGACCGGCCGAGGCCACCCGGTGCCCGGCGTCGATCAGCCCCGGCTGGCGCACCGCCATCACCACGAGCACGGCGGGCAGCAGCCACCAGCGCCCGGCATCCTGCGCCAGTTTGCGCGGCTTCAGCTGTCGCACCAGCACGAATGCGATGACGGCGACGATGAGGGCGACGTCGACAAGGCCGGACATGGAGGAGCCTCCGGGGAGCGGGGACGTCCGCGGCAGGACCGCGGGAAGGACACGTCCGACGCTACGGATCCGGCTCCCGGCGGGAATCGGAGCACGGGTGGGCCCGGGGTGGAACCCGGGTGGAGATCCCTCTCCACCCGGGGGTGGACGCCGGCCCGGCCGCCGGGTGTCAGGCGTCGATGCGCGAGCGGTCCAGCGTGGCCCCGGAGTTGGTGATGAACTCCTTGCGCGGGGCCACCTCGTTGCCCATCAGCAGGTCGAAGGTGCGCTCCGCGGCCTCCAGGTCGCTGATGTTGATCCGGCGCAGCGTGCGGTGGCGCGGGTCCATCGTGGTCTCGGCCAGCTGGTCGGCGTCCATCTCACCGAGGCCCTTGTAGCGCTGAATGCCCTCCTTGTAGCGGACGTTCTTGCGCTCCAGCTCCAGCAGCGTCTGCCGCAGCTCGCTGTCGGAGTAGGTGTAGATGTACTTGTCCTGGCCCTTGCGGGGGTTGATGAGCTCGACCCGGTGCAGCGGAGGCACCGCGGAGAACACCCGCCCCTCCTCCACCATCGGCCTCATGTAGCGCTGGAACAGCGTGAGCAGCAGGCAGCGGATGTGGGCGCCGTCCACATCGGCGTCCGCCAGGAAGATGACCTTGCCGTAGCGCGCCGCGTCGATGTCGAAGGTGCGGCCGGAGCCTGCTCCTATCACCTGGATGATCGCGCCGCACTCGGCGTTCTTCAGCATGTCGGAGACCGACGACTTCTGGACATTGAGGATCTTGCCGCGGATGGGCAGCAGGGCCTGGAACTCCGAGTTCCGGGCGAGCTTGGCCGTGCCCAGCGCGGAGTCGCCCTCGACGATGAACAGCTCGCTGCGCTCGACGTCGTCGCTGCGGCAGTCGGCGAGCTTGGCCGGCAGAGAGGAGGACTCCAGGGCCGTCTTCCGCCGCTGGGCCTCCTTGTGCTGCCGGGCGGCGATCCGCGTGCGCGCGGCCGCGACGACCTTCTCCAGGACCGCCCGGGCCTGCTGCTTCGCGTCGCGCTTGGTCGAGGCCAGGAACGCCTTGAGCTCCTTGGCGACCACGTTCGCCACGATGCGGGAGGCGGCCGAGGTGCCGAGGACCTCCTTGGTCTGGCCCTCGAACTGCGGCTCCGCCAGCCGCACGGTCACCACCGCCGTGAGGCCCTCCATGGCGTCGTCCTTGACGACGTCGTCCTCGGCGACGCGGAGCAGCTTGGCCGAGCGGAGCACCTCGTTGACGGTCT
This sequence comes from Streptomyces sp. AM25, assembly GCF_058146165.1. Classification (NCBI taxonomy): domain Bacteria; kingdom Bacillati; phylum Actinomycetota; class Actinomycetes; order Kitasatosporales; family Streptomycetaceae; genus Streptomyces; species Streptomyces sp. AM25. The sequence continues at coordinate 84,632 of NZ_JBKIWN010000006.1, read as the reverse complement.
TGGCGATCGACCGCTCGAATCCGGCCACGTGCGTGCCGCCCTTGGGGGTGGCGATGATGTTGACGAAGGACTTGACCGTGGTGTCGTAGCCCGTGCCCCAGCGCAGCGCGATGTCCACGCCGAGCTCGCGGGTGACCTCGGTGGGCGTCATGTGACCGCGCTCGTCCAGGACGGGGACGGTCTCCTTGAAGGTGCCCTGGCCGGTCAGCCGGAGCACGTCGCAGACGGCCTTGTCCTGGGCGAGGTACTCGCAGAACTCGCTGATGCCGCCGTCGTAGCGGAACGTCTCCTCCGTGGCCTCGGCGCCGTCCAGGCCCCGCTCGTCGCGCACGACGATGGTCAGCCCGGGCACCAGGAACGCCGTCTGCCGGGCGCGCCCGTAGAGCGTCTCCAGGGAGAGCTTGGCGTCCTTGAGGAAGATCTGCCGGTCCGCCCAGTAGCGAACGCGGGTGCCGGTGCGGGTCTTGGGCACCTTCTTGCCCTTGAGCAGCCCGCTGGCGGGGTCGAAGGGGGCGTCCGGGCCGGACTCGGTGAAGATGCCGGGGACGCCGCGGCGGAAGCTGATCGAGTGCGTCCGGCTGCTGCGGTCGACCTCGACGTCCAGCCGGGAGGACAGCGCGTTGACGACGGAGGCGCCCACGCCGTGCAGACCGCCGGAGGCGGCGTAGGAGCCGCCGCCGAACTTGCCGCCCGCGTGCAGCTTGGTCATCACGACCTCGATGCCCGACAGGCCCGTCTTGGGCTCGACGTCCACGGGGATGCCGCGGCCGTTGTCCCGCACCTCCACCGAGCCGTCGTCGTGGAGGACCACGTCGATGCGGTCGCAGAAGCCGCCCAGGGCCTCGTCGACGGAGTTGTCGATAATCTCCCACAGGCAGTGCATCAGGCCACGGCTGTCCGTGGACCCGATGTACATGCCGGGACGCTTGCGGACGGCTTCGAGGCCCTCGAGGACGAGCAGGTGCCGCGCGGTGTAGTTGGAGCCGTCCCGGTCTGCTCCGGTCAGCAGCGCAGTGGACGGCACGGACATTTCGGCGGTCACGCGGTTCGCTCCTCGCTGAATTTCTGTCTGGCCCGCGTTCGGGCACATGGGTGGCTCGGGTCGCCGTTCAGAGGGTACCGAGGCCTGGTAGAGCCTTTGTGCCGCCACCCGTAACCAGGGCCATGCTAATCCAGACTTAGATCACCTGTTCGATACCTCCCCGGGGTGACGTGCACATCACGTTCCCTTGGAGGCATGAACCATTTAGGCTCCGGGCACGTCCTCAAGAACAACCCGGCAGCCAGCCGGGGTGGACGACAACCCCCAGCGACGTGAAACCGTAGGCCCACGCAATACGGCTCATTCGCCGCCAAATCGTCAAGATCCGGCTGACTCGGAAGGAACTTTCGAGGAAAAGCCACGAGCGGGAACGTTTTCGGCCTGGTTGGATGTTGACCCTGGTACGACAGCTCGTCGAGCTAGAGAAGAGGCGACGTGACTACTGTTCTGACCCCCGCGAGCCCGCTGACGGCCGCTGACCGCTGCGACCGGTGCGGCGCTCAGGCATACCTGCGCGTCGTTCTCATGAGCGGCGGTGAACTGCTCTTCTGTGCCCACCACGGGCGCAAGTTCGAGCCAGAACTCAAGAAGATCGCCGCGGAGATACAGGACGAGACGGAGCGGCTCACCGCTGTCCCGGCGTCCGCGTCCGACGAGGACCACTGAGTCCCTCTCGGAACGCTGATACATCGCATTCCACGACGAGCGAGGTCCCGCCACCCAGGGCTGGACAGCCGCGGGCGGCCACCCCACGGGGAGGCCGCCCGCTCTCGTACCCTCATCGCAGGGCCTTCCCGGGCGGCTGAGCGCCCTGCGGCTGCTGAGCGGCCTGTGCCTGCGGGGCGGGCTGCGGCGGCCCCTGAGCAGCCGTCTGAGGCGGCACAGGAGGCGCCACGGCCGGCGGCGAGGCCTGCGGCGGTGCGATCGCCGGGGGCGGCGCGGCGGGCTGCGGGTTGACGGCAGGCGGCCGCGGCAGACTGTCGGTGCTGTGCTGCTGCACCAGGGCGGCCACGGCCGAGATCCGCGTGTACACCCCCGGATGCTGCGGCAGGGCGCAGCCGCTCCCCCACGAGACCAGCCCCACCAGCCGACCCTCCGCCACCAGCGGCCCCCCGCTGTCCCCCTGGCAGGCGTCCCGCCCGCCCTGCAGTACGCCCGCGCACAGCATCGACGACGGCTGGTACACGGCCTCCTGACCGCCCGGATACACCCGTCGGCACTGCTCGTCCTCCAGCAGGAACACCTGGGACGCCCGCAGCCCGTCCGCGTAGTTGCCGTTGCCGATCGTGTCCCCCCACCCGTAGACGCCGGCCGACGTACCGGGGACGTAGGCGCCGTCCCCGGCCTTCGCCATGGTGATCGGGTAGTTCTCCGGCACCGGCGTGGCCAGGGTGATGACGGCGATGTCCCCCGCATTGGTCTCCGGGTCGAAGCCCGGGTTGACCCAGACGCTCTTCGGCGGCAGCTCGCTGCCCAGCCGGGTCCGCAGGTCGGTGCGGCCGACGATGACGCGCAGATCCTTCACATCCGACGGGTCGCCGCCGAGCACCTCACGGCTCAGGCAGTGCGCCGCCGTGACGACGGTCGTACGCCCCACCAGCGCCCCGCCGCAGAATTGCCCGGACCGCATGGGGCCGAACCGGTCACGGCTCGCCAGAGCCACCGCCCAGGGCGCGTCCGCGCTGCTCACCGCCTGCCCGCCGACCACTCCGCGGTCGTCCCCCCGGACGGGGCCGGGGGCCAGCAGGGCCAGCACGGCCGTCCCGACCAGCGGGTAGCTCAGGGCACGCATTTGCACCTCTCCTGACCGAACGGAGTTCTTCGCATACCCAGCGTCGTCCCCGCGAGCGGTCGCCGCATCCGGAAGCGGGCAGGGCCCGGCCCCTCCGAAGAGGGACCGAGCCCTGCCCGCAGACCGGATCGGGTGGATCAGTCCAGGTAGTCGCGCAGCACCTGGGAGCGCGACGGGTGACGCAGCTTGGACATCGTCTTGGACTCGATCTGGCGAATGCGCTCACGGGTCACGCCGTAGACCTTGCCGATCTCGTCCAGCGTCTTGGGCTGGCCGTCGGTGAGGCCGAAGCGCATCGAGACGACACCGGCCTCGCGCTCGCTGAGCGTGTCCAGGACGGAGTGCAGCTGCTCCTGCAGGAGCGTGAAGCTGACCGCGTCCGCCGGCACGACCGCCTCGGAGTCCTCGATGAGGTCACCGAACTCGCTGTCGCCGTCCTCGCCCAGCGGGGTGTGCAGGGAGATCGGCTCACGGCCGTACTTCTGGACCTCGATGACCTTCTCGGGGGTCATGTCGAGCTCCTTGGCCAGCTCCTCCGGAGTGGGCTCGCGGCCCAGGTCCTGGAGCATCTGGCGCTGGACACGGGCGAGCTTGTTGATGACCTCGACCATGTGCACCGGGATACGGATGGTGCGGGCCTGGTCGGCCATCGCGCGCGTGATGGCCTGGCGGATCCACCAGGTCGCATACGTGGAGAACTTGTAGCCCTTGGTGTAGTCGAACTTCTCCACCGCGCGGATCAGACCGAGGTTGCCCTCCTGGATGAGGTCCAGGAAGAGCATGCCGCGGCCGGTGTAACGCTTGGCCAGCGAGACCACCAGTCGGAGGTTGGCCTCCAGGAGGTGGTTCTTGGCGCGGCGCCCGTCCTCGGCGATGATCTCCAGCTCGCGCTTGAGCTTCGGGGCCAGCTTGTCGGCGTTCGCCAGCTTGTCCTCGGCGAACAGACCGGCCTCGATGCGCTTGGCGAGCTCGACCTCCTGCTCGGCGTTGAGCAGGGGGACCTTGCCGATCTGCTTGAGGTAGTCCTTGACCGGGTCGGCGGTGGCACCGGCCACCGCGACCTGCTGCGCGGGGGCGTCGTCCTCGTCCTCGTCGGACAGGACGAAGCCCTTGTTCTCGCCGGACTCTTCCTCTTCGTCACCCTTGCCCGGGGCGGGGGTCTCGTCGAGGAGCTCGTCCTCGAGCAGCTCGTCGGCATCCTTCTTGGCGGCGGTCTTCTTGGCCGCCGTCTTCTTGGCGGCGGTCTTCTTGGCCACCGTCTTCTTGGCCACTGCCCTCTTGGCGGCGGCCTTCTTGGCGGGCGACACGGCCTCGTCGGTCTCGTCCTCCCCGTACGCGCCCGGCTGGGCGGACGGGGCGGAGACGGCCGATCCGGCAGGCGAGGCCTGCCGGGAGGTGACCGTCTTGGAGGAGACGGCCTTGGTGGCGGTGCGCTTCGCCGGGCTCTTCGCTGCGACGCTCTTGCGGGTGCGCTTGGGCGCCTCTGCGGCACTGACCATCAGCGTCACACCCTCCTCGTCGAGGACCTGGTTGAGGCTGCGCAGTACGTTCTTCCACTGGGTTGGCGGAATCTGGTCAGCCTCGAAGGCCCGACGCACGTCGTCGCCGGCGATCTGCCCCTCGGCCTTTCCCTGCTCGATGAGCGCCATCAGAGACTCGGATTCGGCGATCTCCGGCGGGAGCGTACGGGATGTGCTGGCCGACACGAACAACCTCTCGGAACGATGGAAACGGCTTCCGGCTCCGGCCCGCCCCGTTTCGGGCGACCGGTTCCGACGACCGCCGGCAATGGATGAACCGACGGCGCGGGCGGTAGTGCAGAGCAACACAGCGCCTCATGGGAGTCCTGTATTCCCTCCGCGGCTACCACCTCTTTAGTCATCGCGCTGCCTCAAAGAGCGTTACGCCCAATCCTCGTGGCCCGAGTCACACCCCATAACAGAGCGAAAGGTCACCGAATTGGACAGATCACCGCTCCGAGCCCCGGTAGCCGCGCGGAACGGCCCACTCGGCCCGCGCGCACGGCCGCACGCGCGCGCCGGATGAGCAATCCCGCGCTGAACCGTCCCGTCCGTACGGTCCCGCCACCCGGTCAGTGCTCGCGCGGCGCGGGGACGACGCGCTCGACCTCCGGGTGGGCGACGAGCAGTTGACGCATCGCCGCCTCCGCTCCGGCCGCGTCGCCCGCCCCGACGGCGTCGACGATCCGCAGGTGCTGTCCGACGCCCGCCTCGGTGGGCCGGTCGCAGCCGCTGGACGAGGCTCCGGAGACGTGCAGGGCGGCCGAGACGATGCCCGCGAGGTGCTCCAGCATGCGGTTGCCGGCGACCTGCAGCAGGAGGGAGTGGAACTCGGCGTCGGCGCGGGAGAAGGTGAGCGAGTCGCCCTGGGCCAGGGCGTGCCCCATGATCTCGGCCATGTCGGCCAGCCGCTGCTGGACGTCCTCGCGACCGTGGCCCGCTGCCAGCCGTGCGGCGAGCGGTTCGATGGTCCAGCGCAGCTCGCACAGCTCGCGACGCTGGTCGTCCCGCTGCGGACCGAAGGCCCGCCATTCGATGATGTCCGGGTCGAGCAGGTTCCAGTCGCTGACCGGGCGGACTCGCGTGCCGACGTTGGGACGGGCGCTGACCAGGCCCTTGGCCTCCAGCACGCGCAGGGATTCACGGACGACGGTGCGGGAGACCTCGAAGCGCTGCCCGATCTCCTCCGGGACCAGCGGGCGGTCGGCGCCCAGATCCCCCGAGACGATCATCTGGCCCAGCTGCTGGACGAGCTGGCCGTGCAGGCCCCGGCCGCGGCTGCCGGCCGCACGGCGGCCCGCGCGGCCGAGCTCCGCCTCGCCCTCCCAGGCGGGCGGGGCGCCACGGTCGGGCCCGGGGGCCTCGCCGTAGGAGTAGCGGTCAAGCTCGCCCGGGCCGACGAGGCCGGAATCGGCGGGGCGAGCCGCGGTCATCATGGTGTGCGCAAGGGTACTCACGCTTCCTTTGTCGGCTACACCTTCTGGCCCCTTGAGGTCTTTGGTGAAAAGCACACGAAAGGGTGATCGCCCATTACCTTACAATTGACGCCCAAATGGACATATGGGCGCATGACTCACGGCAGAGTGAATACGGAGTGTCACAACCTCCCGCTCATCGCTTCGCTGCTCGCCCGGCTCCGTGGGCACATCTGCCACGGTCGTGACGCGGCCACGGTCCCGGCACCCCCGGACCGATTGTCACTCTGCGTGGATGCCGGTACACCTCGTTCGCATAGCACAGCCTCAGCGCACCCGCCCGCGCAACACGGTGAGGATGTAAGCCCCTCCGAGCCCTGCGAGGGCCAGCATCAGCGCCCAACCGACCGGCTGGGACATCAGCCGCAGCACTGCCGTGAAGCCCTGGTCCATCCCGGACGGCCACTGGACGACGCCCGTCGAGCGCAGCCGCTCCGGCAGACCGGTCAGTGAACGCACTGCGGGCCGGGCGAACAGTCCGCTCAGCATGGGCACCACGAGTACCGGCACTGCGAGGACGGCCAGCAGCCCCAGCCCGGTGGAGCGGAAGAGGCCTGCAGCGAAGAGACCGGCCCAGGCGCAGCCCACCGACAGTGCAGTCCATCCGGTCAGCGTGACACTCCAGTCGTCCGGAAGGACGGCGACCGGCTCCCCGAAGAGCAGGCGCAGGACGGCGGCGTCGACACCGATGGAGGCCAGCGCGAGGAACAGGGCGGCCGCGGCGGTGACCGTCAGCTTGGCTGCCAGCAGCCCCAGGCGGCGCGGAACGGCGCCCTGGTCCGGTCCGAGCGCGGGGTAGCGGAACTCCTGCCCGAAGGCGAGCGCGCCCAGCAGGCCGGCGCCGAAGGCGACCGGCGGGAGCGGAAACGCGAGCGGCCAGCCGGTGAGCAGACGCAACGCCGGCGGGTTGCCGGTACGGGCGAGCAGCACGGAGACGACCAAGGAGGCAGCCAGGGCCGTGGTCCCCACCGTCCAGCCGGTGCGCACCCCTGCGGAGCGGCGCAGTTCGTAGCGCAGCGGCCAGACGGGACCGGGCGCGGCCCGCCGTTTGTGCAGGCGGGGAGGCGTGCGGGGCGAGGAGCCGTCGGTGGCTTGTTCCTCGTCTCCGGCAGGGCCGCGCGCGGCCTCGGGGGTACGGCCGTCGGCGCGCTCCAGCGGGGTCACGGGGCCCATGTCGCCGGTCTCCTCGGTCAGGCGGTGCACCAGGATGCCGTGCCGGTACGCGACCTCGCCGACGGCCGCACAGTTGCTGCCGTAGACGTGGAGCCGGCTGCCGCCGTCGAACGCGACCTCGACGGGAGGGCCGGCCTGCGTGTCCGCCGACGCCGCCTCGACTTCCTCGCCGAGGAGGTGGGCGAGCCGGGCGGCGTGCGGCGAGCGGACGGCGACGCGCGGGCGCAGCCGGCACGCGGCGAACTCGGCGGCTTCCTGGTCCGCGGCCAGCCGGCCGTGGTCGATGGTGACGACCTGGTCGCCGAGCCGGGCCGCTTCCAAGGCATCGCGCGAGGTGACGAGGACGGCGCCGCCCTGGGCCGCGTAGCCGCGCAGCATTCCGTGCAGCCATGCGGTCTCGCGGGGGGAGAGGCCGTGGGCCGGTTCGTCGAGGATCAGCGTGTGGGGATCGCCGAGGAGCGCGGCGGCCAGGCCGAGGCGGCGGTCCATGCCGAGGGAGAATCCGCCCAGGCGCTGGTCGGCCAGGCCGCTGAGCCCGACGACCTCCAGGACGTCGTCGGCGCGTTCGGCGGGGACCCCGGCAGCGGCGCTGAGCATGCGCAGGTGCCCGCGGGCCGTCCGCCCGGGGTGGCCGGGGACGTCGCCCAGGAGCATCCCGATCTCCCGGGTGGGGTGGGGCATCTGATCCAGGGGACGACCGCGGAAGAGGGCGACTCCGCGTCCGGGGTCGAGTCTCAGCATCAGGCGCAGGGTGCTGGTCTTGCCGGCTCCCGGCTCGCCGAGCAGGACGGTGACCCGGCCCGGGCGGGCCTCGAAAGTGAGGTCGTCGACGGCGAGGGGCTTGTTGCGGCGGGGGGCGCTGGTGAGTCCGATGGCCTGGATCATGGCTTCTCTCGCGGGCACGTGACGTGATTCGGCTCGGCGCGCGGGATCAGCGGTGACCGGCGGGGTCACGACGGCGGGCTCGGCGCGCGGGGCGGGAGGATGTACCGCAGCACCGTAACCCTGTATGTCCTATTTGCTACGCAATGACGGCTCTTCCGGGGTGTGTCACCCCGGAAGGACGGCCTCGCAGGGCGAGCTCCTCCGGCCCGCCCCGCTGCTCACGCCTCGGGCCGCAGCATCGGCGGGTTGAGCAGCGTGGCCCCGCCCGCGCGGAACAGCTGTGCCGGGCGCCCGCCCTGACGCGTCGTCGTGCCGCCGGTGGGGACCAGGAAGCCGGGAGTGCCCGTGACCTTGCGGTGGAAGTTGCGCGGGTCCAGCACGACCCCCCACACCGCTTCGTAGACCCGGCGCAGCTCGCCGACCGTGAACTCCTGTGGGCAGAACGCGGTGGCCAGCGAGGAGTACTCAATCTTGGAGCGGGCCCGTTCGACGCCGTCCGCGAGGATGCGGGCGTGGTCGAAGGCGAGCGGGACGGCCTGCTCGCCGTCGCGCCCGTAGCCGGTCTCCTGGTCCAACAGCTCCTCCACCGGCGCCCAGCGGACGCTGCGCGCGTCGCCTCCCGCCCGCGGAGCCGGCAGGTCGGGGGCGAGGGCGAGGTGCGCCACGCTGACCACCCGCATGCGGGGGTCGCGCTTGGGGTCGCCGTATGTGGCGAGCTGTTCCAGGTGCGCGGCATTGGGAACCACGGAGCCCGCGGGGTCGTGGGCGTGCAGGCCGGTCTCCTCGGCCAGCTCCCGTGCGGCCGCGGTGGTCAGATCCTCGTCGGCCCGCACGAACCCGCCGGGCAGTGCCCACCGGCCCTGGAACGGAGGCTCACCGCGGCGCACGGCCAGCGCGCACAGCGCATGGCGGCGCACGGTCAGCACGACCAGGTCGACGGTCACGGCAAAGGGCGGAAAGGCCGACGGGTCGTAGGGCATGACGCGATCATAGTCGTCTGCCTGACGATAAACAGGCTCTTGGGCCATGCCCGCGGGCGCTCCTTCGGTCGGTACGGCGCGCACGGCGCTCACATCCCCAACTGCAGGCCGTCGGCGGCTTCCTCGACCATGCCGAGCCCGAGCCTGCTGATCCTGACGGCGAAGGGCTGCCCGGCGACGCGCAGCCCGGTGAAGCGCAGGGCCCCCAGCGGCGCGCTGCGGAGCGGCCGGACCGCCACGCTGCCCCCGGGCACGTCGGGCCGCACCCCGGCGAGCACGGTCAGCAGCTGGACCGCACCCGAGGCGGCGACGGCCGCAGGGCGGCAGGCGGCGGGATGCGGCAGCGGCACGCTGCCCCTGGCCCGCTGCTCCCCCGCATACATCTCCGGCAGCCGGTGGCCGAAGGCCTCGGCGGCGTCGACCACTCCGTGCAACAGCCCGCTCGCCTCGTTCTCGTATCCGGCCGCCGCGAGGCCCGCGACGGCCACAGCCGTCTCGTGGATCCGCACGGCGCCGCTCCGGTGCCCGAACGGGTTGTACCCGGGCTCCCGCGAACCGAGGCTGCGCAGGCCCCATCCGGAGTCGAGGGCCGGACCCCCGAACAACCGGGCCAACTGCTCGGTCTGCACCTTGTCGAGCAGCCCCGGGGCGGCCCGGCCCTCTCCGAGCAGCCCGGTGTCGAGCAGGTGCGCGGCGGCGCAGCCCAGGTGGGGTATCCGGCGGCCGTCGGGGGTGAGGCAGGCCACCGGTCGGCCGCCGCTCACGTCGTCGGCCCAGAAGTCCTCCCGGAAGCGGCGCCTGAGACCGGCGGCCCAGTCGAGCAGCTCGTCGGCACCGGGCCGGCCGAACGCCGTCAGGAGGTCCGCACCGAGCAGCGCGGCCCGGTGTGCATGGGCCTGCACCTCGCAGCGGTAGGGGCCGCCGGGCGCCGGGTCCGCGAGATACCCGCCGCCTCCGGCTGCTGCACGGAGCCAGGCCAGGCACCGCTCGGCCGCGTGCACGAGCGACTCCGCCTCCTGCCGAGAAAGCCCCCACCGCCAGGCCTCGGCCAGGACCGCCGGGAAGAGCAGCGTCGCCTCGACGCCCGTACAGCCGGGCGGCACATGGGCCCCGGCGTGCCGCAGAGGTCCGGGGATGCGGCCGGCGTCGGGGCCGGATCCCGCGAGCTGGGTGCGTGCCAGCGTGCGCAGCGTCCCTGCAGCGAGCCCGGTGCCGAGGGGAAGGGCCATCCGGGCAGCCCACAGGGCCTCGGCCGGGGAGAGGCGGCCGCAGCGCCAGGGGATGCCGGCGGCGAGGTGAGCGTCGCCCGGGTGCGCGGGGTCGCGCACGAGCAGGGCCCGCAGATCCTCCAGGCTCGCCGCCAGCAGGGCGGCCGCCCGCGGGTCGTCGCCTTCCGCCTCCGCATCGCTCCACGGGGACGCCCCGCCGCGGTCACGGCAGTTGCTCCCGGCCGGCTGCGGGCGGCCGGGGACGTCCGGCCGGACCCGGAGCTCGACGCTGTGGCTGCCACCGGGCGGCAGCCGTATCTCCCAGCACAACAGGCCCGCCGAGGCGAGGACATCGCCGGGCGCGGGGTCGGCGGTGACCACCGCCTGCCCGCCGGGGCCCGACCAGCGCAGCCCCGAGGCGTGCACCCCGGCGGGAAGCTCCGGCCCGGCCAGCCCCGCCGCCACGGCTCCCAGCTCGGCGAGGTCGGTGCCCAGGGACACCTCCAGGGCCAGCCGCACCTCCTGGACCGCCGCGCTGCGCAGGGTGATGCGCTCGGTGCCCTCGGCGTCCCGCAGCCGTTCGACGGTGACGGCCGGGTCCGGCCCCGCGTCGGCCGCCGTCCGTACCGTGCCGACGAACCGGGCCCGGCCCGCGGTGACCATGAGCCCTTGCACGGGCACCGGCTCGGCGCCCCCGACCCGCACCCTGCACCGCGCGAGCAGGCGCCGCCCGCCCCGGTAGAAGCCGTCGAGGCCCTGGCCGGTCAGCTGCCCGTGCTCTTCGGAGATGGCCAGGGCGGGCAGTGCGACACAGATCAGCGCCCCGTGCACGGGGGCCGGTCCGGGAGGACGTCCGCCACCGGGACGCCGGGGTGCGGGCGGGCGGTGGGCCTGCCGACCGTTGGGGGCAATGCCTTGCACTCGTCTGCGCTCCCTGGGGGCATCACGGTCCGGATGTCGAACAGCCATTGCGGGCTACTCGAGTGAACGGCGCGGGCCCCGCCGAGGTCACGGTGGCCGTTTCGCAGCGCGGTCACTGCCGGCTCCGCGCGCTGCGCTGCCCGGTGCGTCGCCGCGGCCGGGCCTTGCCCACGGGGCCGTTGGCCGTCGCCGGGCCGCCGGGGCCGTCCGTCACCGCAGGACGACGCCGCCTGGCGGGCAGCGTCTGCTCCGCCGTCTGCTCCGCCATCTGCTCTGCCTTCGGGGATGCGCCCGCCCTCTCCGCCGCTCCCCCGGCGCGGCCCGCCCTCGCGCGGTCGTCCCCGATGCCGTCCGCCTCGGCCTCGACGGCGGCGGCCAGTGCCCGGCCGGCCCGCTCCCGGCGGAGGCAGCGGCGCAGGAGCTCCGGGTCCAGGCCTTCGTTGCAGGCGCGGTGCAGCAGCTGGGCGAAGAGGTACCCCGGGTCGATGGTCAGCGCGCCGCCGAGGGCGACCCTCGCCTCGGGATGCTCCCCGATGGACCAGGCCACCCAGCCGGCCAGGGCGAACGGCGCCGTGGCGTGCTCTTCGTACGGCGGCACGCAGCGGCGGGCGAGAGCCCGCCAGAGCCGCAGCGCCGCCGGGGCCTGCGAACCCTCCATCCACTCGGCGGCCCGGTCGCGCGCGGCGCGGTCCTGCAGGCCGATGATCACCGCCGCTGCTTCGTCGGCGCCGATCAGGGCATCGTCCCGCGCATCGGCCTCCGTGCTCTGCACGCCGGGCTCCGCCTCGTGGAGTCGGTCCAGCAGCAGCCGCGCCAGGTCCAGCGTCTCCTGCCGGACCGTCTCGCAGTCCGTACCGCTCAGGATGCGGGGCACAAGGTCGGCGGCGGCCCCGTCCAGCGCCCGCAGCTGCGCCTCGGCCCGGTCCCCGGTGAGCGGTGCGTAGCGGGCCTCCATCTCCCGCAGCGTGCCACGCACCTGAATGCCCGCGTAGGCGGCGGCCGCCGCCATCACCGAGGTCCCGGGGAGGGCCAGCGGCACGCCCTCCGGCGGGCAGCAGCGTTCGTCGGGACAGCAGTAGGACCAGAACCGGCCGCCGGAGATGCACAGCGCCTCGAAGACCGGCACGTCGAGGCTGCCGCACGCGACGCGCAGGCACTGCGCGAGCGGCTGGAGCCGCTCCATGACCTCGAGGGCCGTCTCCCCCTCGCCCGGGTCCCGGCAGAGGAAGAGCACGATGCCGTCGGGCCGGGCACCCCGCTTGGCACTGCCCGCGACCAGGGTCTCGGCGAGTTGGTCGCACACGTCGGGCCACTCGTCCCGGCTGCCGGGAATGCCGAGCCTGAGCCGCCCGCCGAAGCGGCCGCGCTCGCCGTGCAGCGCCACCATGACAACGCTGTCGGTCGGGTGAAAACCCATCAGATAGGGGAGGGCGTCGGCCAGTTCGGCCGGGCTGCGGAGGGTGATCTGGGTTTCCGGCCGGGGATCCCAGGGGGCGGACGAGGAGTCGGCGGAGGCTGCGGAGGGGCGGGATGTTTCGTCGCGGTTGCTCATGACCCGAGGGTCCCGTGAGCCCGCCGTGGCCCGCCAGCCCTGTGGATAACTCCTGCCATATGGTCCTACTAATGCTGAGGGCTGTGGACAGCGCGTTCGCGCGGTGTCGGTGGTGTCGTGTTGCATGGGGGCATGACCAACGAAGCCCTCCGTGCCTCGGCCGACGCCGTCCTCGCCCGTCTCGTCGGAGACGCCACGGGCGCAGCGAGACTGCGCGAGGACCAGTGGCGAGCGATCGAGGCGCTGGTCGCCGACCGCCGCCGTGCCCTCGTCGTCCAGCGCACCGGCTGGGGCAAGTCCGCGGTGTACTTCGTGGCCACGGCGCTCCTGCGCGAGCGCGGCAGCGGGCCCACGGTGATCGTCTCCCCGCTGCTGGCGCTCATGCGCAACCAGGTGGAGGCGGCCGCGCGCGCAGGCATCCGGGCGCGCACGATCAACTCCTCGAACACCGAGGAGTGGGACACCGTGCAGGCCGAGATCGCCGCGGGCGAGGTCGATGTGCTGCTGGTCTCGCCGGAGCGCCTCAACAATCCCGATTTCCGCGACCAGGTCCTGCCCAAGCTCGCCGCCGCCACCGGCCTGCTCGTCGTCGACGAGGCGCACTGCATCTCCGACTGGGGCCACGACTTCCGGCCCGACTACCGCAGGCTGCGCACCATGCTCGCCGAGCTGTCCCCCGGCGTCCCCGTGCTGGCCACGACGGCCACCGCCAATGCCCGCGTCACCGCGGACGTCGCCGAGCAGCTGGACACGGGCGAGGGGGCGGAGAAGGCGCTCGTCCTGCGCGGGCCGCTGGACCGGGAGAGCCTGAGCCTGGGCGTTCTCCGACTGCCCGACGCCGCCCACCGGCTGGCCTGGCTCGCCGACCACCTCGACGAGCTTCCCGGCTCCGGCATCATCTACACCCTCACTGTTGCGGCCGCCGAGGAGGTAGCGGCATTCCTGCGCCACCGCGGCCACACCGTCGCGTCCTACACCGGCAAGACCGAGAACGCCGACCGCCAGCAGGCCGAGGAGGATCTGCTCGCCAACCGCGTCAAGGCACTTGTGGCCACCTCCGCGCTGGGCATGGGCTTCGACAAGCCGGACCTGGGGTTCGTGGTCCACCTCGGCTCCCCCTCCTCCCCCATCGCCTACTACCAGCAGGTGGGCCGCGCCGGTCGCGGGGTGGAGCACGCCGAGGTGCTGCTGCTGCCCGGCCGTGAGGACGAGGCGATCTGGAACTACTTCGCCTCGCTGGCCTTCCCCCCGGAGGAGCAGGTGCGGCGCACTCTCGACGTGCTGGCCGCATCGGACGTCCCACTCTCCCTCCCCGCACTGGAACCCCGGGTGGAACTGCGCCGTTCGCGCCTGGAGACCATGCTCAAGGTTCTCGACGTGGACGGTGCCGTCCGAAGGGTGCGCGGGGGCTGGACGGCGACCGGCCGTCCCTGGGAGTACGACGCCCAGCGCTACGCCTGGGTCGCCGAGCAGCGCGCGGCCGAACAGCAGGCGATGCGCGACTATGCAACGACGACGGCCTGCCGGATGGAGTTCCTGCGGCAGCAGTTGGACGACGAGCAGGCCGCCCCGTGCGGCCGGTGCGACAACTGTGCAGGGCTGCGGTTCACCGCCGAGGTGTCCGAGGCCGCAGTGAGCGCTTCGCGGGGCGAACTGGGGCGCCCCGGTGTGGAGGTGGAGCCTCGGCGCATGTGGCCGACGGGCCTGCCCGCCGTCGGTGTCGACCTCAAGGGCCGTATTCCTGTGGGCGAACAAGCCGCTCCGGGGCGTGCCCTCGGCCGGCTCTCCGACATCGGCTGGGGCAACCGCCTGCGGCCGCTGCTCGCACCCCAGACACCGGACTGCCCCGTTCCGGACGACGTCGCCTCTGCCGTGGTGACCGTCCTGGCCGACTGGGCCCGCGGGCCCGGGGGTTGGGCGTCCGGCGCCCCGGACGCCCCCGCCCGGCCGGTGGGCGTCGTCACCCTGGCCTCGCGCACTCGCCCGCAGTTGATCCGGTCGCTGGGCGAACGCATCGCCACCGTCGGCCGCATGCCCCTGCTCGGCACGGTCGAGTACCGCGACGACCACACGGACACCAGGGTTCCACGCTCCAACAGCGCCCAGCGCCTGCGCGCACTGGAGGGCGCACTCGCCGTGCCGCCGCCCCTCGCAGAGACACTTGCCGCAGCAGGCGGCCCGGTACTCCTGGTCGACGACTTCACCGACTCGGGCTGGACGTTGGCCGTCGCCGCGCGGCTGTTGCGGCGGTCGGGGGCCGAGGGGGTGTTTCCGCTGGTCCTGGCCGTGCAGGGATGAGTGGGGACGAAGGCGGGCAACGCCGCCGGGGGTGAGCGGGGCGGAGGGGGGAATTCAGTCGGCGGACCGCCGATACCGGTCACGGGTGGGAGCCGATCGTTGCCGCACAGCCACCGGTCCCGGGAGAATTGCCCCCGGCTCCCCGCTCCCGCCCGTCCACGGCTCTCGTGGACGGCTGCCGCGGTGTGCGTTCCTGCCCGAACTCCCGCCCCGACACGGGCGTGCAGACGAAGGGAGAAGCATGGCCTTCGGCTTGGCTCCGCCTCCCCCGGCCGATCCCGTTCCCCGTCTGGGCAGGCTCCTCGAGCCCGCCGCGTGGGCCGCGTGCGGCGTCCCGCTGCTGCGCAACCCGCGCGAGGTCGTCACCGGGCTGCATGCCCGCCACCTGCCCACACCGGCCACGGCTGTGATCGCCGTGCTCGATCCGGACGAACGGCTCGCCGCGAGCGCCTCCTTCGTCAGACATGCGGGCCCGCCCGACGGCTGGGAGCTGCGCAATGCGCTGCTCGCCCAGCTGCGCCGGGTGATCCCGCACGACCTGCGCAGGCGCGTTCCCGTCCGCACCGCCGTACTGCTCTACTGCCGTGAGGGCGAGGCCCATTGGACACAGGAAGACGGTGCCTGGATGTGGGGCTTGCGCGATGCCTGCAGCCTGCACGGGCTGCGCTGCGGCGCGTACATCACGCTGACGGCAACGGGGTGGCACATCCTCGGCGAGGGCCGCAGCGGACGACAGCCGTGTTCCCTGGCGCGTGCCGCCGCACCGCTCAGCGCCGGCGGCGGGGCGCCCGGGGCACACCGCCACACGGCCGCCCGGTGATCGCACAGGCAACTCCGTGCGCCGCCGAGGGCCGGGCGGCCCGGCCCTCGGCGGCGCGGGCGTCAGACGCCCGGGGCCAGAAGGGTGTTGACCCGCTGCGGGTCTCCGCAGACGATCAGCAGGGCGCCGGCCCTGGCCATCGCGGCGGGAAGCGCAGCGGTCACGGCGGAGTCCGAACCGCCGTTGACGGCCACGACAACGACCGGGCGGGACGCCACACGCTCTGCGTCGGCGCCCGCGTAGAAGACGTCGTCGGCGGCATCGTGCTGCGCCCAGTACGACGCGTCGCCGAAGGACAGCTCGTGCGCGGCCCACGGGTGCAGGTCGCCGGTGGTGAGCACCAGGACCTCGCCGGGGGCACGCCCGGTGTCCAGCAGCAGGTCGACGGCCTCGTCCGCGGCGTCCAGGGCACCCTCCGCAGAAGCGGGGATGAGCTGGAGCTGCGGGGTGGCCGCCGGGGCCGTCCGCTGCGGGGTGCGCGGGGACGGGATCGCTGCCGGGCCGCGCTGGGCGCCGGGGTTGCCGGGCCGCACCGGGATCGGGCGGGGGCCGGGTTCAGGGACAGGACGGGGGGTCGACGCCGTGCGGCCGACGGCCGCCACTGCGCGAGGACCCGGGACGCTCTCGTGAATCTGAGGCTCCTCGGGGATGAGAGGCATGAGTTGATGTTTATCAAACGCCGGTGCGGGCTGCGTCGGCGGGTGCCGCTTCGGGCCGGTCAGAAGTCGAACCCGAGCTGACCGCCCACCTCCAGGGAAGCACCGGTACGGGGCATCGGAACAGCCCGAACCCGCTTCAGGTGCTGCCACTTGGGCAGTGCGTCCAGGTAGGACCAGGACAGCCGGTGGTACGGGGTGGGACCGAGTTCCTCCAGGGCCGCGCGGTGCACCGGCGAGGGATATCCGGCGTTGTCACAGAACCCGAAGTCGGCGTGCTCGGCGCCCAGTTCGGCCATCATGGCGTCCCGCCGGACCTTGGCGATCACGGAGGCCGCCGCGACGACCACGCACGACTGGTCGCCCTTGATGACCGTACGGACCTTCCAGGGCTCGCCGAGGTAGTCGTGCTTGCCGTCGAGGATCACCACGTCGGGCCGCACGGGCAGCGCGTCCAGGGCACGGGTCGCGGCCAGCCGCAGGGCGGCCGTCATGCCCAGCTCGTCGATCTCCAGCGGGGAGGCGTCGCCGAGGGCGTAGGCGGTGACCCAGTTCTCCAGCTCCCCGGCGAGCGCCAGGCGGCGCTTGGGGGTCAGCAGCTTGGAGTCGGTGAGGCCGTCCGGCGGGCGGCGCAGACCGGTGACGGCTGCGCACACGGTGACCGGACCGGCCCAGGCACCGCGGCCGACCTCGTCGACACCAGCGACGATCTTGGCTCCCGTCGTCGCTCGGAGCGAGCGTTCGACGCTGTGGGTGGGCGGTTGGTAGGGCATGGCGTCAGCAAGGTTACGCTCCCCGGGGCGTCCTGCGTCGCCCCGCCCCCGGCTCCCCGTCCGGATCAGTGCGGGACCGCGGGGAGCCAGTCGGGGAGGGGCTCGGTGAGCCCCAGCCAGCCGGCGGGCGGAGCGCCGCGTTCCGCAGCCGCGACGACTCCCCCGGCGATGGCGCATGTGGTGTCGACGTCGCCGCCGGCCCGGGCCGTCGTCCAGAACGCCGCTTCGAAGGAGGCGAGATTGCGGGCTGCGGCCCACAGCGCGAACGGCACGGTGTCGTGGGCGCTGGTGCGGCGCCCACAACCGAGCACGGCGGCGACGGTGGTGGCATCGCCGTAGTCGAGCATGTCGCGGGCACGGCGCAGCCCTGCCTGCACCGCACTCTTCGGCACCAGCTCGATCACCCCGTCCAGCAGGCTCTGCGGGCCGGCCGGTCCGCCCACCCCGGCAGCGATCGCGGCGGCGGCCGCCACGGCCATTGCCCCTGCCACCGCCTCGCGGTGCTGGTGCGTGGTGTAGGCGGAGATCTCCGCCTGGTGGGTGGCCTGCTCGGGGTCGTCCGCGTACCAGGCGCCGAGCGGGGCGATCCGCATGGCGGCCCCGCTGCCCCAGGAGCCCTGCCCCTTGAACATGGCCGCTGCCGGCTCCCGCCAGTCGTCGCCGTCAGCGACCCGGTGCAGCAGGTCGGTGACCCTCCGGCCGTACCCGCGGTCCGCATCGTGGCGCTCGGCGAAGGAGCGTGCCAGCGCGTCCTGGTCGATGCGCCCGCGCTCGGCGAGAACCGCCAGCACGGAGCAGGCCATCTCGGTGTCGTCGGTCCACCGCCACGGCCCCGGCGGCAGCTCGCGGCGCTTGAGCGAGGGGTAGTTGGCGGGAGAGAAGAACTGGGAGCCGAGGGCGTCGCCCACGGCCAGCCCGCGTAGGCTCGCCAGGGCTCGGTGGAATCGATCAGCGCTCATCGCAGCGAACTCTAACCGGTGAAGCCGTACGGTTCGGGCGTGCACCAGCGCTCGAAGGGCCGGTCGAGGTGGTACCGGCCGTCGGCTCCGAGCAGCAGCAGCCGTGTCTCGGCGTTGCCCGGGTTGGACAGGCACTCGAACTCGGCGACGGTCCAGTGCAGCCAGCGCATGCAGAACAGTCTCATGGTGAGGCCGTGCGTGACGAGCAGGACGTTCGGCGGGTGGCTCGGGTCCTCGAAGCTGCGCCACAGGCTCTCCAGGAAGGAGCCCACCCGGTCGTAGACGTCGGCGCCCGACTCACCCTGCGCGAAGCGGTAGAAGAAGTGGCCGTAGGCGTCCCGGCGGGCCTTCTGCCTGCGCACGTCCTCGCGGTCCTGCCAGTTGCCCCAGTCCTGTTCGCGCAGGCGCGGCTCCTCCCGGACCCGGACCCGGGACGGGTCGAGTTTCAACAGGTGGAAGGTCTGGTGGGTGCGGCGGTAGGGCGAGACGTAGGCGGAGACGCGCTCGTCCCCGAAGAGCTCGCGCAGCCGTACACCGGTCTCTTCGACCTGCCGGCGGCCGTTCGCGGTCAGGCTCAGGGCGTGGTCCGGCTCCCGCTCGTAGACCGTGTCGTCGACATTGCCCTCCGACTCTCCGTGCCGGATGAGAACGATGCGCCGGGGCCGTGCCATGCCGCCACCCTAGAGCGCCCGGCCGCTGCGCGCCGCGCGCAGCCCGGTGTCAGCCCGCGATCCGGCCCTCGCGTATCTCGCACGTGCGTCCAGCGAAGCGCTCCCTGAGGGTCCGGTCGTGGGAGACGACCACCAGGGCACCGGTCCACTCGGCGAGGGCCTGCTCGAGCTCCTCGACCAGGCCGAGGGCGAGGTGGTTGGCCGGCTCGTCCAGCAGCAACAGGTCCGCCGGACGGGCGAGGAGCCGGGCAAGGCCCAGGCGCCTGCGCTGCCCCGCGGACAGCGCGCCGACGGGCACGTACAGGTCGCGCTCGCGGAAGAGCCCGAACGACACCAGCAGTTCCCGCTGCTCATCCGGCGTCCCCGGCAGCCCGCGCCGGAAGGCGTCCAACAGGCGTTCCGCGGGCCTGCCCGCAGTCGTCTCCTGGGCGAGGTGGCCGATGCGCCCGCGCCGCACCACCGTGCCGGCGTCCGGCGCCTCCGCTCCCGCCATGACCCTGAGCAACGTGGACTTCCCCGCGCCGTTGGCACCATGGACCAGGAGCCGCTCGCCCGCCTCGATACGGAGGCTGCCCACCGCGAGCCGCTCCCCGACCCGAATGCCGTCGAGGGCCACGAGGGACCCGGTCGCCGAGCCCGCCTCGGGACGGGCGGCGAAGCGCAAGGGATCGGGCGGGCGCGGAACGGGATGCTCCTGGAGGCGGCGCAGCCGCTCCTGTGCGTTGCGGATCCGGGCGGAGACCGAGGACTGCACCCGTCCCCTGTCCCTGTCGTACGCCATCTTGTTGCCGTCCGTCCTGGCCCGGCCGGGTGCAACACGGCGTGCCACCGTCGCGGCGGCCTCGCCCAGCGCCTCGGTCTCGGCGCACCACTGCTCGTACGCCTGCTCCCAGCGGCGGCGGGCGGCCGCCCGTTCGGCGACGAATCCGGCGTAGCCGCCGCCGTAGCGGACCAGCGCCCTGCGGTCGGCGTCGACCTCGATCACCGCGGTCGCCACGCGCTGGAGGAACGTCCGGTCGTGGGAGACGGCCACGACCGTGCCGGGGTGCGCCCGCAGGGTGTCCTCGAGCCAGGTCAGGGCGGCTCCGTCCAGGTGGTTGGTGGGCTCGTCGAGGAGCATGACCTCCGGCGCCGCGGCGAGCAGGCAGGCCAGGCCGAGCCGGGCCTGCTCCCCGCCGGAGAGGCTGCCCAGGCGGCGTTCGCGCGGAATATGGGACAGGCCCAGGCCGTGCAGGGCCTTGTCCACGCGGGCATCCACCTCGTAGCCGCCGCGCGCCTCGAAGGCGACGAGCAGATCCCCGTACTCCGTGAGGGTCGCGGGGCCGGCGGAGCCGAGCATGCCCTCCAGCTCCCGCAGCCTGCGCTCCATGGCGCGCAGCCCGGACAGGGCGGCGTCGACGGCGTCGCCGACGGTGCGGTCCGGGGGCAGCTCGGGGGTCTGGTGCAGGTGGCCCACGCCGCCGTCGGCCCTGGTCACGACCCTGCCGTCGTCGGGCTGTTCGGTGCCCGCGAGGAGCGCGAGCAGCGTGGACTTCCCGGCGCCGTTCTCCCCCACTATGCCGATCCGCTCTCCGGGGCGGACAGAGAGGGAGACGCCGTCGAGCAGGAGCCTGTCCCCTCGGGACACGGACACTCCGTGAAGTGAGAGCTGGGCAGGCATGGGCGGCCTCCATGACGGTCAGGGGCGACGGAGCATCCAAATGCGACTCGGGTTGCGTTAATCTGAGTGTGGCACGACCCATCCACTTAACGCAACGGGAGTAGCAATTGTCTTCGGAGAGCTCCCCCCAGGCCCCGGGCACGGTGCGCCCCGGCGGGCGCACCGCCCGTACCCGCGCCGCGGTCCGCGACGCCGTCCTCGCAGGACTCGGCGAGCACGGCTACCCCGGCCTCACCGTCGAATACGTCGCCGAGCACTCGGGCGTCCACAAGACCACGCTGTACCGCCGCTGGGGCGGTCTCGAAGGGCTGCTGGCGGACGCCCTGGCCCTCGCGGGCGAGGACGGCTGGACCGCGCCCGACACCGGGAGCCTGCAGGGCGATCTGCGGGCCCTCGCACGCGAGGTGCTGGACGCCTTCACCGATCCGGCGGCGGCAGCGGCCCCGACCGCATTCGTCGGCGCCGCCTTCCAGTCGGAACAGGCCGCGGACGCACTGCGGGCCTTCTACACGCAACGGTTCGCGCGCTGCACACCGGTCGTCGAGCGGGCGGTCGCACGAGGCGAGGCCCCGCCCGGCACCGACGCCGGCGCGGTCGCCCGGGCCGTCTCCGCCCCGCTGTTCCTCCGGCTGTTCGTCACACGGGAGGGCATCGACGCGGCCGGCGCCGATCAGGCCGCCGACGCAGTGCTCGCGGCGGTCCGCGCCGGTGCATACGCCTTCCCGGCCGGACCGGGCTGAGCAGCCCGGGCGTTCACACCGTCCAGGACGGTTCCATCTCCACGACGTCGCCCGTGATCGCCGCGACATCGGCCTCCGTCTGCGCACGCAGTGCGAGCCGCTCCACCCGCTCCGCGCGGTACTTGCCGTGCTCGGCCACGGAGTTCCACATCGACAGCACGAGGAACTCCGGGCCGGGCGCCTCGCCGAAGACGCCGCGCAGCATCCCGGGCGAGCCGGCCATCGCCGGGTTCCACACCTTCTCCTGCATCAGCGTGAAGTGCTCCATGCGCTCCGGGCGCACCCGGCAGTGGGCGATGCGCACCACATCCGCATCCGTGAACTGCGGCCGGAAGCCCACCTTCACGTCGAAGCGGTGCTCGAACAGCCGCACCTGGATGTTCTTGAACGTGCCGAACTGGGCGGCAGCCAGCCTGTCGTGGGACCGCGCCATGAAGGAGTCGTAGAACGCGCGGCTCTCCCAGAAGCCGAACAGGTGCGCCACATCGGGGCGTCCGCGGCTCCAGCCGCCGCCCTGCCCCCGGAACCCCGGTTCACCGAGCAGCCCCGCCCACTTCCGCTGCCCCCGCTCGAAGCCCCGGCGGTCCACCACGGTGCAGCGAATCCACTTGACCAGCACCGGGCCATCGTACGGCCCGCGCAGTGATCCGCATCAGGGAGCGCAGGAGTACACCCGCGCGAGCGTTCCGGCGCAACTCGGCGCCCGTTTCGCTCCCCGCACCACGGTCCCTCGCAGCACGGTCGCCGAACGCCGATGGCGGAGCCGGCAGGTGCCGGCTCCGCCATCGGACGGGCGACGGTCGAGGACCGTCAGCAGTGCATCAGCTGCAGCCGCTGGTCGAGCCGCAGCCCTCGCAGAGGTAGCAGCTGCCCGCACGGCGCATCTTCGTGCCGCAGGAGAAGCACAGCGGCGCATCCGCGTTCAGACCGAGCTGCATCTCCACCAGCTCGGTGGAGTTGTGGGCCTGCTTGGGCGCCGGAGCCGCCGCGGCGGGCTGGGCCGGGACCTCGGGCTTCGGGGCCGCCGTCTGGCGCGGCGCGGACTGCGCCAGGCCCTCGACGTCGACCTCCTCGTCGGCCGGCTCGTACGAACCGGTGTCCAGGTGACGCTGGCGCTCCTCGGCGGAGTGGATGCCCAGGGCCGAGCGGGTCTCGAAGGGCAGGAAGTCCAGCGCCAGGCGGCGGAAGATGTAGTCGACGATCGACTGCGCCATCCGCACGTCCGGGTCGTCCGTCATACCGGCCGGCTCGAAGCGCATGTTGGTGAACTTCGAGACGTAGGTCTCCAGCGGCACGCCGTACTGCAGGCCCACCGAGACGGCGATGGAGAAGGCATCCATCATGCCCGCGAGGGTCGAACCCTGCTTGGACATCTTCAGGAAGACCTCGCCCAGACCGTCGTCCGGGTAGGAGTTGGCGGTCATGTAGCCCTCGGCACCGCCCACCGTGAAGGAGGTGGTGATGCCCGGACGACCCTTGGGCAGACGCTTGCGGACCGGACGGTACTCGACGACCTTCTCCGCGACGGCGGGGACGGTCTCGGCCTTCTTCTTCTCCTCCTTCTTCTTGGCGGAGAGCGGCTGACCGACCTTGCAGTTGTCGCGGTAGATCGCGAGGGCCTTCAGGCCCGTCTTCCAGCCCTCGAAGTAGACCTCCTCGACCTCCTCGACGGTGGCCGACTCGGGCAGGTTCACGGTCTTGGAGATCGCGCCCGAGAGGAACGGCTGCGCGGCGGCCATCATGCGCACGTGGCCCATGGCGGAGATCGCGCGCTCGCCCATGGCGCAGTCGAAGACCTCGTAGTGCTCGGCCTTCAGGCCGGGGGCGTCGAGGACATTGCCGTGCTCGGCGATGTGGGCGACGATCGCCTCGATCTGCTCCTGCTGGTAGCCCAGACGCTTGAGCGCCTTGGGGACCGTGTTGTTCACGATCTGCATGGAGCCGCCGCCGACGAGCTTCTTGAACTTGACCAGGGCCAGGTCCGGCTCGACGCCCGTGGTGTCGCAGTCCATCATCAGACCGATGGTGCCGGTGGGGGCGAGCACCGAGGCCTGGGCGTTGCGGAAGCCGTGCTTCTCGCCGAGGCGGATCACGTCCTGCCACGCCTCGGTCGCCGCGGCCCACACCGGGGTGTCCAGGTCGTCCGTGCGCCGGGCGACGGTGTTGGCGTCCGCGTGCTGCTGCATGACGCGCTTGTGGGCGTCCGCGTTGCGGGCGTAGCCGTCGTACGGGCCGACGACCGCGGCCAGCTCGGCGGAGCGGCGGTAGGACGTGCCGGTCATCAGCGAGGTGATGGCACCGGCGAGCGCGCGGCCGCCGTCGCTGTCGTAGGCGTGACCGGTGGCCATCAGCAGGGCGCCCAGGTTGGCGTAACCGATGCCCAGCTGGCGGAAGGCGCGGGTGGTCTCACCGATCTTCTCGGTGGGGAAGTCGGCGAAGCAGATGGAGATGTCCATCGCCGTGATGACCAGCTCGACGACCTTGGCGAAGCGCTCGGCGTCGAACGACTGGTTGCCCTGGTCGTCGTCGCGCAGGAACTTCATCAGGTTCAGCGAGGCGAGGTTGCACGAGGAGTTGTCCAGGTGCATGTACTCGCTGCACGGGTTGGATGCGGTGATCCGGCCCGTCTCCGGCGAGGTGTGCCAGTGGTTGATGGTGTCGTCGTACTGGATGCCCGGGTCGGCGCACTGCCAGGCGGCCTCGGCCATCTTGCGGAAGAGCGCCTTGGCGTCGACCTCCTCGATGACCTCACCGGTCATGCGGGAACGCAGGCCGAACTTGGAGCCGGACTCGACGGCCTTCATGAACTCGTCGTTCACTCGGACCGAGTTGTTGGCGTTCTGGTACTGGACGGACGTGATGTCGTCGCCGCCCAGGTCCATGTCGAAGCCCGCGTCGCGCAGGGCGCGGATCTTCTCCTCCTCCTTCACCTTGGTGTCGATGAAGGCCTCGACGTCGGGGTGGTCGACGTCGAGGACGACCATCTTGGCCGCGCGGCGGGTGGCGCCGCCCGACTTGATCGTTCCTGCGGAGGCGTCGGCGCCGCGCATGAAGGAGACCGGGCCGGAGGCGTTGCCGCCGGAGGAGAGCAGCTCCTTGGAGGAGCGGATGCGGGAGAGGTTCAGGCCGGCGCCGGAGCCGCCCTTGAAGATCATCCCCTCTTCCTTGTACCAGTCGAGGATCGACTCCATGGAGTCGTCGACGGAGAGGATGAAGCAGGCGGACACCTGCTGCGGCTGCTTGGTGCCGACGTT
This sequence comes from Streptomyces sp. AM25, assembly GCF_058146165.1. Lineage (NCBI taxonomy): Bacteria > Bacillati > Actinomycetota > Actinomycetes > Kitasatosporales > Streptomycetaceae > Streptomyces > Streptomyces sp. AM25. The sequence goes on along the minus strand of NZ_JBKIWN010000006.1, from coordinate 60,253 downwards.
GAACCAGACCGGGGAGTTGAAGCTGAAGACCTGGTGCAGCAGGGCGTAGGCGAGCTCGTGCTCGAAGATCTCGGCGTCCGCGGGCGAGGCGAAGTAGCCGTGCTCCTCACCGGCCTTGCGGTAGGTGAGGACCACGCGGTCGATGAGCTGCCGGAGACCGGACTCGCGCTCGGGCGAACCGACGGCGCCGCGGAAGTACTTGCTCGTGACAATGTTGACCGCGTTCACCGACCAGAAGTCGGGGAACTCGACGCCACGCTGCTCGAAGTTGATCGAGCCGTCGCGCCAGTTGGTCATGACGACGTCACGACGCTCCCAGACCACCTCGTCGTACGGGTGCACGCCGGGGGTGGTGTGGATGCGTTCGATGCGCAGACCCTTGCCGCCCTTGTTTCCCTTGGAGCGGGAACCTCGTGCCGGGCCGCTCGTCGTCTCTGTCATGCCGCCTCCCTCTACGGGCAAAACGCCCTCATGCGCCCATTTCTTCCGTGGCGCGACGTGTGTCTGTCACCCGGGAACGCCGAGCGCTCCGGGCAGGTCTGGTGTGCCGCCGCCTCAGTCGGCGGCGACGGCGGGCGCGGGGACTCCGGGGGTGTCCCCGCCGCGGCCGCCAGCATCGGTTGCGGGCCCTTCGCAGCCTTCGCAGCATTCGGCCGGCGCGGGACCGGGGGCGCCAGCGCGGAGTTCCGCGACGGCCGCCTCGAAGTCCTCGAGCGAGTCGAAGGCCTGGTAGACGGACGCGAACCGCAGATACGCGACGAGATCGAGGTCCTTGAGCGGGCCGAGTATGGCGAGCCCGACGTCGTGCGTGGAGAGTTCGGCGCTGCCCGTGGCACGCACCGCCTCCTCGACCCGCTGGCCGAGCTGGGCCAGCGCGTCCTCGGTGACCGGGCGGCCCTGGCACGCCTTGCGCACGCCGGAGATGACCTTGTTGCGGCTGAAGGGCTCGGTGACCCCACTGCGCTTGATCACCATCAGCGACGCGGTCTCGACGGTGGTGAACCGGCGGGAGCAGTCGGGGCACTGGCGGCGCCTGCGGATCGAACAGCCGTCATCGGTGGTCCGGCTGTCGACCACGCGGCTGTCGGGGTGCCTGCAGAAGGGGCAGTGCATGGCTCTCCACCCTCCTTCACCCTCTGGGTAACCCCGAGAAACCTCGAGAAAACTGTGCACGATCTCCGCTTCGACGGGCCCTGGGAGGGGCCCCGCGAAGCAGCCCCCAGCATAGGCGATGACCACGACCGGGAATGACCGGGGGAGGGCCGTCGACCACAACTTGTGGGTAGCCGCCGCAATCAAACCACTAGATCTGGTGCCGGGCAGCCAATGACCCACAGCGCGTGTCGCGCCGCGGGGGCAGGACACGAGCGTACGCGAGGGGCTCTCGGGGCATGTCCGCACGGCTTCTGATGCCACACTGGACCCGGTGCCGCGGCGCCGGGCGCTCAGCGCCCGCAGACCCGGACGGACCCCGCCGCAACCCGGCCGGAACGGGTCGGTCCGTAGCCGGAGCCACCCGGTCGGCGGTCCCCGCGAACCGGCGGACTTCGAACCGAAGAGTACCGTAATGGGTGGAATCGATCTCTGCCCGTACACCCTGCCGCCTGATCGCGTCAGCCGATCCTCGATATTTCACTCGAACGTGTGTTTGGCGCAACCTTTCGAAAGCAACTACCGTTGTCCAGCTAGGGAGAACATCTCGAGAGGGGCCGACGTGACCACCACCGCAGACAGCGCCACCATCACCGCCCAGGACCGCTCCCAGAACCGACTCGACCAGACGCACCCGATGAATGACGCAGCCATGAACGCCGAGGGGCAGAAGCCGGCCCGCTCGCTCCCCGGACGCCCACCAGGAATCCGTGCGGACAGCTCGGGCCTCACGGACCGGCAGCGCCGTGTCATCGAGGTCATCCGGGACTCCGTCCAGCGCCGCGGGTACCCACCCTCCATGCGCGAGATCGGGCAGGCGGTGGGGCTTTCCAGCACCTCCTCCGTGGCCCACCAGCTGATGGCGCTGGAACGCAAGGGCTTCCTGCGCAGGGATCCGCACCGCCCCCGCGCGTACGAGGTGCGCGGCTCCGACCAGCCGAGCACCCAGCCGACCGATACCACCGGCAAGCCCGCCGCCTCCTACGTCCCCCTCGTCGGCCGGATCGCCGCCGGCGGCCCCATCCTGGCCGAGGAGTCCGTCGAGGACGTCTTCCCGCTCCCCCGCCAACTCGTGGGCGACGGCGAGCTGTTCGTCCTGAAGGTGGTCGGCGACTCCATGATCGAGGCCGCGATCTGCGACGGCGACTGGGTGACGGTGCGCCGTCAGCCCGTCGCGGAGAACGGCGACATCGTGGCGGCCATGCTCGACGGCGAAGCCACCGTCAAGCGCTTCAAGCGCGAGGACGGCCACGTCTGGCTGCTGCCGCACAACGCTTCCTACCAGCCCATCCCCGGCGACGAGGCGACCATCCTCGGCAAGGTCGTGGCCGTCCTGCGCCGGGTGTGAAAGCCCCGAGAGACCGGGCCCCGGAACCACTGCGCCGGTTCCGGGGCCCGCTCGTACGGCTGCCAGGGAGGCTCCGTCCGGGGCCGCTGCCCGGCGGCCCGGGGCAGATTCTGGCCAGGCCGTGTCCGACGGCCTAGCCCTCCGCGGCCTTCGCCGCCGCGTCGATGGCCGCCAGTGAGCGGCGCACCTGATTGCGGTCCGTGGTGTACCAGAAGTCGGGCATCGAGGCCCGGAGGAAGGATCCGTAGCGGGCCGTCGCCAGGCGCGGGTCCAGCACCGCGACCACCCCTCGGTCCCCCGCCGCCCGTACCAGGCGGCCCGCACCCTGCGCCATCAGCAGCGCCGCGTGCGTCGCGGCCACGGCCATGAAGCCGTTGCCGCCGGACTCCTCCACGGCCCGCTGCCGGGCGCTCATCAGAGGATCGTCGGGGCGCGGGAAGGGCACCCGGTCCATCACCACGAGCTGGCAGTTCACTCCGGGGACGTCGACGCCCTGCCAGAGCGACAGCGTGCCGAACAGGCACGTCCTGGCGTCCCCGGCAAACGTGCGGATGAGCTCGCCGAGCGTCTCCTCACCCTGCAGCAGGATCGGCATGTCGAGCCGCCCGCGCAGCGCCTCCGCGGCGGCCTGCGCGGCCCGCATCGAGGAGAACAGGCCCAGCGTCCGCCCGCCCGCGGCCTCGATCAGCTCGGCCAGTTCGTCGAGCATGTCGGTGCGGCTGCCCTCCCGCCCCGGCTGGGACAGGTGCCGGGCGACGTAGAGGATGCCCTGCTTGGGATAGTCGAACGGCGAGCCGACGTCCACGCCCTTCCACTGCGGCACGTCCTCGCCCTCGACGCCCTCGGGGGCCAGGCCCAGCGAGGCCCCCACCCCGTTGAAGTCGCCGCCGAGCTTGAGCGTGGCCGAGGTGAGGACCACCGAGCGCTCACTGAAGAGCTTCTCGCGCAGCAGGCCGGAGACCGAGAGCGGCGCCACGCGCAGCGAGGCCCCGAAGCGGTCGTGCCGCTCGTACCAGACGACGTCGTACTCGGAGCCCTGCACGATGCGCTCGGCGACCGCATGGACGTTCTCCACGGCGCCGAGGGCCTGCTTGCGGACGGCGTCCTCGTCCTGGACGGACTTGTCGCGGGTGTTGCCGATGGCCGTGATGACCGTGCGCGCGGCGTCGCGCAGGGCCATCAGACAGTGGGCGAGATCCTCGGGGAGCTGCTCCAGGCGGCCGGGCAGGGCCAGCTCCATCAGCCGCTCGAAGCTCTCGGACGCGGTCTGCAGGGCGTCCGCGGCCTTCTCGTCGACCAGCTTCGCCGCCCGGCGCACCGCGCGGTTGACCTGGCCGGGGGTGAGCTCGCCGGTGGCGACGCCGGTGACGCGGGAGACCAGCTCGTGGGCCTCGTCGACGATCAGCACCTCGTGGCCCGGCAGGACCGGGGCGCCCTCGATGGCGTCGATGGCGAGCAGCGCATGGTTGGTGACGACCACTTCGGCGAGCTTGGCCCGCTCTCGGGCCGCCTCGGCGAAGCACTCGGCACCGTAGGCGCACTTCGAGGCACCCAGGCACTCCCGGGACGTGACGGAGACCTGCGACCAGGCCCGGTCGGAGACGCCCGGGGTCAGGTCGTCGCGGTCGCCGGTCTCGGTCTCGTCCGACCAGTCGCGCAGCCGCAGCAGGTCCTTGCCGAGCTTGCTCGTCGGCGCGGCGGACTCGAAGACGTCGAAGAGCCCGTCCTCCTCGTCCTGGGGTGCGCCCTCGTGCAGCCGGTGCAGGCACAGGTAGTTGGACCGGCCCTTGAGCATGGCGAACTCCGGGCGGCGGCGCATCAGCGGGTGCAGCGCCTCGACCGTCCTCGGGAGGTCGCGCTCGACGAGCTGGCGCTGGAGCGCGAGCGTCGCCGTCGCGACCACGACGCGCTCGCCGTGGGCCAGGGCGGGCACGAGATAGCCGAGCGACTTGCCGGTACCGGTGCCGGCCTGGACGAGCAGGTGGGAACCGTCCGCGATGGCGTCCGCCACGGACTGCGCCATGGCGGCCTGGCCGGGCCGCTCGGTGCCGCCGACGGCGGAGACGGCGGCGTGCAGCAGGTCGGTGAGGGAGGGCGAGGAGGAGGCAGTCATAGCGCAGCCAGCCTAAAGGGCGGCAGTGACATCGGGCTCCCGAACGGAGAAGGCCGAGGTCAGAGGAGGCCGCGCAGGGCACGGTCGCGGATCATCAGCCCCGCGTGCTTGCCCGGCAGCTCGATCTCCCGGGTGAGCCGGAAGCCCGCGCCGAGGAAGGCCGCGACGGAGGGGGTGTTGCGCAGGTCGGGCTCCGCGACGACCCGGGTGCACGAGGGCCGGTGTTCCAGGACGTGGTCGGCGACCCGGCGCAGCAGGTGGGTGCCGATGCCGCGGCCCCGGTCGGCCACCCTGCCGATCAGCAGGTGCAGTCCGGTGTCGTGCGGACGGGCCGGGTAGTGCCGGGCGACGGGATCGAGGTCCGCGCGGTAGACCTCCCAGTAGCTCATGGGGACGCCGCCCAGGACGCCGAGGCAGGGGATGCTCCGTCCGTCGCCGTCGAGCTGGGCCCGGAGGTGGTCCGCGGTGGCCCTGTCGGGCCCCGCCAGCTCCCAGAAGGCGGCGACGGCCGGATCGTTCATCCACTGCGCGACGAGCTGCAGGTCGCGCTCGATGCGCACGGGGACGAGCTGGAAGGGCCCCGCCTCGGTGCTCACGGGGCCCCAGTCGGCCAGGCCGTCCAGGAGCTCCGGGCCGCGGCCGGCGGCCGGGGACCCCGGGCGGTCGCAGGCGACGAGTTCGATGAAGTCGCCGCATGCCCCGTCCTGTTGCTGCGCCGGTCCGTGCTGCAGCTCCCGGGTCAGAGCGTGGGCCAGCTCGTCGGAGAACGCGTCGGCCGTGCGCAGTTCGAGCGTGTCGCCCTCGCCGACGGTTCCGGTCGTGCCGTCCGCCCCGTTCGCCCCGGGGCCGGGGGTCGCGGCGCTCATCCGGCGGGAAGGGCGAGGGGGTTGGCGATCGTCACGTACGCCGACTGCGTCTCGACCGGGCCGACGAGCTCGTCGAGCCCGCGCAGTTGGGTGAGCATGTTGGCCTTGCAGCGCAGTGCCGCGGAACCGAGCAGGTGCCCCGGGAGGGAGGAGCGGGTGGGGGCGGGCCCGGTGCAGGTGTCCTGCAGGAAGCGGCGGAGGGCGGCGAGCAGGATCCGTTCGTCGGCGAGGTGCTGGGAGCCGAACGCCCCGATCACACCGAGGATGTTGTTGACGCCCAGGTAGTAGGCGAACCGCTCGTCGGCCACCTCGTCGGGGACGAACGTGTCGCTGTCACGGCCGATGCCGGGGAGCCGTTGCTCCAGTTCCGCCCGCCGGGATGCCCGGAAGTAGTAGCCCTGGTTGTCGCGGTAGCGCCCGCCGACGGGCCAGCCGTCGCGGTCCAGGAGCACCAGAATGTTCTGCTGATGGGCCTCCAGGGCGATGCCCGCCTCGCCGTCGAGCCACAGGAGGGGCCGCACGATCGCGTCCAGATAGCGCAGAAACCACTCTGCGGAGACGGCGCCCGCCGGCCGCCCGGTCCGGTGGGCCAGGCCCGCGACGATGTGGGCGAGCCGCGAGCAGACCGCGGGCTGTCCGGAGGGCGTGGCCCGGCCGGGCCACGGGCGGGGCGAGACGAGGCCCGCGACGCACGCGGCGTCGTCCCCGGGGCCGAAGGGGTTGTGCCGGACGACCACGTCCAGCCCGCGCACCGGCGTGCCGTCGGGGGTGTCCACCGCGAGCCAGGCGGGGTCCCGCACGATATCGAAGCCGAGACCGCCCGTGCAGGCCGTGCGCCACCGCTCGGCGAGTCCGCTGCGCAGCAGCCGGTGCACCTCGACGCCGCGCCGCAGCTCTTTGCGGAGGTTCTCCCGGCGCGAGTTGGTGATGCGCAGGCCGAGGGAGAGCTTCAGCATCGCGGGTGCGCCGGGCCGGTGCACGGTGCGCACGGAGGAGGTGGGGAACCACGGCTCGCCGCTCACCCCGAGGTCGTGGAGCAGGCCCTCGGCGAAGAGCCGGGCCACGTCGTGGCGGCGGCGCAGAGTGCGGGCCTGCCAGGGGTGGAGCGGCAAGGCGACAGTGTCGGGCGGGAGTTCGGCCTCCAGGGCCGGTCCGGCGAGCCGTGCCGTCAGGGTGGGGGCGTCGACGCCGCGGCCGCGCTCGGTCCAGGCCGACTCCGTGGCCAGCGCGGAGCGGTGGACGGCGAACCAGTGCAGCGGGAACGATCCTCTGGACTCCGGCGAGAAGTCGTCCGCTTCGGACTCGGCGAGCCCCTCACGGCTCTTGGGCGCGGGGTGGAGCGGATGACCGAGGATCAGGGACTGCTCACAGTGCAGGAAGAGGTGACCGGTGTCCGGGTCCGCCGGCCGGGCGCGCCGGTCGGCGAGGTATCCGGCGGTGCGATGCACCGAGTCGACGACACGGCCGACGAGTCCGGCGGCGTCCCGCGCGGCGGGCCCGTCCGTCCGCGCCGCGTGGTGTGCGGCCTCCCGGCCGAGCAGGGCGGCCAGCGTGGCGGCGTCGAGGGCCGGTGCGTCGTCGGGGCATCCGCCGAGCACGGGCGCGCCGAAGCGGTGCCACCCGGTGACGGACCAGTAGTGCACCGGCACGTGGAGAACGGTTCCGCTGGCGGTGAGCGGCACGTACAGGGTGTCGCCGTGCGGCTGGGCGACCCCGTTCTCGCGCACCCAGCAGCGCAGCAGGTTCTCGGTGGCGGCGGCATCCGCCGCGGTGACCGGGTCGGGGTGGTCCAAGAGGTCGGGTGCACCGTGCGGCGGGGGGTCGTGGGGGGCTGCGGGGCGGGGCACGGTCGTCGCGGGGGACGGCGGCTGTGCGTCCGGCGCGAGATGGCCGACGGTGGCCGCATCGGCGTACGGAGATGCGCTCATGGGTGTGCGGCGTGCATGGATCACGGCGTACGGGCCGGGGATGCTGCGCCTGCCTCCTTCGGCGTTCGGGGGGTGGGGATGCGGCGGCTTGTGCGGGAGACCGTGGCGATGGCGTCGGACAGCCGGTCGAGCACGGCGTCCGCCTGTTCGTCGGTGATGGTGAGGGGTGGCATGAGGCGGATCTCGGAGGTGCGCCGACCGGTCAGTTGGACGATCAGCCCGCGGCTCAGACACTCCTGTTGCACAGTGGCGGCCTGTGCGGGTGCGGCTGAGCGTCCGGATACATCGTCCGGTGCGTCCGGGTACCCGCAGGCGACGCCGATCATCAGTCCTCGCCCGCGGACGTCCTGCACGCATCCGTACGCGCGCGCCAGCGGGCGCAGTCCGTTCAGCATGCGCTCGCCGAGTACCGCCGCCCGCTCGGCCAGACCGTTCTCTCTGACGTAGCGCATCGTGGCCGTACCCGCGGCCATGGCGAGCTGATTGCCGCGGAAAATGCCTGAGGGGTCTGCGGGTTGCCCGGAGCCGAGGCTGTCGTGGTGGACGACGACGGCGAGCGGGAGGCTGCCGCCGATGGCCTTGGACAGCACCATCACGTCGGGAACGATCCCGCTGTGCCCGACGGCCCAGAACGCTCCGGTGCGGCCGACTCCGGTCTCGGTCTCGTCGGCGACGAGCGGGAGTGAGCGGGCGGTGGCGTCCGCCCGTACCCGGCGCAGCCAGGCGTCCGGTGCGGGCTGCACGCCGTCCCGGCCCTGGACGGCTTCGACGAGGATCCCCGCAGGTCCGGCTCCGCCGGGTGCGGTGGAGTCGTACGGGCTTTCCGGCCGACAGGCCACGAGTTGCCCGTCCCGCCCTGCTGCCGCCCTCACGAGCCGGGCCGCGGTGTCGAGGGCGTCACTGCCGCCCGGCCCACAGAACAGGATCCTGCCGGACTCCGCCAGACCGCGCGGCAGCGTGGCGAACAACTCGCCGGTGAAGGCCTCTTGGACGGGGGTGGCCAGCCCGGGGGCGTGGAGCGGGGCGCCGGAGTCGAGCACGGAGCGGATGGCTTCGAGGACCACGGGGTGGTTGTGGCCGAGCGCGAGGGCTCCCGCTCCCGAGAGGCAGTCGAGGTAGCGGCGGCCGTCCGCCCCTTCGATCGTCAGTCCGCGGGCCCGCACCGGCACGACGGGAAGCGAGCGGGCGTACGTACGAGCGGCAGACGGCGCGGACGACGGCGCCTCGGGCGGCACCGCAGACGGTAGCTGGGTCAAGGCCACGGCTCCGGGTCCTCTCTTCCGCCGCTGGTCTCCGGCCGACTGTCCCCCGTGCGTACCAACGACGCCGCGCGCTGCGGATCACGGCTCGGGCACAAGATCCTTCGAACCGGAACCGAGGACCCGGCAGCACCCGTCTCCCACGGCACCGGCATAGTAGGGCCCTGCCCTTCACCGGGTTTTTGCATGACAAGTTCACATCAAATGCACGCATTCGGCGGGCATTCGCAAGAAGACGTACAGATGCCTCAGGGGGACCCACTCCATGCCATCGAACCGCCGGTCGGCCCTGGCCACGGCCGCCCTCACCGCCGCGCTGGCGCTGACCGCCACCGCATGCGGCCCGTCCGACGACAAGGCCGCGGGCAGCGACAACCCCAGCGCGGCAGCGAGCCAGAAGGGTGACGACAGCGTCCAGCTGCCCAAGGGGCTCCCCACCTCCGCCGCGGACATCCAGAAGTGGAAGAAGAAGTGGCAGGACGGGGCCTGGAAGAACTGGGACAAGGACCAGTGGCTGCGTGAGGCCCGGGACTTCATCAACCCCGTCATCAAGGGCCACTGGAAGCCCGACACGATGAAGGACGCCCGCTCCAGCGACAAGACGCTGGCCAAGCAGAGCGCTCCGGGCACCGCCCCCGGATCCTCCGGCGACCAGGGCGTCACCGACCCCGAGCCGTCCCCGGTCCAGGCCAAGTCCGTCGACCTGCCGTACCACAACAACGCAGCACCGGTCGGCAAGGTGTTCTTCGACAGCCCCGAGGGCCACATGGTCTGCTCGGGCACGGTCGTCAAGGACCCGGCGCACCCCGGCAAGTCCAACCTGGTGTGGACCGCAGGCCACTGCGTGCACGCCGGCCAGAAGGGCGGCTGGTACCGCAACATCGCCTTCGTGCCGTCCTACAACGACAAGGGCCTCCCGGGCGCGCAGGTCAACAGCGCCCCCGCGCAGGACGTCGCCCCGTACGGCGTGTGGTGGGCGGACTGGGCCCAGACCTCCTCGCAGTGGATCGGCCAGGGCGCCGAGACCGGCGGTGCGGGCGCTCCGTACGACTTCTCCGTCCTGCACGTGAAGCCCGAGGCCGGATCCGGCAAGTCGCTCGAGGAGACGGTGGGCAACGCCCTGACCGTCGACTTCGACGTCCCGCAGGTGAAGTCGGTCCAGAGCATGGGCGCCTGGGGCTACCCGGCAGCGCCGCCCTTCGACGGTCAGAAGATGTACGACTGCGTCGACCGTCCGGGCCGGCTGAGCCTCGACGCGGCGCAGCCGACGATGTACCGCATCGGCTGCACGATGACCGGCGGTTCGTCCGGCGGCGGCTGGTTCACCCAGGGCCCGGACGGCAAGGCGGTGCTGGTCTCCAACACCTCGATCGGCCCGGCCAACAGCACCTGGCTTGCGGGCCCGCACCTGGGCCCCGAGGCGAAGGGCGTCTACAACGCCGTCAGCCAGAAGTTCTCCAACCAGTAGTCACCCGCAGGTGACATGAAGGAGGGTCACCCCGACCGCGTCGGGGTGACCCTCCTTTTTCCGTCGGACCGCTCAGGAACGGGCCGCCGGGACGTACTGCCGGAGCTCGGCCGCGAGCTCCTCGTGCACCCGCGCCTTGAGCAGGGTGCCCTCCGAGGTGTGCTCCTCGGAGAGCACCTCGCCGTCGGCGTGGGCCCGCGCGACCAGGGCGCCGTGGGTGTACGGCACAAGCGCCTCGACCTCGACCGCGGGCCGGGGCAGCTCGGAGTCGATCAGCGCGAGCAGTTCCTGGATACCCTCGCCCGTCCGCGCCGACACCGCGATCGAGTGCTTCTCGATGCGCAGCAGTCGCTGCAGGACGAGCGGGTCGGCCGCATCCGCCTTGTTGATCACGACGATCTCCGGCACGTCCACCGCGCCGACGTCGCGGATGACCTCGCGCACGGCGGCCAGCTGCTCCTCCGGCGCGGGGTGCGAGCCGTCCACCACGTGCAGGATCAGGTCGGAGTCGCCGACCTCCTCCATGGTGGAGCGGAATGCCTCGACGAGATGGTGCGGCAGGTGCCGGACGAAGCCGACGGTGTCCGCCAGGGTGTACAGCCGCCCGCTCGGGGTCTCGGCCCGGCGCACGGTCGGGTCCAGGGTGGCGAACAGGGCGTTCTCCACCAGCACGCCCGCACCGGTGAGCCGGTTGAGCAGCGAGGACTTGCCGGCGTTGGTGTACCCGGCGATGGCGACCGACGGGACCTTGTTCCGCCGGCGCTCCTGGCGCTTGATGTCACGGCCGGTCTTCATCTCCGCGATCTCCCGGCGCATCTTCGCCATCTTCTCGCGGATCCGCCGCCTGTCCGTCTCGATCTTGGTCTCACCGGGACCACGGGTGGCCATGCCGCCGCCGGACGAACCGGAGCCACCACCACCCATCTGCCGGGAGAGCGACTGGCCCCAGCCGCGCAGCCGCGGCAGCATGTACTGCATCTGCGCCAGGGAGACCTGCGCCTTGCCCTCACGGGACTTGGCGTGCTGCGCGAAGATGTCGAGGATCAGGGCGGTGCGGTCGACCACCTTGACCTTGACGACGTCCTCGAGGTGGATGAGCTGGCCGGGGCTGAGCTCACCGTCGCAGACGACGGTGTCGGCGCCCGACTCGAGGACGATGTCCCGCAGCTCCTGCGCCTTGCCGGAGCCGATGTACGTGGCCGGGTCCGGCTTGTCGCGGCGCTGGACGACACCGTCCAGGACGAGAGCGCCCGCGGTCTCGGCGAGGGCGGCGAGCTCGGCGAGGGAGTTCTCGGCGTCCTGGACCGTGCCCGAGGTCCAGACGCCGACCAGCACCACGCGCTCCAGGCGCAGCTGCCGGTACTCGACCTCGGTGACGTCCTCCAGCTCGGTGGAGAGTCCCGCGACGCGACGCAGCGCCGCACGCTCGGAGCGGTCGTACTGATCGCCGTCGCGCTCCCCGTCGATCTCGTGGCTCCAGGCGACGTCCTCTTCCATCAGGGCGTCGGCCCGAAGGCTCTCCGGGAGGCTCTGCCGGTCCTGGGGAAGGGAAGAAGAGGAGGTCATTTGATCCTTACGTGATGATCGGTGACTGCCCCCGGACGGGAGCTCTCAGCGTCGACAACGCCCGGTGGCCCCCGGAGATTCCCGGGGACGGCTGCCTCGCCGACCCGTCGATGGTCCCATGGCCGTCGCCGGACCGTCACGCGAGTTTCGCCGTGGCCGCCTTCCAGTCCGGATGGCCCGGCATGGGCGGGGTCCGCCCGCCGTACAGCCAGGTGTTCAGGAACGCCGCCTGGTCGTGCCCGGAGACCTCGGTGGCGAGGGCGGTGAAGTCGGCGGTCGAGGCCGTGCCGTCGGCATGCCGGGTGACCCACTCGCGCTCCAGCCGCTCGAAGGCGGGGGCGCCGATCCGCTGCCGGAGGGCGTAGAGCACCAGCGCGCCGCCGTCGTAGACGTTCGACCGGAAGATGCCCTCCTTGCTGCCCTGGACGGGCGGCTTGGGAACGGCGACCGGCCCTCCTTCGACCCGCCACTGGTCGGAGAGCTGGTAGGCGACCCGCATCCGGTCCTCCAGCTTCGTGCCTCCGCGCTCCTCGGCGTACAGCGCCTCGTACCAGGTGGCGTGTCCCTCGTTCAGCCAGAGGTCGGACCAGGTGCGCGGGCTGACGCTGTCGCCGAACCAGTGGTGGGCCAGCTCGTGCACCATGATCGATTCGATGTACCAGGGCGGGATGCCGGCCCGGCTGAACATGCCGCTCTCGAAGAGGGAGAGGGTCTGTGTCTCCAGCTCGAATCCGGTGGACGCGTCGGCGACGAGCAGCCCGTAGTTCTCGAAGGGGTACGGGCCGGCCTTCCGCTCCATCCAGACGATCTGGTCCGGCGTCTTCGTCAGCCAGGGCTCCAGCGTCCCGGCACTCTCGGCCGGCACGACGTCCCGGACGGGCAGTCCGTGCGGTCCGGTGCGCCGGGGCACGGCGTAGTGCCCGATGGAGATCTGGGCGAGCTCGGTGGCCATGGGGTGGACGGTGCGGTACGTCCATGTCGTGCGGTCGCCCTGTGTGGTGCGGCCTGCGGCCAGCCCGTTGGCCACCACGGTCAGATCCTTCGGGGCGGTGATGTGGAAGGTGAACAGCGCCTTGTCGGACGGATGGTCGTTGCCGGGGAAGACCCGGTGAGCACCGTCGGGCTGATTGGCCATGACCAGCCCGTCGGTCGTGGGCACCCAGCCCGCCTCGGTGTTGCCGCGCGGATCACTGGTGTGGTGCACGGTGACGGTGAACGTCGCGCCCTGCGGGACCGCGCGGGCCGGGGCGACGACCACGTCCTCCTGAACGGGGGCGAAGACTGCGGGCGCGCCGTCGACCTGGACCGAACGGACCGTGCCGTGGGTGAAGTCGAGGTTGAAGCGGCCCAGCGGTGCGGTGGCCTTGGCGACGATCGTCGTGACGGCTTCGAGCGGCTGGTCCTTGGCCCGGTAGTCGAAGGAGAGGTCGTACGAGGTGACGTCGTAGCCGGGGTTGCCGAGGTTCGGGAACAGCCGGTCGTCGACCCCCACCGCCGCCACGGCCGGCGGGTCGACCGCACCGATCAGGAAGGCGGCAGCGACGACGAGGGCGGCGGAACGACGGCGCAACCGCCGGCGCCGCCGGGAAGGCGTCCCGGGTGAGTGCGGCATGCGTCCACGGCTACCAGCGCATGATCACCGCATGGCGGCGCCACGACGCCGTCACACCCATACGAGCGTCTCAAATGGTCGTATGACGATTTGTTGACTCGGAGGGAGCCGCCGAGAACGCTTGAAGAGTCGCCGGCCCCACGCTCCGGGGTCACAACGGCGCCGTGGCCACCGTCCGTCCGGCCCGCTCCACGTCGTAGACCCCCGGCACCCGCTTCATGGCACGCATCAGCTCGGGCAGCTGCGCCGCGTCCGGCAGTTGGAGGGTGTAGGTGTGCCGCACGCGCTGCTCGTGCGGCGGCTCGACGGCGGCGGAGATGACGGCTGCGCCCTCAGCCGCAATCACCTCGGTCAGGTCGGCGAGCAGATGCGGCCTGCTGAACGATTCGGCCCGCAGGGTGACCCGGTAGTCGCCGCCGCCCTCGCCGTCCGGAGTGCGCCACTGCACGGTCACCCGTTCACGCCCTGAGGTGACCATCCGGGCCACTGCAGGGCACTCCGCACGGTGCACGGTCACCGCCCCGCCGCGGACGGCGAAGCCGGTCACCTCGTCCGGCGGCACAGGCGTACAGCAGCCCGCGAGACGCACGCTTGCAGCCGCCAGGGCCGCGCCTTCGGCGACGACGGCGACCGGTCTGCGGGCCGCAGGGGCGACGGCGCGCGGAGTGGGCTTCGGGGGCACGGGCGGGGCCGGGGCTGCTGCCGGGTCCGGCAGCGGGTGGGTGGCGAGCCAGCCGCCGATGGCGATACGGGCCGCCGGGGTGCGGGCGTGGTCGAGCCAGTCGGGAGCGGGTCCGGAGGAGGCGTCCCGGGACATCAGCAGGTGCAGGGTGTCGCCGTCGTGCAGGACCGTGCTCAGCGTTGCCAGGCGGCCGTTGACGCGGGCGCCGATGCAGCCGTGCGCACCGGCGCCGTGCTGCGCGTAGGCCGCGTCGATGCAACTGGAGCCTGCCGGGAGGCCGATCGTGCCGCCGTCGGCGCGGAAGACGGTGATCTCGCGGTCCTGGGCCAGCTCGTCGCGCAGGGAGGACCAGAAGGTGTCCGGGTCGGGAGTGGCGCGCTGCCACTCCAGCAGCCGGGACAGCCAGCCCGGGCGGGTGGGGTCGGCGCGCTCGCCGTCGGCCGCGTCGGGCGCCTCCGGTGCCGCGTAGGGGTTGCCCAGGGCGACGACGCCCGCCTCGGCGACACGGTGCATCTGGTGCGTGCGGATGAGCACTTCGGCCGCATGGCCGCCCTCGCCCGCCACCGCCGTGTGCAGCGACTGGTAGAGGTTGAACTTGGGCGCGGCGATGAAGTCCTTGAACTCCGAGATGAACGGCGTGAAGCAGGTGTGCAGTTCGCCGAGGACGGCGTAGCAGTCGGCGTCCTCGGCGACGAGGACGAGCAGCCGCCCCAGGTCGGACCCGGTCAGCTCGCCCCGCTTCAGGCGCACCCGGTGCACGGAGACGAAATGGCGGCGGCGGACGACGACTTCGGCGCTGATGTCCGCCTCGCGCAGGACGGCCCGTACGCTGCCGGCTGTCGCCTCCAGAGGGTCCGGGCAGCCCGCGTGGGCCAGGACGAGCTCGCGGGTGCGGGCGTACTCCTCGGGGTGCAGGATCGCGAAGACCAGGTCCTCCAGCTCCGTCTTGAGCGCCTGCACGCCCAGCCGCTCGGCCAGCGGGATCAGCACGTCGCGGGTGACCTTGGCGATGCGGGCCTGCTTCTCGGGGCGCATCACGCCGAGGGTGCGCATGTTGTGCAGCCGGTCGGCGAGCTTGATGGACATCACGCGGACGTCGTTGCCGGTGGCGACGAGCATCTTGCGGAAGGTCTCGGGCTCGGCGGCGGCGCCGTAGTCGACCTTCTCCAGCTTGGTGACGCCGTCGACCAGGAAGCGGACCTCCTCGCCGAACTGCTCCCGCACCTGATCGAGCGTCACCTCGGTGTCCTCGACGGTGTCGTGCAGCAGGGAGGCCGTCAACGTCGTCGTCTCGGCGCCCAGTTCGGCCAGGATCAGGGTGACCGCAAGAGGGTGGGTGATGTACGGCTCACCGCTCTTGCGGGTCTGGCCGCGGTGGGAGGACTCGGCCAGGACGTACGCGCGCCGCAGGATGTCGAGGTCGGCGCCGGGGTGGTGGCTGCGGTGGACCTTGGCGACGTGGTCGATGGCGTCGGGGAGCCGGCCACGGGCCCCGGAGCCGCTCAGCGCGGCGCGCCCGAGCCGTCTCAAGTCGATGCGGCGGCCGCGCCTGCGGCCGGGAGCACCTGCGTTCGTGGCCTCTGCGCTCATGGGCACCTCCGGCAGCGTCGACCGGCGGTCGGCTGGCGCCTCCAGACCGGTGCTTGATGCTACCGAGCCCATCACGCACCGCTGACCCGCTCTCGCCCAGAGTGAAACGGATCACCCATTCGAGGGAGTTCGGCACCGGAGCCCGGTACCGGGGCGCCGTTCGTGCAGGGGCGTCAGCCGACGGCCGACAGCCAGGAGGCGTCGAACACGCCCTCCGCGACGATCACCGCGGGGCCGGTCATCTCGACCGTGCCGTCGGGGCTCTCGCTGATGACCAGGCGCCCGCCGGGCACGTCCACGGTGTACGTCACCGGGGTGCCGGTGACCGCCGGATCGGCACCGTCCCTGCGGGCGGTGGCGACCATCACCGCGCAGGCGCCGGTGCCGCAGGAGCGCGTCTCGCCGGAGCCGCGCTCGTGGACGCGCAGGGCGACGTGGCGCGGGCCGCGGTCGACGACGAACTCCACGTTGGTGCCGTCCGGGTAGGCGGCGGCCGGGGCGACGGCGGGGGCGGTGAACAGGTTCCCCGCGTCGGCGAGGTCGCCGACGAAGGCGACGGCGTGCGGATTGCCCATGTTGACGTTGCGCGCGGGCCAGCTGCGCTCGCCGACGGTGACGGTGACGTCGCCCTCGGGCAGCAGGGCGCGGCCCATGGCGACGGTGACCCCGCCCGGCTCGCCGGAGGGGGACGGCTTGGCTATGTGGGCCCGCCGGATGCCGGCACGGGTCGCGATCGCGAGGTCGCCGGCCTCCGCGAGGCCCGCGTGCTCGAGGTAGCGGGCGAAGACGCGGACGCCGTTGCCGCACATCTCGGCGACGCTGCCGTCGCTGTTGCGGTAGTCCATGAACCACTCGGCCTCGGCGGCCATCGCGCGCGCCTCGGGGTGCGCGGCGGACCGGACGACCCGCAGGACGCCGTCGGCGCCGATGCCGGCGCGGCGGTCGCACAGCCGGGCGACGTCGGCCGGGGACAGGTCGATGCGGCCCTCGTGGTCGGGGACGATCACGAAGTCGTTCTCGGTGCCGTGGCCCTTGAGGAAGGCGATCTGCGCAGTGCTCACCCTTAGATGGTACGAGGCGCCTGTGACAGCACCCGAGGCCGGGCGGTCAGCGCAGGCGGGCCACCCGCCAGACGGCGAGCACGACCATGACGGCCACCATGACGGTGTACATGGCCACGTACCGCCAGTCCGGCCGGCGGCCGGATCCGCGCGGCGGCAGGCCGGGCCAGGTGTAGCCCACGCGGCGCGCGGCCATCACGCCCCAGCCCGCGGCGCAGCAGCTGAGGAGCAGGCCCAGCATGGCGACGACGGGGCCGCCGTCGCCGAACTCGAAGGCCAGCGGGAAGGCGAACATCAGCGAGCCGACGGCGGCGAGCACGACGATCGGTGCGAGCTGCCACAGGCGGAGCCTGCGCTGCGGGCGCAGCTCGCGGAACGACGCGGGCACCGTGCTCTCCGGTGCGCTGCCGGGCACGTCCTCGGGTCCGTCCGGCGTCAGCGCTTCCGGCTCTCCCCCGGCCACCGGGGGGTGCCCCCTGCGCTGCGGTTGCTGCGGTCTGTCGCGAGGGCCGGCCTCCATCGCCACGCGCCCTCCCAGATTCGGACTTCACGGCTCGATCGAAGCTTGATGATGGCACGCCCGGACGGTCCGTCATGTCGCCCGGAGCGTCCCGATGCCATCACGTGATCAGGCTGTAATCGCCCGTTCGACCAACGCCAGCGCTTCCTGCGGGAGTTCCGCACGCCGGTCGGCGGCGCCGCTCAGCCACTGGACCCGGCTGTCTCTGCGGAACCACGAGTCCTGGCGGCGCGCGAACTTCTTGGTGGCGCGAACGGTCTCGGCGCGCGCCTCGTCCTCGGTGCACTCCCCCGAGAGGAAGGCGAGCACCTGCTGGTAGCCGAGCGCGCGGGAGGCCGTGAGCCCCTCGCGGAGTCCTTCGCGCTCCAGCGCGCGCACCTCGTCCACGAGCCCGGCCTCCCACATGCGGTCCACCCGCAGCGTGATGCGCTCGTCCAGCTCGGGACGCTCGACGTCGACACCGATCTGCACGGCGTCGTACACGGGCCGCTCGCCCGGCAGATTCGCGGTGAAGGGCCGGCCGGTGATCTCGATGACCTCCAGGGCGCGCACGATGCGCCGGCCGTTGCCGGGCAGGATCGCGCGGGCGGCATCCGGGTCGGCGGCGGCCAGCCGGGCGTGCAGGGCGCCGGGGCCGAGCTCCGCCAGTTCGGCCTCCAGCCCGGCCCGGACGGCCGGGTCGGTGCCGGGGAACTCGAGGGCGTCGATGGTGCCCTTGATGTAGAGGCCCGAGCCGCCGACGAGCACGGGGGTGCGTCCTTCGGCGAGCAGCCGGTCGATCTCCGCGCGAGCCAGGCGCTGGTACTCGGCGACGCTGGCCGTCTCCGTGACGTCCCAGATGTCGAGCAGGCGGTGCGGCACCCCCTGCTGCTCGGCCTCGGTGAGCTTGGCGGTGCCGATGTCCATGCCCCGGTAGAGCTGCATGGAGTCGGCGTTGACGACCTCGCCGCCGAAGTGCTGGGCCAGGGCCACGCCGAGATCGGACTTGCCGGCCGCCGTGGGGCCGACGACGGCGATGACCCGGGGTGCGGGAAGTGCGTTTTTCACCGGTTCAGTGTCCCAAACCTCGGGAGTGCCCCACGAACGAGCGACGTGACGCGACGCCGACGGCCTCGTTGCCTGTTGCGAGGTTCCGAGAGCCGGTTCACGGACCGGTGTCCGGGAGCGGCGCAATGAGGCGCTCCGGACGGCGCGGGATTTCGCTCACACCAGTAAGGTTATGGAGTAGATATGGGCGTGTTTTCAAGGTTTCGCCGCAAGTCGTCCTCGGCGTCAACGGAAGAGGCCGCGGCTGCCACTCTGACGGCGGATTCCGCCGACGCCGCCGAGACGGCCGAAGCGAAGCCGGAGGAGGCAGCCCCGGAGCAGGCGGCCGAGACCGAGGACGGCGCCGAGGGCGAGGCTGCCGAGGGAGTGGACATCCCCAAGCAGCAGTCCGCGGACCAGGCGGCCGACAGCGAAGCCGGGGAGAGCGCCCGCAAATGACGGCTTGAACGAGGAAAGACGAAGGCGGTTCCCATGGGTCTGTTGGACAACCTCAAGGCGAAGCTCGACCCGCTCAAGGACAAGGCGGCAGACCTCGCGCAGCAGCACGGGGGCAAGATCGAGCAGGGGCTGGAGAAGGCTGCCAAGGCGGTCGACGAGAAGACCAAGGGCAAGTACAGCAGCCAGATCGAGTCCGGCACGGGCAAGGCCAAGGACGCTCTCGGCAAGCTCGCCGAGGGCGGCGAGAAGGGCGGCGGCACGGGCTCCGGAACCTCCTGATACCTCGTCGGCGGACGGCCGTGGAGCAGCTGCTCCACGGCCGTCGCCATGTCCGCCCTCAGGACCAGGCGGCCACCACGTAGCCCACGCCGTAGGGCGCCTCGTCGTGGAGCAGCTCGCCCCGCAGCCCGGCGCCCTCGGCCGCCCCTGCGAGCACCTGCCAGGGGGCGCGTCCGGCGGCCTGCAGCTCGCCGGCCAGCCGGGCGTCCAGGGCGGCCAGGGCGGCGGTGTCGGCGGCTCCCAGGGCGCGTGCCGCCTCCGCGTCGAAGGGCTGGGCGCGCTCGTCGAGATAGCCGGGGGCCTTCAGGCTCCGGCAGGCGCTGCCGTCGCCCATCACCAGCAGGGCCGTGCGCGCCGCGCCGTCGGCCAGCCCGCGGCCCAGCTCCAGGCAGCGCCCGGGCTCCAGCGGCTCCTCGACCGCCAGGCCCTCCACGGGCGCGGCCGACCAGTCCGTGCGCCACAGCAACCAGGCGGCCACGGCCAGGGACAACGGCAGCTCGCGCTCGCCGGCCGGTCCGCCGGCCCCGAGCTGCACCTGCACGTCCACGCCGAAGCCCCGGAACGAACCCACCGCGCCCTGCGGGTGCGTGCCACGGCCCGCCGGGCCGGCGGGACCCACGACGACCAGCCGGTCGGGCCGGGCCGCGGCGAGCACGGCCACGGCGTCGAGGCAGGCGGCCCGCAGCCCGTCCAGCTCGGCCGCGGCACCGGCGGCGACCTCCGGGACGAGCAATGGCGGACAGGGGCACACGGCAGCGGCGACGAGCATGCCGGGAACGATATACGCCCCGCCGCCCGGGCTCCGCGGGGGCGGGCCGGACGACGGGGCGGATTCGGACGGAGCGGGTCAGTCGCAGCCGCAGCCCGAGGAGGCCGGGGCCGGGGAGGGGGCAGGGGCGCCGATGCTCGGGATGCCCAGCATCACGCCCTTCGGCTCGGCGGCCTCCGCAGCGTTGCGCTTCTCCCACGCGTCGCCCGCGCGCGTGCGGCGCACGGCCTTGGCAGGGCCTTCGGCGAGGAGGTGGTGCGGGGCAGCGTAGGTGATGTCGACGGTGACCACATCGCCCGGGCGGACCGGCTCGGCGGGCTTGGTGAAGTGCACCAGGCGGTTGTCGGGGGCCCGGCCGGACAGTCGCTGCGTGGCGTCGTCCTTGCGGCCCTCGCCCTCGGCGACCATGACCTCCAGCGTGCGGCCGACCTGCTTCTTGTTCTCCTCCCAGGAGATCTCCTCCTGGAGGGCCACCAGACGCTCGTAGCGCGCCTGCACGACCGCCTTGGGGATCTGGTCGTCCATCTCGGCGGCCGGCGTGCCGGGGCGCTTGGAGTACTGGAAGGTGAAGGCGTTCGCGAAGCGGGCCTCGCGGACCACGTGCATGGTCTGCTCGAAGTCCTCCTCGGTCTCGCCGGGGAAGCCCACGATGATGTCGGTGGAGATGGCGGCGTCCGGCATGGCGGCGCGCACCTTCTCGATGATGCCGAGGAAGCGCTCCTGGCGGTACGAGCGGCGCATCGCCTTGAGGACGGTGTCCGAGCCGGACTGGAGCGGCATGTGCAACTGGTGCATCACATTCGGCGTCTCGGCCATGGCGGCGATCACGTCGTCGGTGAAGTCGCGCGGGTGGGGCGAGGTGAAGCGGACGCGCTCCAGGCCCTCGATCTGGCCGCAGGCGCGCAGCAGCTTGGAGAACGCCTCGCGGTCGCCCATGTCGGAGCCGTAGGCGTTGACGTTCTGGCCGAGGAGGGTGATCTCGCTGACGCCCTCGGCGACGAGCGCCTCGACCTCGGCGAGGATGTCGCCGGGGCGGCGGTCCTTCTCCTTGCCGCGCAGCGCCGGAACGATGCAGAACGTGCAGGTGTTGTTGCAGCCGACGGAGATGGACACCCAGGCCGCATAGGCGCTCTCGCGCCGCGTCGGCAGCGTCGAGGGGAACGCCTCCAGGGACTCGGCGATCTCGACCTGTGCCTCTTCCTGGACGCGGGCGCGCTCCAGCAGGACGGGCAGCTTGCCGATGTTGTGCGTGCCGAAGACCACGTCGACCCAGGGGGCCCGCTTGACGATGGTGTCGCGGTCCTTCTGGGCGAGGCAGCCGCCGACGGCGATCTGCATGCCGGGCCGCTTCGCCTTCATCGGGGCCAGCCGGCCGAGATTGCCGTACAGCTTGTTGTCGGCGTTCTCCCGCACCGCGCAGGTGTTGAAGACGACGACGTCAGCGTCACCCTCGGCGGTGCCCTCGGACGCGCGGACGTAGCCCGCATCCTCCAGCAGGCCGGACAGCCGCTCGGAGTCATGGACGTTCATCTGGCACCCGTAGGTGCGCACCTCGTATGTCTTCGCACTCATCTCAATCGACCAGGGTACGTGGTCGCCCGGACAGCTCGCCCCTTCCGGCGGCCCGGCCTCTCCCCCGTCTCTCCCCCGCTTCTTCACCGCCCTTCCCGGCCGCCGGGCGGGCTGGCAGGATCCGCCCATGGCTCCCCGACCGCCGCATCCGGCCAGGCGCTGTCCCCTGAGGACCGGCGCGGTGGCCGCTGCGGTGCTCGTGCTGCTGGCGTGGTGGCTACTGCCGTCCGACCGGCGGCCGCTGCCGGGC
Source organism: Streptomyces sp. AM25 (assembly GCF_058146165.1). Taxonomy (NCBI): domain Bacteria; kingdom Bacillati; phylum Actinomycetota; class Actinomycetes; order Kitasatosporales; family Streptomycetaceae; genus Streptomyces; species Streptomyces sp. AM25. Next base: position 38,733 of record NZ_JBKIWN010000006.1, on the reverse strand, counting down.
GGGCGGATCTCGATTGCGACGGGCGCACCGAGCGGTGTGTACGCGAAGTACGGCACGCTCCTGAAGGAGGACCTGGCGCGGGACCTGCCCGATCTGGACGTCGCCATCCGCTACAGCCGCGGCTCGCCCGACAACATCCGGCTGCTCACTTCGGGCGGGGCCGATTTCGTCCTGGCCGCCTCCGACGCGGTGGCCGCCTACCAGGACCAGCGGCAGCCGGGTGCCGGACGGCTGCGCGCGTGCGCCCGGCTGTACGACGACTACATACACCTCGTGGTCCGCAACAACTCTCCGGTGCAGTCCGTACGGGACCTGAGAGGGCTGCGCATCGGAGTGGGCGCGGACGAGTCGGGGGTCCAGCTGATCAGCCGGCGGCTGCTGGCCGCTGCGCGGCTCGACTTCGACAGGGACGTCACACCCGTGCGGGTCGGCCTCGACAAGGCGCCCGCGATGCTGGAGAGCGGTGAGCTGGATGCGTTCTTCTGGTCGGGCGGGCTGCCCACCGTCACCATCGGACAGCTCGGCAGGAGAACGCCCGTCCGGCTGGTCCAGCTCGGCGACCTGATCGGCCCACTGCATGCTCAGGGCCCTCAGATGCGTTTCTACCGGGCCGCCGTGATGCCGGTGGACGCCTATCCGGAGCTGCACGACGCCGGTCCGGTGAACACCATCGCGGTGGCGAACCTTCTGCTGACTCTGGACAGCACCGATCCGCACCTCACCGAAGGCATCACCCGGACGGTCATCCGAAGCCGTGACCGCATCGGCATGTACGTCCACGCGGCACAGAAAGTGGACCTCCGGACGGCCGTCTTCACCGACCCCGTGCAGCTGCACGCGGGTGCGCGGCGCTATTACGTGTCGGTCAAGCCCTGAACGTCCTCCCCTGCCGTGCGCGGCAGGGTGATGGCCGCCTGCAGCCCGCAGGGATCGTGGTGGGCGTAGGAGAGCGTGGCGCCGCCCGCGGCCAGGAGGGCGCGCGAGATGGACAGGCCGAGGCCGGATCCGGAGACGTTCTGGTGGCGGCTGCTGCGCCAGAAGCGGTCGCCGATGCGGGCGAGTTCGTCGTCGGCCAGTCCGAGCCCTTCGTCGGTGACGGTGACGGTGACGCGGTCGGCCGCGGGCTCCACGACGACCTCGACACGGGCCTCCGCAGGCGTGAACTTGAGGGCGTTGTCGACGACCGCGTCGAGCGCACTGGAGAGGGCGATCGGATCGGCCCAGCCGGTGACGGCGACGGGGCCGCGGTAGGCGAGCGTGACGCGTTCCTGGTGGGCGACGGGCGTCCAGGCGTCCACCCGGTCGCGGACGAGGTCGGCGATGTCGGTCACCTGCAGATCGGCAGCGGTGTGCTCGGCCAGCGCGAGGTCCAGCAGGTCGTCCAGCACGCGTGCCAGCCGCCGGCCCTCCGTGCGCACGGAGACCACTTCCTCGTTGCCCTCAGGAAGGTCCAGCGCCAGCAGGTCGATGCGCAGCAGCAGTGCGGCGAGCGGGTTACGGAGCTGGTGCGAGGCGTCGGCGACGAACGCGCGCTGCTGTTCGAGGACATTCTCGACGTTATCGGCCATCTCGTTGAACGAACGGGCCAGGCGGCGCAGTTCAGGCGGTCCGGAGTCGGCGGCCACCCGGGAGTTCATCCGGCCCGTGGCAATGCCGTGGGCCGCCGCGTCGAGGGTGCGGACGGGACGCAGCACCCACCCGGTGAGCCGGAAGGCCGCCCCGACCGCCACCAGCATGGCCGCCATCTCGCCGGCTGCGAGCACCAGCCAGCTGTGCAGGATCCGTGAACGCAGCTGCCCGGTGGGCGACTCGGTGACGACGACCGCGACGACGTCACCGTCCCGGATGACCGGCGACGCGACGGTGAGCCGGCTGCGCCGCCAGGGCCAGACCTGCTGCGGGTCGTGGCTGCGACGGCCCGCGAGGGCCTCCTGGAAGGCCTGGCCGCCCTCCCCGGCCGGCGGTACCGACCAGTCGGCGGGGGCGACGGCCATGGCCTTGCCGTTGCGGTAGAAGACACCGGCCCGTATGCCGTAGAGGTCTTCATAGCGGGCGAGTTCGGCCTGCAGGGTGCGCAGCCTCTCGTCCGCCGCCGCGGCGGGTTCGACGGCGCTGGTGGTGACGAACTGTGCGAGCGCGGCGAAGCGGGCGGTGTCGTCGATGCGGTCGACGACCACCCGCTGCTGCCGCACGGCGGCCATGCCGGCGCCGAGCGGCAGGCCGAGGGCGAGCAGTACGCCTGCCATGAGGACGATGAGCAGCGGCAGAAGTCGGGTGCGCACGGGCGGGCACGGCCCTCACGCCGGGACGACGAGCCGGTAGCCGACGCCCCGGACCGTCTCGATGAGCGCGGGCATCCGCAGCTTGGAGCGGAGCGAGGCCACGTGCACCTCGAGCGTGCGGCCGGTCCCCTCCCAGCTGGTGCGCCACACCTCGCTGATGATCTGCTCGCGCCGGAAGACCACTCCGGGACGCTGGGCGAGCAGCGCCAGCAGGTCGAACTCCTTACGGGTGAGGGGGACGGCGATGCCGTTCACGGAGACACGGCGGGTGGGCACCTCGATGGTGACGGGCCCCAGGCGCAGCGCGTTCGGCCCGCCGGGGTCGCGCCGCCCGGCCGGAGGACTCTCGGCGGACGGTGTGCGCCGGGCGACGGCGTGGATGCGAGCGAGCAACTCCCCGGTGTCGTAGGGCTTGACGACGTAGTCGTCGGCGCCGAGGTTCAGGCCGTGGATCTTCGAGCGGGTGTCCGCCCGGGCCGTGACCATGATGACGGGCGTGGCCGTGCGCTTGCGGATCCTGTCGCAGACCTCGAAGCCGTCCTGCCCGGGCAGCCCGAGGTCGAGCAGGACGACCCCGAACGGCACGCCCGTCGCGGGCAGCAGGGCCTGGAGCGCCTCCTCGCCGCTGCGGGCGTGCGTGACGTCGAAGCCGTGCCGGGCGAGGACGGCCGACAGGGCCGCGGCGACATGGTCGTCGTCCTCCACGAGCAGCAGTCTCATCGGCCCTCCGCGCGGCTGGTGCGGCAACACCGCATCCACGCCGATGGATGCCCGGTGCGTCAAGAGGGTTCTGCCCGCCGGAAGCCTTCCGTTATGCAGCCGGTACGCCTGTACGGCAGGAGAGCCCGTGTACACACGACACCCGGTCGAAGCCGGATCGTTATGCTCAATTTCAGCTCAGATGTAATGACGCTGGTCGTTGCGGCTCATTAGGGTCCTCCCCAACCGAGGAGGACGGAGCGAGGAACGCCGATGAGCGAGGTATCGGTGACCAAGGACGCGGCGCCCGCCGCGGATGCACTGGTCGTCCTGAACAAGGTCAACAAACACTTCGGCGCGCTGCACGTGCTCCAGGACATCGATCTGACCATCGCGCGCGGTGAGGTCGTGGTCGTCATCGGCCCGTCGGGGTCGGGCAAGTCGACGCTGTGCCGGACGGTCAACCGGCTGGAGACCACGGACTCGGGCTCCATCACGATCGACGGCCGTCCGCTGCCCCAGGAGGGCAGGGAGCTGGCGCGGCTGCGGGCGGACGTGGGGATGGTCTTCCAGTCCTTCAACCTCTTCGCCCACAAAACCGTTCTGGAGAACGTGGTGCTGGGGCAGACCAAGGTCCGCAGGAAGGACCGCAAGGAGGCCGAGGCCACCGCCCACACCCTGCTGGAGCGGGTGGGTGTGGGCGGCCAGGCGGACAAGTACCCCGCACAGCTGTCCGGCGGTCAGCAGCAGCGCGTGGCCATCGCCCGGGCGCTCGCGATGGGCCCCAAGGTGATGCTCTTCGACGAGCCGACCTCGGCCCTGGACCCGGAGATGATCAACGAGGTCCTGGAGGTCATGCAGCAGCTCGCCCGGGACGGCATGACCATGGTCGTCGTCACCCACGAGATGGGCTTCGCCCGCTCCGCCGCACACCGGGTGGTCTTCATGGCCGACGGCCGCATCGTCGAGGAAGCACGACCGGACCAGTTCTTCAGCAACCCCCGCAGCGACCGGGCCAAGGACTTCCTGTCGAAGATCCTCCACCACTGACCGCTTTGTCCGAGCCCTCCGTCCTTCTGCGAACGGTCCGTTCCAAACCTCCCTTGTGCTTCTCCTCGCTGTGCCTCTCCCCGCCGCACCGAAGGCCGGGCAACGCCCGCAAACGCAAAGGAAGTTCTTCATGAAGCTCCGCAATACCGCCGCAGCGGCCGTCGTGGTGCTGGCGCTCGCCGTATCCGCGACCGCCTGCGGCAAGTCGGGCAGCCCGAACGACGACAAGGGCGACAAGGCGTCCGGGGGCGCGTCGGCCCCGGCAGTGCCGACGTATCCGGTGAACACCTCGGCCGACGTGAAGGGTTCGTCGGTCTTCGAGAAGATCAAGGGAAAGACCATCACGATCGGCACCAAGGCGGACCAGCCCGGCCTGGGTTACGAGAATCCGGGCACCAAGAAGCGCACCGGCTTCGACGTGGAGATCGCCCGGATGATCGCGGCCGATCTGGGGTTCGACGAGAAGCACATCACCTTCAAGACGGTGCCTTCGGAGGCCCGGGAGACGCAGATCGCGAGCGGCGGTGTCGATCTGTACGTCGGTACGTACACGATCAACGACGAGCGCAAGAAGCAAGTCGGCTTCGCCGGCCCGTACTACGTCGCCGGCCAGGACCTGCTGGTGAAGGCCGACAGCTCCATCAAGGGGCCGGAGGACCTCAAGGGCAAGAAGGTCTGCTCGGCGACCGGCTCGACGCCGCTCCAGCGCATCAAGGAGCCCAAGTACGGCGTGGCCGAGGTCAAGGCGCAGCAGGGCTACCAGCTGTGCGTCCAGGACCTCGTTAACGGCACGGTGGACGCGGTCACGACGGACGACGCGATCCTCAAGGGCTACGCAGCCGAGAACAAGGGCGCGCTGAAGGTCGTCGGCAAGCCGTTCTCCAAGGAGCCCTACGGCGTGGGCCTGAAAAAGGACGACGCGGCGCTGCGCGAGGCGGTGGACAAGGCCATCGAGGCGCACGAGAAGAACGGCGACTGGAAGAAGGCGTACGACGCCACGCTGGGGCTCTCCGGCGCTCCGGCGCCCGCACCGCCCGCGATCGAGCGGTACTGACCGGCAGTACGCGATTCCCGGAGAGTTGATGTGAACGTTCTGTCGGACAACTTCGCGATGTTCCGCGAAGGGTTTCTCGGCACCGTCGAACTGACGGCGCTCAGCGCGCTGCTGGCCCTGGTGCTGGGCACCCTCGTCGCGGCGTTCCGTGTCTCTCCGGTGCCCGCGCTGCGGGTGTTCGGCACGGGGTGGGTGACGTTGCTGCGCAACACCCCGCTGGTGCTGCTCTTCCTGGCGGTCACCCTGGGGCTGCCGGCGCTGGGCCTGAAGGGCTGGGACTCCTTCTGGCTGGCCGTGCTGGCCCTGGGGTGCTACACCTCGGCCTTCATCTGCGAGGCCGTGCGCTCGGGTATCAATGCGGTACCGGTGGGCCAGGCGGAGGCCGCCCGCTCGATCGGCATGACCTTCGGCCAGACGCTGACACAGATCGTGCTCCCCCAGGCCACCCGCACCGCGATACCCCCCATCGGCAGCCTGCTCATCGCCCTTGCGAAGAACACGGCGATCGCCTCGGGCTTCAACGTCAGCGAGCTCGGTTCGGTACAGAAGACGCTCAACGCCGCGGCGGGCTACAACATTTACGTGATCTTCCTGTGGATCGCGCTCTGCTACATCATCATCACGTTCACCATCAGCGGCCTGTTCCGGCTGCTGGAGAACCGTCTGGCGGTGGCCCGATGAGCACCAGCGTCCTCTACGACGTCCCGGGGCCGAAGGCGCGGGCACGCAACCGGGTCTACGGGGTCCTGGCCACCGTCGCGCTGCTCGGTCTGATCTCCTTCGCGGTCTACCGGCTGGACGCCACAGGGCAGTTCCAGGGCGGGCTGTGGAGCGCTTACGAGTACACCGACACCCAGCAGCGGATCGTCGACGGCCTGCTCACCACGCTCAAGACCTTCGCCATCGCCGCCGTCCTGTCGCTCGTGCTGGGTGCCGTGCTGGCCACCGCCCGGCTGTCCGACCACAAGCCGGTGCGCTGGGCGGCCACCGCGCTCGTGGAGTTCTTCCGGGCGATGCCGCTGCTCATCATGATCTTCCTGCTGTACGCAGCCGTGTTCACCTCCGACCCCATGTGGGCGCTGGTCATCGGTCTGACGCTCTACAACGGCTCGGTACAGGCCGAGATCTTCCGCTCCGGCATCAACGCCGTGCCCAGGGGCCAGAGCGAGGCCGCCGCCGCGCTCGGGCTGCGCAAGACCCAGGTGATGACGACCGTGCTCGTCCCGCAGGCCGTGCGCACCATGCTGCCCTCGATCATCAGCCAGCTCGTGGTGACCCTCAAGGACACCTCGCTCGGCTTCATCATCCTGTACGAGGAGCTGCTGTTCGTCGGCAAATCCTTCGCGCAGCAGACGCCTCCGGTGAACGGCGTCTACGCCTTCATCCCCATGGTCATCGTCTTCGGCTCCATCTACGTACTGCTGTGCCTGGCACTGTCGTCCGTCGCCACCTGGGTCGAACGGCGCACGAAGCGCTCACGCAAGGGCACTCCGCCTCCCCTGGCCGCCACCGGTGCGGTCGTCATGGCCGATCCCGGGCACAGCGCCGCCGGGGGCGGCCAGGGCGCCTCCGGCGCGGACGTCCCCAAGGCCGACTGATCCGCCCTCCGCTGACGCCTCGTCGGTTCCTGCGGACCGGCGGGGCGCGCACCTACGGCGCGCCACGGCAAAGCCGTTGATCACTTGACGCAAGCAGCAGCAATGGGTTGCATACGTTCTGTGATCGCGCACCGTTTTCCCCCTGGCAGTCCCTGTACGTCCCGTACGCACCGCGCCGGTGCAGGGACGGCCGGCCGCCGCACAGGTCAGGGGGCCGTGCCGTGGACCCGGTGATCGTCGTCGGGGCCGGTCCGGTCGGTCTCACCCTGGCCCTGGCCCTCGCCCGGTACGAGGTCCCCGTGGTCGTCCTGGACGAGACCGCGGAGGAGAACCGCGAGGAGCGGCGCCCGGCCCGTACGGCCGTGCTGCGGCCGGAGACCGCCGCCCTGCTGGAACGGCTCGGCTGCGCCACGGCGGAGGGCAGCCGGTGGACGGGCTGGCGGACCCTGCACCGCCGGACCGTGACACTGCAGGTGCCGTTCGAGGCCCCGGGGGACGCCGAGAAGGAGGACGAGGCCGCCGACGGAACGACCGGAGAACCGTCTCCGCTGCACCTGCCCCAGCACGCGCTCATGCGGGAGCTGCAGGCCGCGCTCGCCGGAGCCGACGGCGTGACGATCGCCCGCGGCCACCGTCTGACCATCCTGACGCAGGACGCCTCCGGTATCACCGCACGCACCCGGAGCGACAACAGCACGGCGTGGCGGGCGAGTTATCTGGTCGGCTGCGACGGCGCCCGCTCGGTGGTCCGCAAGCTCACCGGTGCCCGCTTCCCCGGCCGCACGGCCGTGGAGCGGTTCGCGGTCGCCGCCCTGCGCACCGAACTGCCATGGCCGGGCGAGGCGGTGCTGCACCGTGCGCCTCCCCGCGGCAACGAGGTGACCGCCCGGCCGCTGCCGGGCGGGGTGTGGCGGCTCGACTGGCTGCTGCCGCCGGACGGCGGACTGGTCACTCCCGACACCCTGTTGGCCCACATCGACGACTCGTTGGCACTGTGGTGCGGCGAGACGCCGACGTACGAACTGCTGGACACCGGGGTGCACGCCGTGCACCACCGCCTCGCGCGCCGCTGGCGCAGCGGGCGCGCCTTCCTCGCCGGGGAAGCCGCGCACCTGCTGGGGGCCCTGGGCACCCAGGGCCTGGACGAGGGGCTGCAGGACGCCGGCAACCTCGCCTGGAAGCTGGCGCTCGCCTGGCACCACGGCGCCTCGGACGCGCTGCTCGACAGCTACCAGGCGGAGCGGCGCGCGGCGATCGTGGCCCGTCTGCGTGCCGCCGACCGTGCGCTGCCGTCGGTGCGCGCCGAGGGCGGATGGCGCACCGTGCGGCGCGCGATGGTGCCGGGCGCCGCACGCACCCACGATCTCCTCCTCACCGAGGGTCACTTGGGGCGCGGTGCGCTCGGTGCGCTGCCGGTGTACGCCCGTACGCCCCTGACGCCGGCCGCACCGCCCGCGGGGGCCGTGCCGGTCGGGACGGGCGTGGGCGAGCGGGTCGCCGATGTGCCGGTGACGGATCCGGAAGGGGCGGAAGTGCTGTTGCACGAGCGGCTCGGCGGCGATCTGCTGGTGGTCCTCGTGGCCCCGGGGACGGGGGTGTGGGAGCGCCGGCACTGGCTCGGGGCGGGGCTGATGCCGCGGCTCGCGGCGGCGGTCTCCGCGCTGCCCATGCGGGCCGAACTGCTGGTCGCCGAAGGGTATCCGGGGGCTGCGGCGCACACCGTGCTGGTGGTGCGGCCGGACGGGCATCTGGTGGCGGCACTGGCCGGGGTGCGGCCCGCGGAGCTGTACGCGTGCGCGGACGCCGCCAGGGGCGGAGCGGCGGGCGGTGCGGCGCCGACGCCCGAGGAGCACGAGGAGACGGCCGGCGGGGCGGCCAGTGAGGCTACGGCCAACCGTTGACCCGCCCGTTCCGTCATGGTTGAGTCCGGAGTATGACCGACAGCAGCAGCATGCTCTTCTGGCGGAGGGTCCATCTGGACCTCGTCCGCTATGCGGGCTGCATCTGTCGTCCGTCCTGTTGATCCGCTCCCCTGCGCGCCCTGCCGGCACGTCCGCCCCTGCGGGTGCCGGGTGCTGCGCGTTTCCTTCGCGATCACCCAGGACGGTCCCTGTGTCTTCTCCCGTACCTTCGTCCACCGTGCCCGCCGCGTCCGACGCACTGCCAAGTCGGCCTCGGGCCAAGGAACTTCTCGCCTTCGCGCACCGCGTCGCGGCCGACGCGGAGCTCGTCGCCTCGCTGCCGCTGGACCCGCAGGGGCGCACCTGGATCCGCCTGGACGGACCGGGCGGCAGCGAGGCGTGGCTCATCGGCTGGCCGCCCGGCGCGGGCACCGGCTGGCACGACCACGGCGGTTCGTACGGCGCCTTCGCCGCGGCGGCGGGCCGGCTGACCGAACAGTCGCTCGCCGCCCGGCTGCCCACCGAGGGCTGGAAGCTGCTGGAACTCGCCGACGGCATCGACCGTGAACGGCAGTTGGAGGGCGGCAACGGACGGGCCTTCGGGCCGCACCATGTGCACCAGGTGTTCAACGCCTCGGCGGAACACGCGGTGTCCGTGCACGCCTATTACCCGCCGCTGCCGATGATGCGGCGTTATCACCGCAGTGGGCAGGTGCTCAGGCTGGAGCAGATCGAGTGGGCACAGGAGTGGGCATGAAGGTGGGCATGAAGGTGGAGGAACTGCTGGCCGAGGCCCGGGCGGGGCTCGGCCGTCTCGAACCGGCGGAGGCGGCCGCCGTCCAGGCCGGGGGCGGGCTGCTGGTCGACATCCGCTATGCGGCGCTGCGGGAGCGGGACGGCACGATCCCGGGGGCGCTGGTGGTGGAGCGCAACGAGCTGGAGTGGCGGCTGGACCCGGCCTGCGCCCACCACGCGGCCGAGGCCACCGGCCATGACCTGCGCGTGGTCGTCATCTGCGACGAGGGGTACGCCTCCAGCCTGGCGGCGGTCTCCCTGCACCGGCTCGGGCTGCGGCACGCCACGGACGTGACCGGAGGCTTCCGGGCGTGGCGTGCGGCGGGACTGCCGGTGCAGCCGCCCGGGCTCCGGCCCTCCGGGGACGGGACGCCGCCGGAAGGGGACCGGCTTCCGGGCAGGGGTCAGTCGCCGGGCAGGTAGTGCTCGAGCAGCTCGGGGTCCTCACCCTCCTCCTCCAGGGCCCGGCGCACCACGCGCAGGGCGAGGCCCTCGGAGTACCCTTTGCGGGCCAGCATCCCGACGAGCCGGCGCAGCCGCTTCTCGCGGTCCATGCCGCGGGTGCTGCGCAGCTTGCGCTCGACCAGTTCGCGGGCCGTGTGCTCCTCCTGCTCGGGGTCGAGCTGCCCCACCGCCTCGTCGATCAGCGCGGAGTCCACGCCCTTGGTGCGCAGTTCGCGCGCCAGGGCACGGCGGGCCAGCCCGCGGCCGCGGTGCCGGGACTCCACCCAGGCCCCGGCGAAGGCCGCATCGTCGATCAGCCCGACGTCCTCGAACCGGGAGAGCACCTCCTCGACGGCCTCGGCCGGTATGCCGCGCTTGGCCAGGGCGTCGGCGAGCTGCCTGCGGGTGCGGGGGGATCCGGTGAGCAGGCGCAGACAGATCGCCCGCGCCTGCTCCTCCGGTGACGGGGGCGCCCCGTCCCCGGCCCTCGACGGGTCGGGGGCGCCGCCGCCCGTACGGTCGTCCGCATCCGGCTCCGGCCGGCCGGCTCGCCACGTCCTCGTTCCGGACATGGCGGGCTAGCTCTTGGCCGTGGCCTTGGCGGCCTTGCCCGTGGCCTTGGCCGGGGCCGGGACGGACTTGGCGGGCTCGCTCGCGGCGGCGTCCGCGCCGGGCTCGGCATCCGGCGCCTCGGGCCGGGCACCCACGCCGAGCTTCTCCTTGATCTTCTTCTCGATCTCGTTGGCGAGGTCGGGGTTGTCCTTGAGGAAGTTGCGGGCGTTCTCCTTGCCCTGGCCGAGCTGGTCGCCCTCGTACGTGTACCAGGCGCCGGCCTTGCGGATGAAGCCGTGCTCCACGCCCATGTCGATCAGGCCGCCCTCGCGGCTGATGCCCTGGCCGTAGAGGATGTCGAACTCGGCCTGCTTGAAGGGGGGCGCGACCTTGTTCTTGACGACCTTGCAGCGGGTGCGGTTGCCGACCGCCTCGGTGCCGTCCTTGAGGGTCTCGATCCGGCGGATGTCGATGCGCACCGAGGCGTAGAACTTCAGCGCGCGGCCACCGGTCGTGGTCTCCGGGGAGCCGAACATCACGCCGATCTTCTCGCGGAGCTGGTTGATGAAGATCGCGGTGGTCTTGGACTGGTTCAGCGCGCTGGTGATCTTACGGAGCGCCTGGCTCATCAGCCGGGCCTGGAGGCCGACGTGGGAGTCGCCCATCTCGCCCTCGATCTCGGCCCGCGGCACCAGTGCGGCGACGGAGTCGATGACGATCAGGTCGAGAGCGCCGGAGCGGACCAGCATGTCCACGATCTCCAGCGCCTGCTCGCCGTTGTCCGGCTGGGAGAGGATCAGGTTGTCGATGTCCACGCCGAGCTTCTTGGCGTACTCGGGGTCGAGGGCGTGCTCGGCGTCCACGAAGGCCACCGTGCCGCCCGCGCGCTGGGCGTTGGCCACCGCGTGCAGCGTGAGGGTGGTCTTGCCGGAGGACTCCGGCCCGTAGACCTCCACCACACGGCCGCGCGGCAGCCCGCCGACGCCGAGGGCCACGTCGAGAGCCGTCGATCCCGTGGAGATGACCTCGATCGGCTCGTTCGGCCGCTCGCCCAGGCGCATGACCGCGCCCTTGCCGAATTGCCGTTCAATCTGTGCGAGCGCGGCGTCCAGCGCCTTCTCGCGGTCGGTGCCTGCCATGGGTTCCACCCGGTTTGCTTGAGTCGATCGCTTCACGTCCACGACGCTAGCGCCTGCCACTGACAACGGGCCCGGGCGTCGCCCCGGCCTGTGGAAAACCCGGTCCCGCGGCCCGGGGGAACCCATAAGAATGGATGTTCGATTTTGCTGTCAAGCGCGCCTCGCCGGGTCCGGAATCACCGCCTCCGGAGCGCCCGGAACATCCGTACGAGCGCCGGCGGACGGCCCCCGTCCCCCGTCCCGCCCGGCCGCCGCGTCCCGCCCCCGGCCGCCGCGGCGACGAGCTCGTACCGCTTCACGTACGCGCCGAGGAACGCCTGCAGCGTCGCCGTCGCGGGGATCGCGACGAGCGCGCCCACCGCACCGAGCAGTGCCGTGCCCGCGATCACCGAGCCGAAGGCGACGGCCGGGTGGATGTCCACGGTCCTGGCGGTGATGCGCGGCTGCAGCACGTAGTTCTCGAACTGCTGGTAGACCACGACGAAGACGAGCACCCACACCGCGTACCAGGGGTCGACGGTGAAGGCGAGCAGCATCGGCAGCGCTCCCGCGAGGTAGGTGCCGATGGTCGGGATGAACTGCGACACCAGCCCGACCCAGATCGCGAGCGCCGGGGCGTAGGGCACGCCCAGAACTTCCAGCAGGACGTAATGCGCAACGCCGGAGACGAGCGCCATCAGAGCGCGTGAGTAGATGTAGCCGCCCGTCTTGGCCACCGCGAGATCCCAGGCGCGCAGCACCTCGGTCTGCCGGTGCGGCGGGAGGACGGAGCACAGGGCACGGCGCAGCCGGGGACCGTCGGCCGCGAAGTAGAACGAGAACAGCGCCACGGTCAGCAGCTGGAAGAGTCCGCCGAGGACGGTGGCCGAGACGTCCAGCACCCCGCCAGCGCTGTTGCGCAAGTACTTCTGCAGCCAGTCGGAGTGCAGCAGGCTCGACTGGATCTCGACGCGGGAGAGCCTGGTGTGGAACGTCCGGTTGAGCCAGCCGATCACTGCATCCAGATAGGCGGGGAAGTTCTCCACGATGTTCTGGATCTGCCCGGCGAGCATCGAGCCCAGCATGGCGAAGAACGCGGTGAACACCAGGGCGACGCCGAGGAAGACCAGTCCGGTCGCCGCACCGCGCCGCATGCCGCGCGCGGCCATCCGGTCCACGGCGGGCTCGACGGCGAGCGCCAGGAAGAACGCGATCAGGATGTCGACCAGCAGCCCGAGGAGCTGGTGGAAGGCCCAGACGCCGAGCTGGAAGCAGGCGAACAGGGCGAGCGTCACCACGACCGCCCGGGGCAGCCAGCGCGGCATGCGCGCGCCGTCGCCGGGCCGGGGCGGTCGGGAGTCGTCCGGGGAGGTGTCGTCGGTGGCTGCCACGGAGCAAGTCTGACCTACGGGGCGAAATACCCCCGAACACTCCCGGCTGTCCCTCCGGCCGTCCCCCGGCCGTCGCCCCTCCGGCCGGTGTCAGTACTCGGGGATCTCCATCGCCCGGCACACCGCGCGCCACACGTCCTTGGCGTTCCAGCCGGCGTCCAGCGCCTGGTGCACGGTCCTCCCGCCGAGCTCGGACATCACGTGATCGCGCGCGAAGGAGTCGGCGTACGCCACGCCGAAATGATCCGCCATCCGCTGCCAGAAGACCGTCAACCGCATGGACCCAGTATCCCGCCCCTGAGAGTGCAGCCGGGCACGAGCCGCTGCCGGGCGCCGCCGCGCCCCCTACGGTCTTGTCCATGGCCCTCTCCGGAGCATCCGCCGCAGCCCGTGCCGAGCACTTCGTCTGGCTCACCGCCCGCGTCCTGGAACAGCGCAGATTCGCGTTCCACTTCCTCGACGGCAGTGCGGAGGCGGTCGAGTCGGCCCTGTCGGCCTACCTCGGCGACGACGGCGGCTACGGGCACGCCCTGGAACCGGACCTGCGCGGACCGGTGAGCCAGCCGCTGCACACCGCGCACGCGCTGCGCGTGCTGGACGAGATCGGCCGCTGCGGCGACCGGCGGGTCGAGCGCGTCTGCCGCTACCTGACGGCGGTCTCCACCCCGGACGGTGCGCTGCCCGCGCTCCACCCGTCGCTGCGCGGCTACCCCGCGGCCCCCTGGATCCCCGTGATCGACGACCCTCCCAGCGACCTGCTGGCCACCGGTCCGGTGGTCGGCCTGCTGCACCGCAACGAGGTGTGGCACGCCTGGCTGTTCCGGGCCACGGACTTCTGCTGGGCCGCGGTCGAGGCCATCACGCGCGGCGCCAGGACCCATCCGTACGAGGTCGAGGCGGCCGTGGCCTTCCTCGACGGGGTCCCCGACCGGGACCGTGCCCGGGCCACCGCCGAGCGGCTGGGCCGCACCGTGCGGGAGCGGCGGCTGGCCGTCCTGGAGCCGGGCCGGGCGGCCGACTACCCCCTGCCGGAGGGCTACGCGCCGGGCGAGCACCACTTCCCGCACGACTTCGCGCGGACCCCCCGCTCGGTGGCCCGGTCCTGGTTCACCGACACCGAGATGGAACGTTCTCTCGACTTCCTGGCCGCCGCGCAGGAGACCGACGGCGGCTGGCCCGTCAACTGGCGTGCGTGGGCGCCCGGCACGGCCCTGGAGTGCCGCCCGAGGGCGACCATCGACGCCCTCCTCACCCTGCGCGCCCACGGCCGCACCGTGTGACGCGACGCGCCCTCCCGGCCCCGCCCGCCACCCCGGAAACCGCCCCCGACCTGCACGGACAGGGCATTGTCAGTGGCCCGGTGCACGATGGGGTGCATGGCGAACGACACAGCGTCGGCGACTGCGGGGGACCGGTCCTCGGCCCTCACAGCGCTCTCAGCGTTCTCCCCCGCGACCCGGGCATGGTTCACGGGAGCCTTCACCGCGCCCACGGCCGCCCAGGCCGGCGCCTGGCGCGCGATCGGGGAGGGCTCGGACGTCCTGGTCGTCGCGCCCACGGGCTCCGGCAAGACGCTGGCCGCCTTCCTCGCCGCCCTGGACGGGCTGGCGAGCGCGCCGCCGCCCGCCGAGCGCGGCAAGCGCTGCCGCGTGCTGTACGTCTCCCCGCTCAAGGCGCTCGCAGTGGACGTCGAGCGCAATCTGCGCAGCCCGCTGACCGGCATCCGCCAGGAGTCGGTGCGCCTGGGCCTGCCCGAGCCGGAGATCCGCGTCGGCATCCGCTCCGGCGACACCCCGCCCGCCGAGCGCCGCGCGCTGGTCACCCGGCCGCCGGACATCCTGATCACCACGCCCGAGTCGCTGTTCCTGATGCTCACCTCCGCGGCCCGGGAGGCGCTCGAGGGCGTGGAGACCGTGATCCTCGACGAGGTGCACGCCGTCGCCGGGACCAAGCGCGGCGCCCATCTCGCCCTGTCCCTGGAGCGCCTGGACCTCCTGCTGCCCCGGCCCGCCCGCCGGATCGGCCTGTCCGCGACGGTGCGCCCGGTCGACGAGGTGGCCCGCTTCCTGTCCCCGCAGCGCCGGGTGGAGGTCGTCCAGCCGCCGTCCGGCAAGGAGTTCGACCTCTCCGTCGTCGTGCCGGTCGAGGATCTCGGCGAGCTCGGCGGATCGCCCGCGCAGGAGAGCGGTGACGGCAAGGAGAAGCCGTCGGTGTGGCCCCACGTCGAGGAGCGCATCGCCGACCTCGTCCAGGCCCACCGCTCCACGATCGTCTTCGCCAACTCGCGCCGCCTCGCCGAGCGCCTGTGCAACCGGCTCAACGAGATCGCCTACGAACGCACGACGGGCGAGCCCCTGCCCGAACACCACTCCCCCGCCGAGCTGATGGCCGAGTCCGGCGCCGCCAGGGGAGCGCCGGCACTGCTCGCCCGCGCGCACCACGGCTCGGTGTCCAAGGAGCAGCGCGCGCTGGTCGAGGAGGATCTGAAGGCCGGCCGGCTGCCCGCCGTCGTGGCCACCTCCAGCCTGGAGCTGGGCATCGACATGGGCGCGGTGGATCTGGTCGTCCAGGTCGAGTCGCCCCCGTCCGTCGCCTCCGGGCTGCAGCGGGTCGGCCGCGCGGGCCACCAGGTCGGCGCCGTCTCCACCGGGGTCGTCTTCCCCAAGTACCGCGGCGACCTGGTGCAGGCCGCCGTGGTGACCGAGCGGATGCGCCAGGGGTCCATCGAGGCCCTGCGCGTGCCGGCCAACCCGCTGGACGTACTGGCCCAGCAGATCGTGGCCATGGCCGCCATGGACGTGTGGGACGTGGAGGAGCTGCTGGCCGTGGTGCGCCGCGCGGCCCCCTTCGCCTCGCTGCCCGAGTCCGCGTTCTCCGGCGTGCTCGACATGCTCGCGGGGCGCTATCCGTCCGACGCCTTCGCGGAGCTGCGCCCGCGCCTGGTGTGGGACCGGGTGGCGAACACGGTCACCGGCAGGCCCGGGGCCCAGCGGCTCGCCGTCACCTCCGGCGGCACGATCCCCGACCGCGGCCTCTTCGGGGTCTTCCTGGCGGGCGCCGACCCCAAGAAGGGCGGCGGGCGCGTCGGCGAGCTGGACGAGGAGATGGTCTACGAGTCCCGCGTCGGCGACGTCTTCACCCTGGGCACCACCTCCTGGCGCATCGAGGACATCACCCGCGACCGGGTCCTGGTCACCCCCGCCCCCGGCACCCCCGGCCGGCTGCCGTTCTGGAAGGGCGACCAGCTGGGCCGCCCGCTCGAACTCGGCCGCGCGCTCGGCGCGTTCCTGCGCGAGATCGGCGGCCACGCCCCCGAGGCGGCCCGCAAGCGCCTCACCGCCGCCGGGCTCGACACCTGGGCCGCGGACAACGTCCTGTCGTACCTCGACGAGCAGCGCCGCGCCTGCGGCCACGTGCCGGACGACCGGACCATCGTCGTCGAGCGGTTCCGCGACGAGCTGGGCGACTGGCGCGTCGTCGTCCACTCCCCCTTCGGCGCCCAGGTGCACGCCCCCTGGGCGCTGGCCCTGGGCGCCCGGCTCACCGAGCGCTTCGGCATGGACGCCCAGGTGATGCACGCCGACGACGGCATCGTGCTGCGTCTGCCCGACGCCGACCTGATGGGCCTGGACCTGCTGGACGCGGACCCGGCCCGGCAGGGCACGGAGTACGACGCGGAACAGTCCCCCGTCGGCGCCGCCGACGTCACCTTCGACAAGGCCGAGGTCGACCGGATCGTCACCGAACAGGTGGGCGGCTCGGCCCTGTTCGCCTCCCGCTTCCGCGAGTGCGCCGCCCGCGCCCTGCTGCTGCCGCGCCGCAACCCCGGGCGGCGCACGCCGCTGTGGCAGCAGCGCCAGCGCGCCGCCCAACTGCTGCATGTCGCGAGCGAGTTCGGTTCGTTCCCCATCGTCCTGGAGGCCGTCCGCGAATGCCTCCAGGACGTCTTCGACGTCCCCGGACTGGCCGAGCTCATGGGGGACGTCGAGGCCCGCCGCGTCCGGCTGGTCGAGGTGACCACGCCCGAGCCGTCCCCCTTCGCCCGCTCGCTGCTCTTCGGCTACGTCGCCCAGTACCTCTACGAGGGCGACTCGCCCCTGGCCGAGCGGCGCGCCGCCGCGCTCTCCCTCGACTCGCGCCTGCTGGCCGAACTCCTGGGCCAGGCCGAGCTCCGCGAGCTGCTCGACGCCGAAGTCCTCGCCGAGCTGGAGCGCGAGCTGCAGTGGCTCACCGAGGACCGCAGGGCCAAGGACGCCGAGGGCGTCGCCGACCTGCTGCGCCTCCTCGGCCCCCTCACCGATGCCGAACTGGCCGCGCGGGGAGCCGAGCCGGCCTGGGTGCAGGAGCTGTCCGACGCCCGCCGCGCCCTGCGCGTCCGCATCGCCGGCCAGGAGCACTGGGCGGCCGTCGAGGACGCCGGGCGGCTGCGCGACGCCCTCGGCACGGCCCTGCCCGTCGGCGTCCCCGAGGCCTTCACGGAGCCGGTCAGGGATCCGCTCGGCGATCTCC
The DNA here is from genome assembly GCF_058146165.1 of Streptomyces sp. AM25. Lineage (NCBI taxonomy): Bacteria > Bacillati > Actinomycetota > Actinomycetes > Kitasatosporales > Streptomycetaceae > Streptomyces > Streptomyces sp. AM25. The sequence goes on along the minus strand of NZ_JBKIWN010000006.1, from coordinate 21,340 downwards.
TGGCCCGTTTCGCCCGCACCCACGGCCCGTTCACCTCGGCCGGGGCCGCCGCCCGCTTCGGCCTCGGCACGGCCGTGACCGACGGCGCGCTGCACCGCCTGGCGGCGAACGGCCGGGTCGTGCAAGGGGAGTTCCACCCCGCGGGCATCGGCCAGGAGTGGTGCGACGCCGCGGTGCTGCGCCGGCTGCGCCGCCGCTCCCTGGCGGCGCTCCGGCAGGAGATGGAGCCGGTGCCGCCCGCCGCGCTCGCCGCCTTCCTCCCCCAGTGGCAGCACGTCGGAAACAGCAGCCTGCGCGGCATCGACGGACTGCTGCGCGCCGTCGAGCAGTTGCAGGGCGCGCCGGTCCCCGCCTCGGCGCTGGAGAAGCTCGTCCTGCCCGCCCGGGTCGCGGACTACACCCCGGCGATGCTCGACGAGCTCACCGCGACGGGGGAAGTCGTCTGGGCCGGGGCCGGCGCCCTCCCCGGCAAGGACGGCTGGGTCTCGCTGCTGCCCGCCGACTCGGCGCCCCTGCTGCTGCCCCCGCCGCACCCCCTGGAGCTCTCGCCGCTGCACGAAGCCGTCCTGGAGGCGCTCTCCGGCGGTTACGGCCTGTTCTTCCGGCAGATCGCCGAGCGGGTCCGCGCCACGGGCGCCGACAGCGGGGACGCCGCCGGCACCGACGCCCGGATCGCCGAGGCCGTCTGGGATCTCGCCTGGTCCGGCCGGCTCACCAACGACACGCTCGCCCCGCTCCGCGCCCTCCTCGGCTCGGGCCGCACGGCCGGTTCCACGGCCCACCGCGCACGGCGCCCCGTCCCCCGCGGCCGGTACGGCGCCCTCCTCGGCCGTACGGGCGCGGTGCCCCGGCCCACCGCCTCGCGCGGCGGGCCGCCGACGGTCGCGGGCCGCTGGTCGCTGCTCCCCGAGCGCGAGCCCGACCCCACCCACCGGGCCCATGCCCTGGCCCGCACGCTCCTCGACCGGCACGGCGTGGTGACGCGCGGCGCGGTCGCCGCCGAGGGCGTCGAGGGCGGGTTCTCCGCCGCGTACCGGGTGCTGTCCGCGTTCGAGGAGAGCGGCCAGGCCCGCCGCGGCTACGTCGTCGAGGGCCTGGGGGCGGCCCAGTTCGCGATGGACGGCGCGGTGGACCGGCTGCGCGCCGTCGGCACGGCCCGCGAGCGCGGCAGCGCCGGGTACCCGGAGAGCGCGGGTCCGGCGCGGCCGGCCCGGCGCCGGGCCGTCGTGCTCGCCGCGGCCGATCCCGCCAACGCCTACGGCGCGGCGCTGACGTGGCCCGATCCGCCCGCCGGTGCCTCCCACAAGCCGGGGCGCAAGGCGGGCTCCCTGGTCGTCCTGCTCGACGGAGCCCTCGCGCTCTACGTCGAGCGCGGCGGCAGGACCGTCCTCGCCTGGCCCCAGGAGGAGGGTGCCGAGGAGGCGCACGGCGAGGACCCGGGTCTGCGCGAAGCGACCGCTGCCCTGGCCGAGGCGGCCCGGGCGGGCGCGCTGGGCACGGTGACGGTGGAGCGCATCAACGGCGCCCCGGCGCTGACGTCCCCGCTGGGCGCCCTGCTGGAGTCCGCGGGCTTCCACGCCACCCCCAAGGGCCTGCGCCTGCGCGCGCCCTGACCCCGGAGGAGCAGCCGCATGCCCGAAGGAGACACCGTCTGGCGCACCGCCCGGGACCTCCACCGCGCCCTGGCGGGACAGGTGCTGACCCGGTGCGATCTGCGCGTCCCCGCCCTGGCGACGGCCGACCTGACCGGCCGTCGCATCACCGAGGTGGTGCCGCGCGGCAAGCACCTGCTCGCCCGCGCCGAGGGCGGCCTCACCCTGCACTCGCATCTGGGCATGGACGGTTCCTGGCGGATCCACGCCCCGGGCGAGCGCCGGCACGGCGGCCCCGAGCACCAGGTCCGCGCGGTCCTCGGCACCGCGTCCGCCGTCGCCGTCGGCTACCGCCTGCCCGCCCTGGACCTGCTGCGCACCGCCGACGAGGCCGGCGTCGTCGGCCACCTGGGCCCCGACCTGCTCGGCCCCGGCTGGGATGCGGCGGAGGCCGTCCGCCGCCTGCTCGCCGACCCCGCCCGCGCCGTCGGCGACGCCGTGCTCGACCAGCGCAACCTCGCCGGGATCGGCAATGTCTACAAGTCCGAGATCTGCTTCCTGCTGCGGATCTCCCCGTGGCTGCCCGTCGCGCAGCTGCCGTCCCCCGAGCGTCTGACGGCCCTGGCCAAGAAACTTCTGGAAGTCAACAAGGCCCGCGCCGCCCGCATCACCACCGCCGACCCCCGCCCGGACCACCGGCTGTGGGTGTACGGGCGCGCAGGGCGTCCGTGCCGCCGCTGCGGCACCCCGGTCGGCAGCGCAGTGCAGGGAAAGGCAGGCCGGGAGCGGCCCACGTACTGGTGCCCCCGCTGCCAGGAAGGCCCCGCTCCGGATGGGCCGAACGGGTGACCGGGCAGGTGGGGCCGGTACGCGGAAGGATCACGGGCGCCGCCGCGCAGCGGACCGGCGACGGCCCCACGCCGCGGCGATCCGGTTCTCCCGCCCGTTCCGCGGCACGCAGTGCACCGGCAGCAGACTCAGCCCCCACCCCCCGGCGGCCACCAGCTCCTCCACGGCCCCGAGCCGCCCGGGCTGGACGGCCAGCCGCACAACGGCCCACCACCAGACGCAGCCCAGCACGAGCAGGACCGCCCGTCCGGCCGCCCCACGGGGCCGGCGGCGGCGCCGGGCGTGCTGCCGGATCATGGCTGCCTCCTTCGGCCCGTTCCCCCTTCGGCCGCGGTGCACCGCGCGGACCCTCGTCAGCCCCCGCCGGGCCCCTCCGCGCGCAACCGTACGAGCTCGCGCTCCAGCTCCTCGATCGTCCGGTCCCGCCGGTGCAGTTCGACGATCACCCGACGCTCCCCGTCGTGCGTGCCCTCCTGGTAGACGGCCCGTACGAAGGCCCCGGCCGTCGCCTGGTCGAGGTCCGAGACCACCATCAGCTCGCGCGTGAAGCGGATGACCGGGTGCTCGTCCATGCCCTCAGGAGACCGTGACCGCGCCACGGCCGCCACCCGGGCGCCCCGACGGGCGGGGACGGGGTTCAGGCGCTCTCAGCGGGCTCGGCGAAGTCCGATGCGGTTCGGTAGCGCCCCGAAGGGGCAGCGGGGCGGTGACCGTATGCGGCTCCGCCGTGTGGGCGCGACCAGCCACGACGTAGCCGCGGACGACCTACCGGACTCCCAGCGGAGCGCCTAGGCATTCTCCGCCTGGAACATCCAGTGGTGCTTCTCCAGGTCGCCCGTGAGGCCGATGAGGAGGTCCTGGGTGACGGGGTCCGGGTCGGCCGTCGCCTGGATGCGCTCGCGCATCCGCGTGATCACGGCGCCGAGCCCGGCGACGAGCAGGCGCACCGCGTCGGTGTCCTGGTGCCAGCCGCCGCCGACCGTCTCGATGCCGCTGGTCCTGCCGACCGTCCCGGCACGCCCGTCCGGCGCGATGCCGAGCGCCGAGGCCCGCTCGGCCACGGTGTCCGCGTGCGTGCGGGCGCTCGCGACGACCTCGTCGAGCTGGAGGTGGATGGAGCGGAAGCGCGGGCCGACGACGGTCCAGTGGACCTGCTTGGCCACCAGGGAGAGGTCCACCAGATCGACGAGTGCGCCCTGGAGGGCGTCGCCCACGGTTTTGCGGTCCGGCTCGGACAGCGGGCTCTTGACGACGGACATTGGTTTCCTCCCTTTAGGGCGGTTGAAACCGTCTCTTCCGTTCATCCCCGATTTCTCCACCATGGCACAAAGGCGGGAACCCGGCCGGAAACGCCGGGATCCCGGTCGGAGTACCGACCGGGATCCGGAACACGAAACGGCTCTGCCGTCAGGCTGCGACCACGTCCACTGCCTCGGCAGGGGCCTTGATGGTCACGCGCTCCCCCGGAACGCCCGTCACGGACGTCACGGACACCGAATTGAACATGGGCCGCATCGGCGCGGGTACCGGCTCGCTCGCCGCCGCCGACTGCGCCAGCTCGGCGAGCGACAGTTCGTCACTCACCTCGCGCATGACCTCGGACATCCTGACGTCCAGAGCGTCGCAGATTGCGGAGAGAAGCTCGGAGGACGCCTCTTTCTGCCCACGCTCGACCTCGGAGAGATATCCGAGCGAGACCCGGGCGGACGAGGAGACCTCGCGCAGAGTGCGGCCCTGGCGTTGGCGCTGCCGACGCAGCACGTCACCCAGCAGGCGACGGAGCAGAATCATCGGTGGCTCCCTCCTTGGACCGCGAATCCGGTTCCTTCACGCCCCACCGTACCGCCTCGGGGTGCGGCCGTGCGGGGAGCTATGTCGTGTTCACTCAGGGCTGCAAACATCAATTCCCCCCGTTCTGTTCCGTATCCTTTGCCCCCGCGTTCCCTGTCAGTTCGCGCCACAGCAGCGCGAGGACTTCCCGGACGCTCCCGGCCCGGATCCGGGCACGGTCGCCGTCCAGCGAGAGCTCCCGGACGGCCCCGGAGCCGCCCGGGCCGGCGACGGCCACGAAGACCGTGCCGACGGGCTTGCCGTCCTGCGGCTCGGGCCCGGCGACGCCGGTGGTCGCGACGCCCCAGTCGGCACCCAGCAACGCCCGTACGCCGCAGGCCATCTGACGGGCCACCTCGGCGTCGACGGCACCGCGCTCGGCGAGCAGCGGCCCGGCCACGCCCAGCACCTCGCGCTTGACGTCGGTGGCGTACGCGGTGACGGACCCCCGCACCACCCGCGAGGCCCCGGGCACCGCGGTCAGCCCGGCCGCGACGAGGCCGCCGGTGAGCGACTCGGCCACGGCCAGCGTCTCCCCGCGCGCGGCCAGCTCGGCGAGCACCCCGGGGGCGTGACCGGCGTCCGCTCCGCTCACCGTGCGGCACCCCCGGTCCGCGCCGCACGGCGCAGGGCCACGGCCTGCCGGATGTAGTCGAGCCCGGTCAGCACGGTCAAGACGACGGCGACCGCCATCACCCAGAAGCGCAAGGTGGCCAGCGGCCCTTCGAGCGGCAGGATGTACATCCCCGTGCCCACGCCCTGGGCGAGCGTCTTCAGCTTGCCGCCCCGGCTGGCCGGGATGACTCCGTGCCGGATCACCCAGAACCGCATGAGCGTGATGCCGATCTCGCGGGCGAGGATCACGCCCGTGACCCACCACGGCAGGTCCCCCAGTGCGGAGAGGCAGAGCAGCGCCGCGCCCATGATCGCCTTGTCCGCGATCGGGTCGGCGATCTTGCCGAAGTCCGTGACCAGGTTGTACGTGCGGGCCAGGTGACCGTCGAAGAGGTCGGTGATCATGGCGATGGCGAACGCCGCCCAGGCGAACGAGCGCCAGGCCGGTTCGTAACCGCCGTTGTGGAGCATCAGCACGACGAACCCGGGCACGAGGAGCAGCCGCACCATCGTGAGGATGTTGGCGATGTTCCACAGGCCCGCCGGGCGCCCGGCCGACGCGGGGGCAGGGCCTCCCGCAGTGGGGGCCGGGACTCCGCTCATCTGCCGGCCTCCCCGGTACACCCGCCCGCGGCCAGCGCCAGGGGCTCGGCGACGAGGTCCACGCCCTCGCTCGCGACCACCTTGGCGACGACCAGCGTGCCCGGGGCGAACACCGCATCCCCGGTCAGCCGCACCTGGCCGTCGGTCTCGGGCGCCTGGTGGGCGGCCCGGCCGATGACGCCGTCCTCCTCGTCGACCCGGTCGACGATGACCTCGACGGTGTCGCCGATGCGCTCCTCGGCGCGCTGCGCCGTGAGCTCCTCGGCGAGCCGCGAGATGCGCGCCAGGCGCTCGTCGACGACGTCCTGGTCCAGCTTGTGCTCGTAGGTGGCCGCCTCGGTGCCGTCCTCGTCGGAGTAGCCGAAGACGCCGATGGCGTCCAGGCGGGCCCCGGTCAGGAAGCGCTCCAGCTCGGCGACGTCCTCCTCGGTCTCGCCGGGGAAGCCGACGATGAAATTGGAACGGGCGCCCGCCTGCGGAGCCTTGGAGCGGATCGTGTCGAGCAGCTCCAGGAAGCGGTCGGTGTCGCCGAAGCGGCGCATCGAGCGCAGCACGGCGGGGGCGGAGTGCTGGAAGGAGAGGTCGAAGTAGGGCGCGACCTTCTCCGTGGAGGTCAGCACGTCGATCAGGCCGGGGCGCATCTCGGCGGGCTGGAGGTAGCTGACGCGGATGCGCTCCAGGCCGTCGAGGGCGGCGAGCTCCGGCAGCAGCGTCTCCAGCAGGCGGATGTCGCCGAGGTCCTTGCCGTAGGAGGTGTTGTTCTCGGAGACCAGCATGATCTCCTTCACCCCCTGCTCCGCCAGCCAGCGCGCCTCGCCGAGCACGTCGGAGGGGCGGCGGGAGATGAAGGAGCCGCGGAAGGACGGGATGGCGCAGAAGGAGCAGCGCCGGTCGCAGCCGGAGGCGAGCTTCACCGAGGCGACAGGGCTGGAGCCGAGCCGGCGACGCAGCGGGGCGCGCGGCCCGGAGGCCGGGGCGAGGCCCTCCGGCAGGTCCTCGGGGGCGCTCTCCTCCGGGGCCTGGGCGTGTCCGGGCAGGGCCGGCGCGCTGGCGGCCTGCCGCTCGGCGGGGCTGATCGGCAGCAGTCTGCGCCGGTCGCGCGGGGTGTGGGCGGCGTGGATGCCGCCGGAGAGGATGGTCTGGAGCCGGTCGGAGATGTCGGTGTAGTCGTCGAAGCCGAGCACCGCGTCGGCCTCGGGCAGGGCGTCGGCGAGCTCCTTGCCGTACCGCTCGGCCATGCAGCCGACGGCCACGACGGCCTGGGTACGACCATGATCCTTGAGGTCGTTCGCCTCCAGGAGGGCGTCGACGGAGTCCTTCTTCGCGGCTTCGACGAAGCCACAGGTGTTGACGACGGCCACATCGGCGTCGGCGGCGTCCTCCACGAGGTCCCAGCCATCCGCCGCCAAGCGGCCTGCCAGCTCCTCCGAGTCCACCTCGTTACGGGCGCAGCCAAGTGTGACAAGAGCGACGGTACGGCGTTCGGGCATAGGGCTCAGCCTACTTTGTCCCGGCACCGGGTCCGCTGCCGAGTGGCAGCGAGGCGCGGAGAGCCTGATCACCCGGGGGCTCTCCGCAACCGTGCCGTCATGCGGTTCCTCGCTGGTCAGCCCGCTGCCGGGTCGCCCTTGGTGTAGCTGAGGCTCTGGACCTGGCCGCCGTCGGCGAGGTTCTTGACCTCCTTGCCATTCACGAACAGTCGTGCGACTCCGGCGTTGCCGAGCTTCAGGTCGATCCGCTTGCTGTCGGTGAACGTCTTGGACGCCCCCTGCTGGAGCACGCCCTCGTCCAGCAGCTTGCCGTCGTGGTCCTTGGCCGACATCCACGTCTGCCCGTTCTCGGCGGTCAGCTTGACGGTGACCTTGTTGGCGGGGGCGCCGGCGATGGCACTGTTGGACGCCTCCGGCTTGGGGTCCGTGGCCTTGCCGGGGTTGGACTTGGCACTGGAGGCCGCGGACGGCTTGGCGGAGGGCGGGTCGGCGGAGTTCTGTCCCTTGGCCCCGCCGTTGAACAGCGTGAACCCGACGAAGCCGACCACGGCGACGATCGCGGCGACCATGGCGGCGGTCCAGTTGGGGCGCCGGGGCTCGGGGCGGATGCGCTCGGCCTCGAAGACCGGGGCCGCCGGGGTGGGCGAGGGGCGCCCGCCGTTCTCGGCGGTGTACTGCGCGACGAGCGCGGCCGGGTCCAGACCGACGGCTCGCGCCAGGGTGCGCACGTGGCCGCGCGCGTAGACGTGTCCGCCACAGCGGGTGAAGTCGTCCTGCTCGATCGCATGCACGATCGGGATGCGTACACGGGTGGTCGAACTGACCTCGTCGACGGTCAGTCCTGCACTGATACGGGCCTGCTGGAGGGAACGTCCGACGGAAGGCCGGTCGTCCTCGGAAGAGTTGCCGATGGACACGTGGGCGCCTTTCGAGCGTGCAGCCACCTGCTGGAGATTCAGTCTAGGGGGCATGCGAAAGCGTCGGGCAAGCGGAAAGCCGGACTTTGTAGGCCATCAGAATGCTCGGCCATCAGAAAGCTCTGTGGCACCGACGGTGGCACATCGCCCCACCCCCCTCTCTCAACTACGCAGAGCATCAAGAGAAACGGCTTGGCCCAAGACCCTTCACAACCGGATCACTGCGGGGAGCCGCCACGGATGACGACGAGGACCGCGTCCAGCTCGTCGGGCTTGACCAGGACGTCGCGCGCCTTGGAGCCCTCGCTGGGACCCACGATGTTGCGCGACTCCATCAGGTCCATGAGTCTGCCCGCCTTGGCGAATCCCACACGCAATTTCCGCTGCAGCATCGACGTCGACCCGAACTGGGTGGAGACGACCAGCTCGGCCGCCTGGCACAACAGATCGAGGTCGTCACCGATGTCCTCGTCGATCTCCTTCTTCTTTGCGGACCCGACGGTCACGTCGTCGCGGAAGACCGGCGCCATCTGGTCCTTGCAGTGCTTGACGACGGCCCCGACCTCACCCTCCGTCACAAAGGCGCCCTGCATGCGGATGGGCTTGTTGGCGCCCATGGGCAGGAAGAGGCCGTCGCCCTTGCCGATGAGCTTCTCGGCGCCGGGCTGGTCGAGGATGACCCGGCTGTCGGCGAGCGAGGAGGTCGCGAAGGCGAGCCGGGAGGGCACGTTGGCCTTGATCAGGCCGGTGACGACGTCGACCGACGGCCGCTGGGTGGCCAGCACCAGATGGATGCCGGCAGCCCGGGCGAGCTGGGTGATGCGCACGATCGAGTCCTCGACGTCGCGCGGCGCCACCATCATCAGGTCGGCGAGCTCGTCGACGATGACCAGCAGGTACGGGTACGGCTGCAGCTCCCGTCCGCTGCCCTCGGGCGGGCTGACGCGGCCCTCGCGCACGGCGGCGTTGAAGTCGTCGATGTGCCGGAAGCCGTAGGCCGCGAGGTCGTCGTAGCGCAGGTCCATCTCGCGCACGACCCACTGCAGGGCCTCTGCGGCCCGCTTCGGGTTGGTGATGATCGGCGTGATCAGGTGCGGGATGCCCTCGTAGGCCGTCAGCTCGACGCGCTTGGGGTCGACCAGCACCATCCGGACGTCCTCGGGGGTCGCCCGGACCATGATCGAGGTGATCAGGCAGTTGATGCAGGACGACTTGCCGGAACCGGTGGCGCCGGCCACCAGCATGTGCGGCATCTTCGTCAGGTTGGCCATCACATAGCCGCCCTCGACGTCCTTGCCGAGCGCCACCAGCATCGGGTGCTCGTCGCCCGCGGCGTCGGCCAGCCGCAGCACGTCGCCGAGGTTGACCATCTCGCGGTCGGTGTTCGGGATCTCGATGCCCACCGCGGACTTGCCCGGGATCGGGCTGATGATGCGCACGTCCGGGGAGGCCACGGCATAGGCGATGTTCTTGGTGAGGGCCGTGATGCGCTCGACCTTCACGGCCGGGCCCAGCTCGACCTCGTAGCGCGTGACCGTCGGGCCCCGGGTGAAGCCGGTGACCGCGGCGTCGACCTTGAACTCCGCGAAGACGTTGGTCAGCGAGGCCACTATGGCGTCGTTCGCCGCGCTGCGGGTCTTGCCCGGGCCGCCCCGCTCCAGCAGGTCGAGCGAGGGCAGGGAGTAGGTGATGTCCCCGGCGAGCTGGAGCTGTTCGGCCCGCGCGGGCAGCCCGGACGGCGGCTCGGGGGCCGGCTTCGTGAGGTCGGGCACGGCCCCGGGCCGCTGGTCCCCGGACCGCTTGCCCTTGTCCATGGACACGCCGCGCGTGGCCGGCACCGTCGGCTCCGCACGGCCGCCGTCCTGCGCGATGCCGCTGCTGAGCCCGGCGACGAGCGGCGAGGGCTGCACGCCGTGCAGCACGGCGCCGTCCAGCGAGGCCGCCGCGGCGGCCGCCAGGTCCACGGCGTCCGGCTCGCGGCCCTCGGGCGGCTGCACGGGAGTGCGCCGGGGCTTGCGGCGCTTGCCGAGCGCCTCCTCCTCGGCCCGGTCCAGCTCGGGGCCGGAGCCGTCCGCCGCGGGGGCGGTGCGCCGGGGGCGCCGGGCAGGGGACTCCCGCCAGTCCTCGGCGTACGCCGATTCCGGGACGTACTCGTCGTACTCGCCGGGGTGCGGCTCGATGATCCCGAGCCGTATCCCCGCGTCCCGCAGCCGCCGCGGGATGGCGTTGACCGGGGTGGCCGTGACCACCAGCAGGCCGAAGACCGTGAGCAGCACGAGCAGCGGCACCACGAGGACGTCGCCGACCGTGTACTGCAGGGGCTTGGAGGCCGCCCAGCCGATGAAGCCGCCCGCGTCCTGCATGGCGTGCAGGCCGTCCCCGCGGCCGGGTGCCCCGCAGGCCATGTGGACCTGGCCGAGGACGCCGGCCACCAGAGCGGACAGGCCGATGACGATCCGTCCGTTCGCCTCGGGGCGCTCGGGGTGCCGGAACAGCCGGACGGCCATGAAGGCGAGCAGTATCGGCATCACCACGTCGAGCCGGCCGAAGGCGCCGGTGACGAGCATCTTGACGAGGTCGCCCACGGGCCCGCGGACGTTGGACCAGGTGCCCGCGGCGACGATGAGGGCGAGGGCGAGCAGCAGCAGCGCCAGGCCGTCCTTGCGGTGCGCCGGGTGCAGGCCCTTGGCGCCGCGGCCGACGCCGCGGAACATCGCGCCGACGCCGTTCGCCACGCCGCGCCCGACGCGGCGGGGGGCGGACTTGGGCGCGGTCTTCTTCGCGGGCGCCCTGCGCACGGGGGCACGGCCCGCGGGGCGTGCTGCCGCCTTCTTGGCAGCGCTCCCGGATCGCCCGGCGCGCTGCTTCGAGGTGCCCGCCGTGCTCTGGGAACCCTTGCCGGACGTACGTGAGGCCATGGTGCCGAGGTTACCGTCGTCCGTCGCATGGGACACGTGGGCCCGGGTGTTCACCCGTTCGTGTCGCCGAGGCGTGGTTGAGCCGGTGACGGGACGTCAAGGCGGAGGCGGGTGCGGTGACGCGGGGCCGTCGGCCCGTCAGCTCGGCGAGGGGAGCTGGCCGGCGGCGCTGCCCGCGCCGGGCTCCAGCGCGTCCAGGGCGCGCCGCAGTCCGGTGAGTTTGCGCTCCAGGTGGGCGGCGGTGGCGACCGCCGCCGCGTCGGCGGACTCGTCCAGCTGTTTGGAGAGGGCCTCGGCCTGCTCCTCGACGGCGGCGAGCCGCGCGGAGAGCTCGGCCAGCAGCCCGGCGGGCTCCTGAGCCTCCAGCGCACCGGCCCGGGCGGCCTGGCCGCTCTCCAGCTGCAGGCGCAACAGGGCGGCCTGCTCGCGCAGCTGGCAGTTCTTCATGTACAGCTCGACGAACACCGAGACCTTGGCGCGCAGCACCCAGGGGTCGAACGGCTTCGAGATGTAGTCCACGGCGCCGGCCGCGTAGCCGCGGAAGGTGTGGTGCGGGCCGTGGTTGATGGCGGTGAGGAAGATGATGGGGATGTCCCGGGTCCGCTCACGCCGCTTGATGTGCGCGGCGGTCTCGAACCCGTCCATGCCGGGCATCTGGACGTCCAGCAGAATCACCGCGAAGTCGTCCGTCAGCAGCGCCTTGAGCGCTTCCTCCCCTGACGATGCCCGCACCAGTGTCTGATCGAGCGCCGAGAGGATGGCCTCCAGCGCCAGCAGATTTTCCGGCCGGTCATCGACCAGGAGGATCTTGGCCTTCTGCACCATGCCCCGTCCTCCTCGTCCCGGCTTGGGGTCTTCCCGGCTCGCGGAGCCGGGAGAAGCACCGGGCGCCGCCCCCGGGGACGGCTTCCTTGCGCCGCCCGCCCTTGTGCCGGTCATGGTAGCCGCACCCCGCCTGTCGCCACACCCTGTCACCGCGATGTCACTGTGCACGTAGCAGAAACGTGGCAGGGGACCAGAAGGTTCCCCGAATACCGCGGCCCCACACGTCATCGGCCACAGTCAGTCAGCGAACGCACAAAGTCCTTACGAGCTTCTGTCACTCAGCACGCATCCACTGCTCCATCACCGTCAGCAGATGATCAGTATCGACCGGCTTGGTGACATAGTCGGAAGCCCCGGCGTCGATGCTCTTCTCCCGGTCGCCCTTCATCGCCTTCGCCGTGAGCGCGATGATGGGCAGCCCCGCGAACTGCGGCATCCTGCGGATCGCGGCCGTCGTCGCGTAGCCGTCCATCTCCGGCATCATGATGTCCATCAGCACCACCACCACGTCGTCGTGCTGCTCCAGGACCTCGATCCCCTCGCGGCCGTTCTCCGCGTAGAGCACCGAGAGCCCGTGCTGCTCCAGCACGCTGGTGAGCGCGAAGACGTTGCGGATGTCGTCGTCGACGATCAGCACCTTCTCGCCGTGGAAGCCGCCGCTGAAGCCGTGCGCCGCCTCGCCCGGGCCGTCACTGTGCGCATCCACCGGCCATGGCTCGTGCCCGGCGGCCGGCCGGGCGCTCCTCGCTCCCGGCACCGCCGTCTCCGGCTGGCCGGACGCCGGCAGCGCGGGCCGCAGCCCCGCCGCCGCCTGCGCCGCGCGCCGGCGGCGCAGGAAGAGCCCCGCCGCACCGCCGCGCTCCGGCGACTGCGGACCGGCGCCGTCCCCGGAGGGCATCAGCCCGCCCGGCTCCACGGCCGCGACCGCGCCGCCCGCCTCCGGGTGGTAGCCCTGGGGCGGCAGCTCGCCGGGGTTGAGCGGCAGGTAGAGCGTGAAGGTGGAACCGCGGCCGGGCTCGCTGGCCGCGTGGATCTCACCGCCGAGCAGCCGGGCGATCTCCCGGCTGATCGACAGACCCAGGCCCGTACCGCCGTACTTGCGGCTCGTCGTGCCGTCCGCCTGCTTGAACGCCTCGAAGATGACCCGCATCTTGCTCTGCGCGATGCCGATGCCGGTGTCCGTGACGGAGAAGGCGATCATGTCGGCGTCGGCGTCCCGCAGCGAGCCGGCCTCCAGCAGCTGTTCCCGGATGCTGTCCGGCACGTCCACCCCGGCGGGCCTGATGACCAGTTCGACCGCGCCCGAGTCCGTGAACTTCACCGCGTTCGACAGCAGGTTGCGCAGCACCTGCAGCAGCCGCTGCTCGTCGGTGTGCAGCGTGGCCGGCAGCTCCGGCGAGACGCGCACGGAGAAGTCCAGGCCCTTCTCCGCGGTCAGCGGGCGGAAGGTGGCCTCCACGTAGTCGACGAGCTGGACGAGCGCGATGCGCGTCGGACTGACGTCCATCTTGCCCGCCTCGACCTTCGACAGGTCCAGGATGTCGTTGATCAGCTGCAGGAGGTCCGAGCCCGCGCCGTGGATGGTCTCGGCGAACTCGACCTGCTTCGGGGAGAGATTGCCCTCCGCGTTGTCGGCGAGCAGTTTGGCCAGGATCAGCAGCGAGTTGAGCGGGGTGCGCAGCTCGTGCGACATGTTGGCCAGGAACTCGGACTTGTAGCGCATCGAGACCGCGAGCTGCTCGGCACGCTCCTCGAGCACCTGCCGGGCCTCCTCGATCTCGGTGTTCTTCACCTCGATGTCGCGGTTCTGCCGCGCCAGCCGCTCGGACTTCTCCTCCAGCTCGGCGTTGGAGATCTCCAGGGCCTTCTGCCGGTTCTCCAACTCCGCCGACCGCTCGCGCAGTTGCTCGGTGAGCTCCTGCGACTGCTTGAGCAGCACCTCGGTCTTGGTGTTGACGCTGATGGTGTTGACGCTGGTTCCGATCATCTCGGCGATCTGGCTGAGGAAGTCCTTCTGGATCTGCGCGAACGGCTGGAAGGACGCCAGCTCGATCACGCCCAGGACCTGGCCCTCGAACAGCACCGGCAGCACGATGACATGGGCCGGCGGCGCCTCGCCCAGACCGGAGGCGATCTTCAGGTAGCCCGGCGGCACGTTCTCCACCAGGATGGTCCGCTTCTCCTTGGCGGCGGTGCCGATCAGCGACTCGCCCGGCCGGAAGGAGGTGGGCATCGCGCCCATCGAGTAGCCGTACGAGCCGAGCATCCGCAGCTCGTAGGCGTCCTCGCCGCTGCCGCCCTCCTGCGGGTCCGTCGCCATCGCCAGGAAGAACGCGCCGTGCTGCGCGGAGACCACCGGGGTCAGCTCGCTCATGATGAGCCCGGCGATGTCCTCCAGGTCGCGGCGGCCCTGCATCAGACCGGAGATGCGGGCCAGGTTGCCCTTGAGCCAGTCCTGTTCCTTGTTGGCGAGCGTGGTCTCGCGGAGGTTGGCGATCATCGTGTTGATGTTGTCCTGGAGTTCCAGGATCTCGCCCGCCGCGTCCACGTCGATCCGCAGGTTGAGGTCGCCGCGGGTCACGGCCGTGGCGACCTCGGCGATGGCCCGCACCTGACGGGTCAGGTTGCCGGCCATCTCGTTCACCGACTCCGTCAGGTCGCGCCAGGTGCCGTCCACGTCCCGCACCCGGGCCTGACCGCCCAGCTGCCCCTCGGTGCCCACCTCCCGCGCCACCCGGGTGACCTGGTCGGCGAACGAGGACAGCTGGTCGACCATCGTGTTGATGGTCGTCTTCAACTGGAGGATCTCGCCGCGCGCATCGATGTCGATCTTCTTGGTCAGGTCGCCCTGCGCGATGGCCGTCGTCACCATCGCGATGTTGCGCACCTGCCCGGTGAGGTTGGACGCCATCGAGTTCACCGACTCGGTGAGGTCCTTCCACGTGCCGCTCACGCCCGGCACCCGCGCCTGGCCGCCGAGGATGCCGTCGGTGCCCACCTCGCGGGCCACCCGGGTCACCTCGTCCGCGAAGGACGACAGCGTCGTGACCATGATGTTGACCGTGTCCGCGAGCTGCGCGACCTCGCCGCGCGCCTCCACGCCGACCTTCTTGGTCAGGTCGCCGTTGGCGACCGCGGTGGCCACCTGCGCGATCCCGCGGACCTGACTGGTCAGGTTGTTGGCCATCAGGTTGACGTTGTCGCTGAGGTCCTTCCAGATGCCGGTGACGTCCCGCACCCGCGCCTGCCCGCCCAACTGGCCCTCGGTGCCCACCTCGCGGGCCACCCGGGTCACCTGCTCGGCGAAGTCCGACAGCTGGTCCACCATGGTGTTCACGGTGGTGACGAGTTCGAGGATCTCGCCCTTGGCGTCGACCGTGATCTTCTTCGACAGATC
Organism: Streptomyces sp. AM25; assembly: GCF_058146165.1. NCBI lineage: Bacteria > Bacillati > Actinomycetota > Actinomycetes > Kitasatosporales > Streptomycetaceae > Streptomyces > Streptomyces sp. AM25. The sequence goes on along the minus strand of NZ_JBKIWN010000006.1, from coordinate 6,304 downwards.
GCCCTTGGCCACCGCCGTGGTCACCTCGGCGATGTTGCGCACCTGGGACGTCAGGTTGTTGGCCATGAAGTTCACGGACTGGGTGAGGTCTTTCCAGGTGCCCGACACCCCCTGCACCTCGGCCTGGCCGCCCAGGATGCCCTCCGTGCCGACCTCACGCGCCACCCGCGTGACCTGCTCGGCGAACGAGGAGAGCTGGTCCACCATCGTGTTGAGGGTGTTCTTCAGCTCAAGGATCTCGCCACGCGCGTCCACGTCGATCTTCTGCGACAGATCACCGCGCGCCACCGCCGTGGCGACCTGGGCGATGTTACGGACCTGGGCGGTCAGGTTCCCGGCCATGCCGTTGACGGAGTCCGTCAGATCGCGCCACACGCCCGCCACACCCGGCACCTGCGCCTGACCGCCGAGCCGGCCGTCCGTACCCACCTCGCGGGCGACGCGGGTCACCTGCTCCGCGAAGGCCGAGAGCTGGTCGACCATCGTGTTGATGGTGTTCTTCAACTCCAGGATCTCGCCACGCGCATCCACGTCGATCTTCTGCGACAGATCACCGCGCGCCACAGCCGTGGTCACCTGGGCGATCTGCCGCACCTGCGATGTCAGGTTGCCCGCCATGAAGTTGACGGAGTCCGTCAGCTCCTTCCACGTGCCGCTGACGCCGTCCACCCGGGCCTGACCGCCGAGCCGGCCCTCCGTGCCCACGTCCCGCGCCATCCGCGTGACCTGGTCGGCGAAGGACGACAGCTGGTCCACCATGGTGTTCACGGTGTTCTTCAGCTGCAGCATCTCGCCGGAGACGTCGACCGTGACCTTCTGCGACAGGTCGCCGTTCGCGACCGCCGTCGTCACCTGCGCGATGTTGCGGACCTGGCCGGTGAGGTTGCGGAAGGCCGTGTTCACCGAGTCGGTGAGGTCCTTCCACGTGCCCGCCGCACCCGGCACGGCCGCCTGGCCGCCCAGCTCGCCCTCGACACCGATCTCCCGTGCCACACGGGTCACTTCACCGCTGAAGGACTGCAGCTGGTCCACCATCGAATTGACGGTGTTCTTCAACTCCAGCATCTCGCCGGAGACATCGACCGTGACCTTCTGCCCCAGGTCGCCGTTCGCGACCGCCGTCGTGACCTGGGCGATGTCCCGCACCTGGCCCGTGAGGTTGCGGAAGGCCGTGTTCACCGAATCGGTGAGGTCCTTCCAGATCCCCGCCGCACCCGGCACCTGCGCCTGCCCGCCCAGCAGGCCCTCGGCACCGACCTCGCTGGCCACCCGGGTCACCTCGTCGGCGAACGTGCGCAGCGTCTCGGTCATCTGGTTGATGGTCTCGGCCAGTTGCGCCACCTCGCCGCGCGCGCTGACCGTGACCTTCTGCGACAGGTCGCCGTTCGCGACGGCCGTCGTCACCTGCGCGATGCCGCGCACCTGGGCCGTCAGGTTCCCGGCCATCAGATTGACCGAGTCCGTCAGGTCCTTCCAGACACCTGCCACCCCGGGCACCTGCGCCTGGCCGCCCAGCTCGCCCTCGGTGCCCACCTCGCGCGCCACCCGCGTGACCTCGGAGGCGAAGGAGGAGAGCTGGTCCACCATCGTGTTGACGGTGTTCTTCAACTCCAGCATCTCCCCGGCCACATGCACCGTGACCTTCCGGGAGAGGTCGCCCTTGGCGACCGCCGTCGTCACCAGCGCGATATCACGCACCTGGGCGGTGAGCCGGGACGCCATCGTGTTGACGGAGTCCGTCAAGTCCTTCCAGGAGCCGGACATACCGCGCACCCGCGCCTGCCCGCCCAGCTTCCCCTCGGTGCCCACCTCGCTGGCCACCCGCGTCACCTCGTCGGTGAACGCCGACAGCTGGTCGACCAGGCCGTTGACCGTGCGCCCGACCTTGAGGAACTCGCCGCGCAGCGGATGCGCGGAACCGTCCGCTCCCTGCGAGCGCAGGTCCATCCGCTGCTCCAGATCGCCCTCGGCGACCGCCGAGAGCACCCGGCCCACCTCGGACACCGGCCGCACCAGATCGTCGACCAGGGCGTTCGACGCGTCGATGGCGGCCGCCCAGGCCCCCTCGCACGCGCCGACCTCCAGCCGCTCGGTGAGCTTGCCCTCCCGGCCGACCACCCGGCGCACCCGCGCCAGCTCGCCCGTGAGCTGCAGATTACGGTCCGCGACCTCGTTGAACACCGCCGCGATCTCGGACATCGCACCGTCGCCGGACACCGTCAGACGCTTGCGGAAGTTTCCGTCCCGCATGGCCTCCAGCGCCGACAGCAGCCGGTTCAGGGCCGCGGTGTCCACCTCCGTCGTCCCATTGGATCGGGACCGTCCGCCCTTCGCGCGCGTGCTCACGCCCCGCGCCGCTGCGCCAGACTCCACCGTGTCCCTCCCGCTGGGTCGATCATCCTCGTCGGGCTTCCGCTTCGAGCTTTCCCAGTGTTTCACTCCAGCCCAACCAGGTCATAACCTCCGGCAGCATCGCACACAGTCCACCCGATACCCCCAAGGTGGAATCACTGTGCACCGGCCTCCGCCCGGGGCGCGGGGGTAAGTAACCTGGCATCCGGCCAGGGCAATGGAGGGGCGCTGCACATGCGTGAGCAGATCGCCGAGACGCATACGAGGAGACCTGTGATCACCGCGCGGGCAGCCGCCACCTTCGAGCCGGTCGGACGCTCGGTCGCCGCCGCCCGGACCTTCGTCCGGGACACCCTCCAGGGCTGGGGCTTCCCGGACATCATCGACGACGCCGTCGTCCTGACCAGCGAACTCGTCACCAACGCCGTCGTCCACGCCGGCACCGCCGCCGAAGTCCTGTGCACCCGTGCCGACGGCGGCGTGTGCGTCGAGGTCGCCGACCGCTACCCCGAGCGCGAGCTGCCCCTGCAGAGCCCGGCCGGCCGGCTCGGCGGCGTCGACCGCGAGGGCGGCCGCGGCCTGCTGCTCTGCGCCGCACTGGCCTCCCGCTGGGGTGTCGAATACACGTCCACGCGCAAGAAGGTCTGGTTTCGCCTCGACCTGCCGGACCGCCCCGCGGGCACCCGCTCCGCCGGCCCCGCCCTGCCCGCCGCGGCCCTGCCGCTGGCCGACGCCCGGGTCCGCGTCGCCGTCATCCAGATCGACCGCACCGGCTGCATCACCTCCTGGAACGACGACGCCCACGAACTCTTCGGCTTCACCGCCGACCAGATCACCGGCAAGCCCCTCACCGACCTCGCCGCCTGGCCGCACACCCCCGGCACCTCCACCGGCATCGCCGAGGCCCTGCGACTGTCCCGCTGGGAGGGCTCCTACGGGATCCGCGGCGCCGACGGCCGCGTCGTCCCCGTCTACGCCTCGCACCTGCGCGTCCGCGACGCCGAGGGCGCACCCTCCACCGTCTGCCTGCTCGTGCGCGACGAGGAGCGCGCCGTCCTGCAGAGCCCGCAGCGCGCCCCCGCGGCCGACGCCGCCACCGCCGAGCGGGGCACCGCCACGGACCCCTTCGAGGTCTTCATCGGCTCCCCCGCCCCCGACGACCTGGACGGTCTCCTCCAGCGCACCGTCGAGCGCGCCCGCGACATGCTCGACGGCGACTCCGCCTATCTCCTGCTCGCCACGGACGACGAGACCGAGCTGGAGGTCCGCGCCTCCACCGGCCTGCCCTCCGCCCGCCAGCGGTTCGCCCGCGTCCCCGTCGAGGCCGGCACCGGCCGCTACGGCTCGGCCCGGATGCCCGCCGTCCACGACGACCTCAGCGCCGTCCCCGGCGCCGTCCCCCTGCTGGCCAACACCGGCATGCGCTCGGTCGTCACCGTCCCGCTCAAGGTGGAGGGCCGCCTGACGGGCTCGCTGGGCGTCGCCGCCGAATCCCCGCGGCGCTACGGCAACGAGGAGGCCCTGCGGCTGCAGTTCGCCGCCGACCGCATCGCCCTCGCCGTCGAGTCCGCCCGCCTCGGCGAGCTGGAGCGGCTGCGCCGCGGCTCGCTCTCCTTCCTCGTCGAGGCCTCCGACCTGCTCGCCGGCACCCTCGACCGGGACCAGACCCTGGCCCTCATGGCCCAGATGACGGTCCCCACCCTGGCCACCTGGTGCGCGGTCTACACGATCGCCGACCAGAGCTCCGACCCCGAACTCTCCTACGTCCTGCACGAGGACGAGGACCGCATCGACGGCCTCAAGAACCTGCTCTCCAAGGTCCCGCCGCCGGACCCCGTCAACACCCCCGGCGCCCGCGTCTGGTCGGCCCCCTCCGAGGCCGCCCACTCCGCGGCCCTGCGCTCCTCGCTGCGCAGCCTCGGCCTCGCCGACGCCACGGGCCACATCCCCGGCCCGGGCACCTCGCTCGCCACGGCGGCCGCGGTCGGCGGCGAGACCGTCGTCCTGCCGCTGGTCGCCCGCAACCGCGTCATCGGCATGCTCACCCTCGGCAAGCCCAGCGACGACCACTTCCGCCAGGAGATCCTCGAACTCGCCGAGGACCTCTCCCGCCGGGCCGCCCTCGCCCTGGACAACGCCCGCCTCTACTCCGAGCGCACCGCCATCAGCCAGAGCCTCCAGCGCAGCCTCCTCCCGCCCGAGCTCCCGCACGTCCCCGGGGTCGAGGTCGAGGTCATCTACCGCGCCGCGGGCGAGGGCAACGAGGTCGGCGGCGACTTCTACGACCTGTTCCCCATCCGCGACGGCGCCTACGGCTTCGCCATCGGCGACGTCTGCGGTACGGGCCCGGAGGCCGCGGCCGTGACGGGCCTCGCCCGGCACGCCCTGCGCCTGCTGGCCCGCGAGGGCTTCGGCGGCCCGGCCGTCCTGGAGCGGCTCAACGCGGCGATCCTCGACGAGGGCGCCCGCAGCCGCTTCCTCACCCTCCTCTACGGCGAGCTGTGGCCCCAGCACGACGGCAGCGCCGTGCTGAAGGTCGTCTGCGCCGGCCACCCGCTGCCGCTGCGCCTGCGCCAGGACGGCACCGTGGAGGCCGCCGCCGAACCCCAGCCGCTGCTGGGCGTCATGGAGGACCTGGAGCTCTACGAGCAGACGGTCACCCTGGAGCCGGGCGACGTGCTCCTGTGCGTCACGGACGGCGTCACCGAACGCCGCGAGGGCACCCGCATGCTGGGCGACGACGGCCTGACGGACGTCCTGACGACCTGCACGGGCCTGACGGCGGGTGCGGTCGCGGCACGCGTGCTCAGGGCGGTCGAACGGTTCGCCGCGGAGCCCGCCTCCGACGACATGGCCATCCTCGCCATGCGGGTGCCGGAGCGTCAGCGCCTGCGCCAGGACGACTGATCCGCACGATCCGCATACGAAGAAGGCCCCCGCCGAATGGCGGGGGCCTTCTTCTTCAGAGCCCCAAAACGGAATCGAACCGTTGACCTTCTCCTTACCATGGAGACGCTCTGCCGACTGAGCTATTGGGGCCGGCAACGAGATAAAGCATACCCCACGGTCGGACGGCCTTTTGACCACCGACTACGCAGCCGCGGGCAGCAGTCCGCCGAGCGCATTGCACGCCGACACCACGCGCTGGAGTTCGCGCCGCGACATCTCCTCCCCCACGGGCAGAGTGAGACAGACATCGGCAGCCCGCTCGGTCTCGGCAAGCCACAACTCCCGCCGGAACGCAGGCATTCGGTGCACCGGAGTCTGTACGGGCACGTGGCACCGAACGCCGCGTGAGCGAAGCGCCCGTGCGAAGGCGTCCCGGTCCGGGCGGCCGTTGCCGGGTACGCGCACCACATAGGAGTGATAACGGTGGCGAACTCCCGGAGCCACGGGCGGAGTCAGCAGCCCGGTGAGACGCGTGTCGAGGTAGGCCGCATTGGCCTGCCGGCGGGGATCCGGGGGGCCGGGCTCGGGGTCACCGGACTCATGATGCTCGACGACGAGCAACTTCCGCTGACCCCCAAGGTGTTGAAGGGCCGGCAGATCCGCGGGATGCCCGAAGAGGGACACGGCCACGACGGCCGCGGTGCGCGAGGTCACGACGGCCTCGACCGCGACCGGGTCGAGGCAGAAGGTGCCGGGATCGATGTCCGCGAAAACCGGCACGGCACCCACGCGCCGAACGGCCTCTGCCGCACCGGGAGTTGCGTACGAGGGCACCACGACCTCGGCCCCGGAGCCCACACCTGCCGCCGTCAGGATCTCCTCTGTCCCCATACCTGCGGATAGTGACGGCGCAACGTGAACACGACATGACGCTCCGCACGGCATCACGGAAACAAAAAAGCTCCGGCGTCTGAACCGAAGTTCAAACACCAGAGCTTTTTTGAATAATAGTTCGGCGGCGTCCTACTCTCCCACACGGTCCCCCATGCAGTACCATCGGCGC